>JAAYPN010000086.1 GCA_012519775.1 Aeromonadales bacterium | reverse complement strand
TTTAGAGACTTGAAGTATTACTTTCTAAAGTTATTTCAAGCCTTTCAAGGAAAGAATCAATTAGTTAAAAGTTAACAAATTGATCCTAGAGGTTTTCAACATAAATTTATGAAGAACTAAATTTTTTAAATTGCAATGAATTATAATGATAAATATTACCAATAAGAAAATAAATATAGAACTTCCTGATTTTTAGAGGAATTATTTTTGTTTCTTCTGTCTTTTTATCTGGATAAATAGAAGATAAATGCTAAGTAAGAGTAAAGACGCTGAGGCAAACAGGAAGATCCTGTTCATAGAGCTGTAGTATATAATGATACTGCAGATTAGAGGACCTGTAAGATTACCAAGCTGCTGAAAACTGTAGATTAGAGCATAGGCTTTGGTGTGATGTTCTTTTTGAATATGTTTTGCTGTGATTGAATGAACGCATGGCGCGCAGGCACAGATACAGGCTCCAAAAAGAAACTGAATAAGCGCAAAGATATAGATATCAGGGAATGCATAGGCTATAAGGTAAAAAATGGCAGCACCTAGCACACTCAAATGCATAACACGTAAAAAGCCGTTTTGAGTGCCAGCTCTTCCCCATAGTGGAGCTGCAATTGCGCCTGATATTCCGCTTAATGAGAATATAATGCCTGACAGGGCAATTGATTCATTATTGTCAGTAAGATTCTGCACATAGGTTGAAAGCATAGGCACAATCATCATGATGACCATAGCATTGACAAAAATGCATGAGCATAGAGACTGAATTATAGGATCGGATAAAAGGCCTTTAATGGTGGTGTGATCTTTTACTTCATTATCTTTATTATCATTCTTAGGTTCATGAATAAAGATGACATTAACTACAAGAAGCAGAGTAACCACTGTCAGAACAATCAGAAAACATTCGCGTACACCAAAGAGCTGAGCAATGATACCGCCTATAATAGGGCCTAAAATAGTACCGATTAAATTAGAGCTTTGTATAAATCCAAGATTAGTACCTGTTTTATCTTTATCTGAATAGGCACTTACAAGACCTAAAAAAGCAGGTGTTATACCTGAGGCAAGCCCCTGAAAGGCACGAGCAAGACAAAGCTGCAGTGGAGTCTTTGCAAAGGCACAGAAAAGATACGAGATTGCAAGTAATACAAGCACTCTCATGAGCATAGTCTTTTTTCCAAAGATATCAGCAAATTTACCCCATACAGGTGATATAACCATACTTACTACAAAAGTAACTGAATAGCATAAGGCTGTATACAGATATAAACTCTCTGCAGGACACTGTAACTGGGTTTTTAAATACAGTGGCAGGAATGGCATCACCAGAGTGTTAGAGCTACTTAAGAGCAGCATATTGCAGATAAGCAGCACAAGGGTAAATTTATTGTCTTTCATAGAAAAAATTATACCTTCTATTAGGTATCATAACTATCTATGAAATAAAAAAATGCAGTATCCGATCTATTATTTACTAATATCAGGAGATAACCTGATATTAGATAATGCTAGGCTCCGATAATTGAGACGGCTCTGTCAACAACACTACCTAGGATATATAGATTTGATGATTCTTCTTTTGTCAGGAATTCATCTTCATATGAGGTATTATCAGAGCGAATGATTAGACCGCCACAAAGAGGAGCAATAAGTCTTTTTACATGTAGTCCCTTCTGATCGCAGAAAGCATAAATTTCGCCATCAATGACATGCTCGGGGCAGAGCAGTCTACAACTACATAGTCTGTCTCCATTACGGATTAAAGGCTCCATGCTATCGCCTAGAACTTTAAAGCTTTTACAAAGACTTGCATCTAAAATACCTTACTTTTCAAAGTAGTTTTTATGAAAAGCGGTAATTCTGTCGTATTTGAATTCGGTGAACTTTACTTTATGAGATTCAACATTATAAGTGACCTCATAGCGAGAGATCTTATTAGTAGTCCTTATCATATAAAGCACTGTCCTCACAGATATCCTCGTCCTTGCCGAAAATCAGTTTCAGTAAAGGCATATCAAGGGCTGTGGCAATTCTGATTGCTGTGTCTACTTTTAAATTTTTGATCTTACCGTTAATGATTTGAGATAAACCACCTTCAGATATTTGAGCTTTTGAAGCTATTTCAAAGCTAGTCATCCTTTTTGCGTATAACGCGTTTTTAATGCGCATACCGATAGTATCTTTAGTCATATTTATAACCTTTATAGTAGTTGTTATAAACTTAGTATAACTATCTGTGTAACAGAAAAACGAAATGATCAAATATGGGGCTAAATTCTTTTAATTTGACCTATAAGTTATCAGAAATGACAACCTATAAGCCATATAAAGTGAGTGGCTGTTTAATAAAAATTACAACTGATACTATACTTCTTTTTGTGCATTAGCATCGGCTGTGACATGTTTTACTACACTTGTAGAGTTTGCCTTGTCCTTAAAGTCTGCAGGTGCGAGGAATAAAAGATACAAACCTAACAAGACAAGAGTACTGCCTGCGAATATGTAAACATAGCTAAAAGAAAGCAAACCGACAATTATACTACCAACTATGGGACCTATTGCTCCTCCTAGCATTTGGGCTGATGACAGGATCCCAAAGCTGATGCCACGGGCATTTGGCGGAGTGATTAAAACTAATATTGAGTTAAATGAGGGGAAAATACCTGAGAAACACAGTCCAACTAAAAACTGAGTAATACCAAATAGCAACAGGTTATCTGGAAGGCTTTGAATTATCATTAGAGTTCCTGCACCAAGACAGGCTACAGTTACAGCGTTATAAAATCCTTTTTTCTGACCTGCACGTCCCCAGAAAGGAGATGACATGGCTCCTGCAAAACCGCCAAAGGATAGAATAATGCCAGAGAGCAGTACCACATCCATTGTGCTTTTATTGAGTGACTGAACATAAAGAGCCATTATCGGCTGGATCTGCATTATTACCGCGTTAGCAACTAACATGCCCACCATAAGAATAATGATGTTTTTATCTTTTAATAATGTCTTAGATGTTGTTTTTTCAAGTGGTTTACCGTTTATAGAAGTTACAGCAGGAGGCTCTTTGATGAAAAAGATAGTGCTAATACAGATTAGTGATAATACAGCCGAGCCTATAAAGAATGAATGGCGCATGCCAAATCCCATGGATAAAAGACCGCCAAACAAAGGGCCTAAAACACCACCAGTAATATTAGCACTCTGCATAAGTCCCATGCTAAGACCTAATCTGTTTTTAGGCACATAAGCTGAAATCATGATAAGACATGCTGGCCACAAACCAGCGGCAATACCCTGAAAAGCACGGACTAAAAACAACTGCAATGGGGTATGCACTGTACCTGCTAAAAAGTAGGTTACGGAAAGTAACAGACTTGATCTAATAATCATGGATTTCTTGCCGATTTTATCGCTTAACTTTCCCCATAGAGGAGCTGCAAAAGAACTGATACCAAAGGTGATGGCAAAGCAGGCGCCTGACCACATGGAAATAGAATCATATGATGCGTGTAATTCCTTTTCAAGATATAAAGGAAGGAATGGTATCAGCATGGTGTAGCTTGCGCTCATTAAAAGCGCAAAACTCACCATAAAAGCAAGAATTATTTTCCAGTTCATGATTTTTTTCTAATTCTTTGTATGTTTTTTATTGTAGCTTCCTAGTATATCGCTAATTTTTCTTAACAGTGAATGTTAGAAAAAATTATCACTTTATTAAATATAGTAGAGATTTTTTTTCTTACCTTGTTAATGACATAATATGCATTTTGCAGAAAATAAAGAATAGTTTCTTGCAAATTCTATTGTCTTGATAAAGATAAAAAGAAGTGGAAGCAGATATATGATAGTGCGACATCAGCTGCACTATCTTTTAATGTTAGATTACTTTACTAGAGTTTTAATAAAGTCCAGAACGCCTTTTGATGTTTCTTCATTGCGAAGAGCGTATTCAATAAAGGTCTTAACATAACCTAGCTTGTTGCCGCAGTCATGCTGACCTCCGACAATGTTGTATGCTTCGACATCCATCATCTGCATCAACATATCGATGGTATCGGTTAACTGGAACTCGCCACCAGCACCAATTGGTGTCTTTCTGAATAATGACCAGATCTCAGCAGGTAGCACATAACGGCCAACCACAGCATAGTTAGATGGAGCATCTTCAATCTTTGGCTTTTCAACCATGTTGTAAATCTTAGCTGACTCACCTGGTAATAGCTGTTTTTGTCCGATATCAACAATACCGTATGAGCTTACAGCCTCATCAGGTACTTTTTCGACCATGATTTGTGGTTTACCTGTCTGCTCGAAACGGTTAATCATAGCAGAGATGTTGTCAGTAGCAAGATTTGACTTCTTTTCATCAATGATTACATCCGGAAGAATAACTGCAAAAGGATTCTTGCCAACAATAGGGAATGCACACTGAATAGCGTGAGCTAGTCCCTTTGATTCCCCCTGACGCACACTTAGAATAGAAACATCGCGAGGAATGATATTCTGAACCTCTTCTAAAAGCTGTCTTTTAACACGTTTTTCTAGTGTAGCTTCAAGCTCAAATGAAGTATCAAAATGGTTTTCAATTGTATTCTTTGAGGAATGAGTAATAAGTACGATGTTCTTAATACCTGCCTTAACAGCTTCTGCAACCACATACTGAATTAGTGGTTTATCAACTAAAGGCATCATTTCCTTTGGAATAGCCTTAGTGGCAGGAAGCAATCTTGTGCCTAAACCTGCGACTGGAATAACACCGTATTTAATATTTCCGAAATTCTGATCTGGCATGAGATTTTTCCACAAAATTTTATTTTTTCTTTTCGCCTAATTGTACTGCAATTTCTGGGTATTTAAAAAATAAAACAGACATACTGATTATTGCAAATACGCCATTGATAATTGCGTTTCCAAAAGTTTTATAATCAACCCACAGCTCTTCAGCGCACTCTTGTGTTACGCCGAATAAATCAGTTAAATAAAAGGCAATTACCACATTTAGTAAGCCTGAGAAAAAGAAGAAAATCATCCACATAAGGCCTAATGTGCCAAATGCTGCTGCAGGTAGTGGAAGCTCTTTTTCTAAAATATATGCAAATGGGTTTTTCTTTAAAATAAATTGGGTAACAAAAATAGTCAGGGTAAGTGCCATATTAACTACGGTTACCTTCCATTTTATAATTATAGGATCTTTTAATAAAATCGTAGGCAGACCAAAGATTAGTAGCGCTGCTACTAATATTACCTGCATACGAGAAATTTTCCTGGTAATGAAAAATTCTAAAAGTGTAGTAATAAGACATGATGCTACAATTAAAGTTGTAGCTAAAATCAGGTTTGCTGTCATCTTGTAAGAGATAAAAAAGATTGCTACAGGTAACAGCTGTAAAACTTTTAAAAACATTAAATGTATTTCCTTAGTTAGTAAAGCAATAGCTTTATCTTAATTATTTTTATTCTGTGCTAATTCAACTAGCTGATTATTATTGTTATTTTTCTTTTCTGGTATTGTAAGCTCATTCTTTAATGTTTCATTATTTTTACGGGAAGGCTCACTTAATCTAGAATAATATATGCCAAGATTGTCAGCTTTGATGATTTTTATCTGCTCATTAAGAAAACGTATCTCATCACCTAAGGTTAAATCATAACTTAAGGTTGGTTTGGTGATATTAGAGCAATCATTGATTGCAAAATGCAGTATATCGCCCTGTCTTCCGAAATAAACAAGGGAAGGCGCACACAAACCTTCTGTTAAATCTTCTGTTGATTTAACTTCATAGGCAATAGAGTTGTCGATCGCGCAACTTTCAAGATTTAAAGCTGTAAGCACGCATAAGGTTTTTGGATTAAATTTGTTTATAACCAGAGCTTTTACTGGATCACAAAACGCACAGCTTGAAACCTTAGCTCCGTTTTTTGAGGTTATATCAAAAGTAATTTTCTCATCTTCATTGCTCAAAACCGGGTAGAGACCCTGAGGAATGGTGATGGCACCGCTTATAGTATCGTGCTTAATATCAAGAAATGATTTGATGCAGGTTTTATCTGCAATCTTTAAAGAAGAACCAACAGCTGCAAATGCTGTTTCGTCTGTTTTGGGTCTGAAAGTAGTAGAGCAGGTCTTATCCTCGCCTTTTGCATTTGCAAAATCTGCGCTAAATACTGAAAGGATAATAAAAAAATACGCTAAACTCTTCATATTCCTAGTATATCAAAAAAATACTGTTTCAATTGTCAGGAATACTTAATTTAGCGTATTTTTAGCTATATTTTGTAATTCTTTGTCTAACTTAACAAATCTTTATTCTTACTCTTTGAAAACACCAAAGTGCTGCATAGAGAAGCAAACTCTCTGCTCAATTGTAAACCTGTGTTTCTTGGTTAATGCCTCAATCAGTCTTAGTCTTGGCAGAAGACCTGCATTGTTGCAAATCTGAATTGCAAGACCAGGACGAGCGTTTAACTCAAGAAGCATAGGCCCTTTGTCTCTATCAAGCACGATATCTGTACCGATATATCCTAAACCTGACATATCGTAGCAGGAGGCTGCAAGGGATAATACCTCATGCCAGTTGGGAACTCTAAGCTCTGCTAAAACCTTGTCAGTGTCTGGGTGAATTGAGATAGGCTCGTTGTGCTGAACAGCTCGTACTGCTCTTCCTGTTCTTACACAGATCCCAACTCCTACTGCGCCCTGATGCAGATTTGCCTTTCCATCGGATGCTGATGTTGAAAGTCTCATCATGCACATGATAGGGAAGCCCTGGAATACGATTACACGGGTATCTGGTACACCATCATAGCTGTAGCCTGAAAACACATTATCAAAGTGAATCAGTTCTTCAATAAGAGCAATATCAGGTTTACCACCTAATGAGAAAAGGCCTGCAAGAATATTGGTGATATGACGCTTTAACTCATGCTCTGTGATTTCCTGACCTGAGGTTTTAATAAAGTTACCAGTGGTCTTACTTTTATCCTTGATAACAAGAATGCCTTTACCGCCTGAGCCGTGAGCTGGCTTAATACAGAACTCAGTATGGTCACCGATAATATCTAAATCAGCATTAACCTCAGGCAGATTCTTAATTGAGCCCAAAAGCTTTGGAGTTTTTACATTATTTTTTAAAGCAATCTTTTTAGTTAAAAGCTTGTTATCAACTAATGGGTATAAAGAGCGCTTATTGTATCTTCCAATGTAATTTACATTACGCTGGTTCATACCCATAATGCCATCTTCGGCCATTTCAAAAGGCGATGCATATCTTTGTGCAAAGTCTTTAATTTTATCTAAAAGAATCATTATTGCTGATCCTTCTTCTCGTCTTTAGACTGATTCTCCTGATCAATCTGATCCTGAGCCTCATTCTTCCATTTACGATAAGTGTTGTGAGGATCTGACTTTAACTCGTTTAATTCTTCTTTAAGACGAGTTGATTCATGTACGTTCTGATCGCCGTTCTGATATAGAGAAATCTGCTTAGCAAGTGGCTTGAATCTCTTTAACTCAGATAATCTAAAGCCGGTGTAGTTACCCATGATTAGAACAAGAGATAGCAGTACAAACTGTAAACCAAGGAAGTTATAGGTAAAGTGCTGAATAAAGAAGCTGGTCATAGACAGGTATGCGCATACTGCAACAAACAGTGAACCTCCACCTTGTTTAATAACCTCTTTATATCCTTCTTCTTCCCAGAGAATACTCATTCTCTCAATAGTCCATGAAAGAATAATCATAGGGAAGAAGGTGATTTTAATACCTTCTGTTAAACCAATCTTATAGGTTAACAGTGAGATTAGACCGATAAGGCCAATAACGGTAATAATTACCGCGGAAATTCTGGCTACCAATAGCAGATTCAGGTAAGATAGCCATGATCTTACGATAAGACCTACACCTACAATGCTTACAAAGCCGATTAGACCAATCCATAAGGAGGTCTGAAGGAATGACATTGCAATAAGAACAGGCATGAATGTACCTGATGTCTTAATACCTACAATAACTCTCAAGAATACGACAATAACCACACCGATAGGTAAGAGCAATAATCCCTTAAACAGTGACTGCTCTTCAAGTGGTAGTAATGATAGTGAGAAAGGAACAAGCTCTTCTCCTGCTGCAATATCTACATTAGCCTTGCGTTTACCTGCTTCAATAGCACTTACTGAACTGTTCATTGTGGTGAAGGTTACGCGAGCGTATCTGCCACCTGCAATATCAAGTAATGAGTTACCGTTGTCAGTCCAGATCATCTGATTACTCTCAAGACCAGTCTTGCCAGATGCTGGGTTGAAGATCTTGTACTCGGTATTATTAAATACTGCTACATAATTTTTTAGCTTCTGATTACGACGGCCATCGTTTAAATCAAGAATTGAAACAACACGAGCGTGTATTTTACCGATTTGCAGGATATTTACAAGTAACTCAGAGCGTTTGTACTTTGAGGAAAGTAAAGAGGTTATTTCACTATCCTGATTTAACTCATGAATAACCTGTGTTGCAAAAGAGTAAGGGCTTGAGCTTCTTGACATTGCAGTCTGTGCAATTCCTGCCATTGCAGTGGCGTAAGGCTCTGGTTCGGTGTTTTCTGATAGAGCAGGAACAATCATTGATGATGCCTTTGCATCAGGATCAACCAGGATATCTGCTCTGTAGTAAAGGATCTGAAGTCCCTGTGGATTACGCTTGGTCCATTCTACATAATTGCAGTTGTCTTTTTTAACGTAGTTAACGCCATAACCTAAGCTTGCAGTGTTGTGGTCTAACTGAGTAAATCCAGGCTGTACTGCAGGCAGAGCAAATGAAAGCTCGGATGCCATATTAGCTTTTGGCTCAAACTCGACTCGAGCCTCAACATTCCAGATAATCTTCTGGTTATTTGGTAGGAAAGGAATATCAAAGGTGATTCTCTGATATGCAATTAAAAGGATACCTGCAAGAAATAAAATTGCAGTTACAAAATAAAATAAACCGCGGGAGACCATTTTTGTACCTTAATCTTTACTAGATCAGTGAGTAATTTACTACTAGATTATTTAACTTTTTTACCGTCTGTATTAGCTTTTGTTTTTGAAGTTGCTTTCTTTTCAGGAGTTTCCTTTAGAACTTTCTTTTCTGCAACATCTTTTGCCGGCTTCCTTTTGTCAACTTTAGTAGTTGGAATTTTGCCTTCATCGGTTTCAATCTTGTTGCTTACAGATGGTAATGACAATTTAGGATCAGTACCAAGACTTTCTGTTCCGTCTTCAGATACAGTAGCAATCTGACCGCCTAAATCCTCAGCTTTCTTTTTGTCGTATTCTTCGTTCAGGTTTATGCCGTTTTTAACAGCCTCGTTATATGCGTCAATGCTTACAATCAAAAGACCGTCTTTATCAGCGCGCTTTTGAATCTTCTGGCGGGCAACATCAACTACAGCAATGTCTGTAAGCAGAGGTCTGCCAATAAGCAGTGCATACTGCATTTTTGATCTGTCAACGAGGTTGAACTCGGCGCTAGTTGAGTAATCACCAATTTTTACGTTCAAGCGAACGATAGGGCGATAGCTGAATCCTTCAAATGATGATTGAACAAGTCGTGTCTGTCTTACAAAAGGAGCTTCCATATCAATGGTTCTGTCATTGTGAATGATCTGGAAACGGATCCACTTTTTGCCGTTGCGTTCGAATTCTTTAATATTCTGAGCACTAATAGAGGACTGAGATGCACCTGTATCGATTCTAGCTACAAATGTTGCATCTGCTTCCTTTACGTATACATACTCAACAGCACCTAAAATCATTTTGCCATCAGGTGTCTGGAGGTCATAGTTTCTTAATGGTTTTAAATTCATATTGTCTCCAGTTCGTTCTCTTTGAGCTATCAGGGTGTCGTAAACAAACTGATTCTGTCTCTGGAGTGACTTTAATTCTTCTAAAACCTTTTTCTGGAAAACAGCGTTAGAGTGTTCCAGATCGGCTTTAATTTCACCCATGTGAGCTCTTTGTGCAGATAACTCACCATTAATACTGTCAATAGTACCCTTAATCTGGGTGAATTTATCATTAATTTGATTTGTATCCTGGGCTGCGAAGGCCATCTGGCATGAAAGTAATATAGATATTGCTAATAATTTTTTTGCTTTAGGCATGATATGCGTCCATCAAGGCTTTGTTTTTTGGTTGAGAAAATATAGCACAAATTAAGACTTATAAAAGATTTGAATACATTTTTTTCTGTTTTTCTTATGACATGACGAAGAAAAATTATCGTAGTTATTGATAATAATTCTTAATTAGAGAGTCATCCGATTAATTACAATGTAATATAAACCTGTTGATGACTATCAAGGAGGATGTATGGATAATTTTTGTAGATTAAGAGCAAATCACCACGGACTTGTAGGTGAAGGTGTTAAGTTTCAGAGAATCAGACGTGTAACAGGTTATCTTGTTGGTACATCAGACCGATTCAATGATGCAAAACGTGCCGAAGAGTCACAACGTGTAAAACATATGCACGTATAGATTTGTATTTCCTCATAACCTGGTTCGGTAATGTATTTTCATGAATTCATTGCAGGATCAGGTACCTCAATAAAAAATTCACCTTATTAATATTTGTTGATTTCATTTCTTTAGCTAAAGCAAGGTTAACAAACTTTATAATTTAAAAAATAATGTATAAAAAGCACTTGCGTTATAAGTAAAAAACAAATGTTCAGATGACATTGATAATGTATAACCTATGACTATAACAACCTTAAATGTAATTCAGTAATACAATTTTTGTTATTGGCCAATAAAAATAGAAATTTTATTATAAGAAAAATACCATACCGGTATGTATCAAGCTATTTTTAACAGATTCTCTACATTTTAAGTTTATCTAAATCTTAATATCCTAAACTCTACTTTTTTGAATAAGCAGAGTTTTTATCGCAAAACACACTATATTTCAAAGAAAATGTAACCTTTTAGGTTAAAAAATGAAAAGTTCTGTCAAAATAGCCAGACTATCTTGTTTGTGTTGTATAACGCATTATAATATAAGAAATTTATTAATTTAGGTTGAGCAAAACTTCCTTAATTCATTATATTTTTTAGGAAAAATTTATGAAAAAATTATTACTAGCATCTGCATTAGTATTTGCAGCAGCATCTCAAGCAAACGCAGCATACTTTACAGCTGGTTCAT
Organism: Aeromonadales bacterium; assembly: GCA_012519775.1. Lineage (GTDB taxonomy): Bacteria > Pseudomonadota > Gammaproteobacteria > Enterobacterales > Succinivibrionaceae > Succinivibrio. The sequence goes on along the minus strand of JAAYPN010000086.1, from coordinate 10,550 downwards.
CTTATTACAGCACAAGCTTAAAGCACGGTCAGGATGTTAAAAGCAAAGGCTTTAAACTTGAAGGCGGTAATGAGCTTATCTCTTTAGGTTACAAACATCAGGCAATCAATTTCGATCGCTCAAAAGATATTGATGATCTTCATACTTTGTATGGTATTGTCCATCACACCTTTGATTTAGGTGATAATTTATCATTCAATGCAAAGGGTGGTTTATCTCTAGCATGGGAAGATGATTTTAAAATTTCAAAGAACTACGGTGTTTTTGCAAGCGGAAGCTTCAATTATCAACTTGATAATGAATGGGCTGTAGAGGCAGGTGCTGGTATTGCTAAAAACAAAGTTAGAAGCGTTTTCTTCCCAGTACTGCAGGCTAAATATGGCGACCCATCACTTGAAGGTCTATCATTTGTTGTTGGTTTCCCAAAGAATGAAGCCACCTACAGATTTACAGACTGGTTTGCTCTAAGAGGCAACGTACAGTACGGCGGCTATAATTACGTTAAATTATCAGAGCACAGTTCATATGCACGCAGTGGCTACTTCTATGACAAGCAGTATACAGCTACAGTAGCAGCTGTATTTACTCCACATCCTGCTATTGAAATTGATGCTGGTGTTGCTTATGCGTTCAAGCACGAGTACAAGTTCTATAACTCAGATGGTGATTTAATCAACAAGTATAAGTTAGACAACAGCTGCAATTTCTTTGTAACTGGTGGAATTAAGTTCTAATATTAAAACTGATATAAATACTAAAACTCTGCCTGTTGTAGCAACAATTAGCAGAGTTTTTTAATTTAATAACATATAAATATAGATGTGTGGTAAAATGCGCACATTAAATTATGGCTATTGAGTAAAGATTGCTTTACTTGAATTAAGTAGCAACAAGAAATATTAGAGAATTTTATCTACAGGATTTAATATGAGTTGGCTTGAGAATCTATTACATAAGACAACATCTTCAATTACCAATAGTGCAAAACACGAGATCCCTGAGGGGGTTTGGACTAAGTGTTCATCATGTGATCAAGTATTATATAGAGCTGAACTAGAGCGTAATTTAAATGTATGTCCAAAGTGCGGACATCACATGCACATCAAGGCACGTGTTCGCTTAGACTCATTCCTAGATAAGGAAGGTCGTCTGGAAATTGCAGGCGATCTAGAGCCAAAGGATATTTTAAAGTTTAAAGACTTAAAGAAATATAAAGACAGATATACTGCAGCTCAGAAGAAGTCTGGTGAAAAAGATGGTCTTGTAGTTATCAGAGGTACTTTAAAGGGCTTACCTGTTGTAGCATGTGCTTTTGAATTCGAGTTCATGGCAGGTTCAATGGGTTCTGTTGTAGGTGCTCGTTTCTGTGCCGCTGTTGAAGAGTGTTTAAAGCATCACTGTGCCTTAATCTGTTTCTCAACATCAGGTGGTGCACGTATGCAGGAGTCTTTATTCTCTTTAATGCAGATGGCTAAGACATCTGCTGCATTAGCACGTCTTGCTAAGGCTCATTTACCTTTTATCAGCGTTATGACAGATCCTACCATGGGTGGTGTTAGTGCATCACTTGCAATGTTAGGTGATATCAACGTTGCTGAGCCAAATGCACTTATCGGTTTTGCCGGTCCTCGTGTTATCGAGCAGACCGTACGTGAGAAGCTACCTGAAGGCTTCCAACGAGCTGAGTTTCTTGTAGAAAAAGGTGCAATTGACATGATTGTTCCTCGTGCAAAGATGCGCGATGAGTTAGCAGAGCTTGTAGCTTTATTATTAGGTAGAAATGATCCTAATGTGCCATTGATTGAAGTTAAGAGTGCCACAAAGACTCATAACAAGAGAGCGTCTGGTACTAAAAATTCGGTTGAAGCACAATTAGCAGATAACAGCGTTGAAATTTAATATCTCAAATGACATCTGAAATTGTTAAAGATAAGCCAGGTTCCCTAAAAACCTGGCTTGATTATATTGAAAGCATCGATCCTAACAAGATGGAGCTTGGCCTTTCACGTGTGAAGGCTGTTTTAGATAAACTCAATCTTTCATTTTTAAACAAGGTTCCTGTAATTGAAGTTGCAGGTACTAATGGAAAAGGCTCAACATCAGCTCTTATTGCAGGGATCCTGAACAACAGCAGTATTAAGACAGGCCTTTACACCTCACCTCATTTACATAAATTCAATGAAAGAGTGTGCATCAGTGGAGCGCCTGTAAAAGACGATGTTTTAGCGCAAGCATTTTCCACAGTTCATGAAAATTGTGGTGAGATTAAGCTTACTTATTTTGAATACACAACACTTGCCGCCCTTGTATGTTTCTCCATTGAGAAGGTTGATGCCGTTGTATTAGAGGTTGGCTTAGGCGGCAGATTAGATGCTGTAAATGTTGTTGATGCAAATATAAGCGTCATTACATCAATTGGTCTTGACCACATAAGAATTCTAGGTGATACCATCGAAAAGATTGCCTTTGAAAAGGCTGGTGTCATTAAGGAACACTCAAAAGTTGTTACAGGCGTAATTGATAAGAGTGCTCTTGATGTTATAAAGGCAGAGGCAAAAAAGAGAGGCGCTACTGTCTTTGTTGAGAATGAGGATTTTGAAGGACAGTTTGATGATGGCTTTAAATATATTGAAAAGAAGTCTCTTAATCTTACAACCTTTATGCTTCCATATCCTAAAATACCTTACTGTTGCGCACCTGCAGCCATTAAGGTAATAATACTGCTACGTGAGATGGGATTAAATATTCCATCAAAGGCTGTAATTGATGCGATTAAAACAGTTGCACTTCCAGGACGCATGCAGCTTGTATCTGTAAATCCTACAATTTACCTTGATGTAGCACATAATCCACCTGCAGCTTTGAATCTTGTTAAGACAATCAAAAACAGACCAAAGCTTGCAAATCGTTATGCGCTAATTGGTATGTTAAAGGATAAGGATATTGAATCTGTAATTAAGATTATTTCTCATTCCTTTGATGGATTTTATCTTGCAACATTGCATACAGCTCGCGGTGAGACTAAAGAGCGTTTAGAAAAAGTTTTAATTAAATGCCAAGTCCCTCAATCTTTGATAAAATCTTACCATAATGTTAAGGACGCGGTTTGTGCTGTCCTAAAGGATGTTCAGAAGAACGATGAAATTATTGTACTTGGCTCCTTTGTCACCGTAAGTGAAGCCATGGACGCATTAGAAATTAAATAAAAAAATAAAATAGGTAGTATAAAAATGGTAATCAGTAAAAGCATAAGAAATAGAATTGTGGGCATCTTTGTTGTCCTATCCATCATTCTGATTTTAGTTCCACTATTGTCAAACAATAATGAATCTAACAACCGTAAGTCATCAAATGATGATGGTGCAATTGCTATTACCAAACATGGGGCTGTTGTTGATGAGAATGGTGCAACAGTAGAGCATGATTACTCAGACCTTTTAGCAGGCGATGACAATTACGGTCAGATCCCTCTTAATAACAGTCAAAGCGTTTCAAACACTCAGGCTACATCTCCATTTGATGCATTAAATACCAATAACCAGGGGAATAATTTAGCTTCAAACAATATCTCAGATGCAGCTCCTATGGACGAGCCTTTTGAAACACATAAACTTGAAACTGCTCATCCAATCTCTCAGACTCCTGCAAAGCCAAATACAGTTGTTGCACAAAGCACTGTTGTAAAGCCACAACAGCAGACAGTTAAGACTGAAGTTCTAACTTCAAGCAGAAATTCAAATACTCAGGCAAAATCTGCTGCTACTCATACAACTACAGCTTCAACTAAGCTTATATCAGGTCAGTACGGCGCTCAGGTTGGTGCTTTCTCTCAGAAGTCACAGGTTGACAGTGTAATCAGTCAGTTAAAATCAGCAGGCTTTAAGGCAATTCCACATAAGATTAATGTAAACGGCAAGCAGATGACCCGCGTTTATGCTGGTGTTGCAAAAGATAAGTCTGGTATTCAGAAGATTTGTGCTCTTGTAAAATCAAGATTAAATCTTCCATGCTACGCTTCACAACTATAGGATAATCCATGCTACTTGAAGAATTAGTGTCGTATCTTTATAAATATTTAGATGCAAGATCATTTTCGTTTGACCCTTCCTTAAACGGCCTTCAAGTAGAAGGTTATAAAGAGTGCACTAACATCGCCACAGCATGTTCGGTGTCTCTAGAATCAATTGACGCTGCAATTGATTTAGGTGCTGATACCTTACTTGTGCACCATGGTTTATTCTGGAAAGGACAGATGCATCCTGTAGTAGGTCCTCTAAAAGACAGATTGTATGCGCTTTTAGAGGCTAACATCAATCTGATTGCTTATCATTTACCACTTGATGCTCATAATGTAGTGGGCAACAATAAGTATTTAGCTGACATTCTATCTTTAAACGAGCTTGATTATGTAAATCCGGGCGATCCTAAATCCATTGCTATGCAGGGCGTTTTATCTGAGCCAATGACCATAAAACAGGTTGGCCAGAGATTAGCTCAGGCTCTGCAGACAAGGGTAGAGGTATTAGGTGATGGAGATGAGAATATCCTGTTATCTGATATTGCTGTCTGCTCAGGTTCCGGATCATTTTTAATTGATGATAATATGAAGCCTGGTTTTCATGCCTTAATTACAGGCGATGTAAACACTCAGACATATCAGCTTGCTAAAGAGACCGGCACTGCAGTTTTTGTATTAGGTCATCATGCATCAGAGCAGGGGGGTGTAAAGCGTCTTGGTGATCATCTAGCTAGAAAGTTCTCGCTAGAGCATCATCACTTGCATTTTGGCCTTGAAAAGGAAAGCAAAGTATATGACGAAAATTGTGACTGATAGTGAGCTTTCAAAGGAAGCCATCCTTGTAAGAAATGCACTTATTGAGCATGGACTTGAAACTCCATGGCATGATAACGGTCTTTCTTTAGATTCAAAAAAACAGATCATTGAGGAAAACATGAAGAATATCATGGAGACCTTAGGTCTTGATTTGACTGATGACTCCCTGTGCCAGACACCTACTCGTGTAGCAAGAATGTTTGTAGATGAGGTGTTCTCTGGTCTTGATTACCGCAATTTTCCAAAAGTAAGTGTTTTTGAAAACAAGATGCACTTTGATGAGATGGTAAAGGTTTGCAATATCACTGTAACCTCCACCTGCGAGCATCACTTTTTAGTTATGGATGGTCTTGCAAAAGTTGCATATATGCCATCAGCCAAAATCATCGGTTTATCAAAGATAAACCGTATCGTGCAGTTTTTCGGCCACAGGCCTCAGGTTCAGGAGCGTCTTGCACAGCAGATTAAAGTTGCACTTCAGACCCTTTTAGATACAAAGAATGTGGCAGTAAGTATCAGTGCCACTCATTATTGTGTTAAATCACGAGGTATTAAAGATCAAACCTCACAGACCACAACCACTGCATTAGGCGGCTTATTTAAGACAAATCCATCTTCAAGACATGAGTTCTTAACAGATTAATAAGGATGTTATGCGTAAATCTGATTATAAGGTAGCTTTGATTGTTCCTGTATACAACGAACATGAAACCGTAGAGACCTTTGTAAAAACAGTATTTGAAAAACTAGAAGCCGAAATAGAGCACATTGAAATTGTGTTTATCGATGACGGTTCAAAGGATGATACTGTACAAATCATTGAGAACATTCAAAAAGAGTATGGCAATATTAGTTTAATCAAGTTATCAAGAAACTTTGGTAAGGAAGCTGCAATGTCTGCAGCTTTAGATCTTGTTCAGGCTGATGCTATTGTTCCAATTGATGTTGATTTGCAGGATCCACCAGAGCTTGTACTTGATTTTATTAAAATCTGGCGTGAAGAAGGCGTAGATAATGTCTTTGGTATTCGTGAGGATAGATCAAAGGATACTAATACCAAGAGAGTATCCTCAGAAGGCTTCTATTACGTATTCAACAAGCTTTCAGGTCGTGTTCAGATCCCATCAAATGTTGGTGATTTCAGACTGATTGACAGAAAGATTATTGATATTCTAAAGACTCTAAAAGAGCGTAACCGTTTCATGAAGGCTTTATATGCATGGCCTGGATTTACCTCAAAAGGTGTAGGTTATATGCGTCCTGAAAGAGTTGCTGGTACCACCAAGTGGAACTACTGGAAATTGTGGAACTTTGCATTAGATGGTATTTTTGCCTTCAGTTCTCTGCCACTTAGAGTATGGTCATATTTAGGTGGCTTTATTGGTGTGTTATCTTTAATCTACATGTTCTGGAATCTAATCAAGACCTTAGTATTAGGTAACTCAACACCAGGTTATACCACCTTAATCTGCGTTATCTTGTTCTTAGGTGCAGTACAGCTTATCGGTATTGGTGTATTAGGTGAGTATATGGGACGCTTAACTGAAGAGGTTAAAGGAAGACCTGTATATGTAGCTTCAAAGATCACAGGACCATTATCAAAGCAGTTACCAAAGGGTATGTCTAATACAAGCGTTGGTATCAGCTATAACGAAGAAACTAAAAAGTAAGATAATTATGTAAAGGCAGGTTATCTTGCCTTATTTTATGTCCATGAAGAAGCTTAATCGTCCGCAGATTTATGAAATCATGCGTTTTATAATCGTAGGCGGCCTTGCTACAGTTGTTGATTTGACCGTAACAACTGTACTTGTATTTACTACTCATTTACATGAGAATTTAATTACCTCTGTAGCATTTATTATTGCCTTCTGGGTATCTTATTTTGGTCATCGCTATTTTACCTTTAAGGCAAACGGCAGCGTGGGTGCTTTCTTTTTACTGGCAATTGCAACTCTGATATTAAGAAACATCATTGTTTACCTTCTGCTTCTTACAGATATTCGTGGGTTTGCAGCTTTAATTACTGCTATGATCATTGTTACTGTAATTACATACGCAGTTGCTAAATTTAAAATCTTTAAACACAATTAACGGAGATATTGTGCGTATAGCATTAGGTGTTGAATACGAAGGTTGGCAATATGCCGGTTTTCAAAGACAAACTACTTTAAAAACTGTTCAAGGTGAGCTTGAGCGAGCTTTATCAATTATTGCTGATGAACCCATTCAATTACAATGTGCCGGCAGAACTGATGCCGGTGTAAATGCTACAGGTCAGGTTATTCATTTTGATGTAACAAAAGAGCGTTCAGACAGAGGCTGGGTAATGGGTACTAACGGCCATTTACCACCTGATATTGCAATTACCTTTGCAAAGCACGTACCTGACGATTTCCATGCTCGTTTCTCTGCTCGTGCCCGTCGCTACAGATATATTTTACAAAACTCTGTAAACAGACCTGGCATCCTCTCAAAAGGTGTTTCCATTTATCAGGGCGAGTATAACGTTGACTTAATGCAGCAGGCTGCACAATACATTATTGGTGAGCACGATTTCAGCTCATTTAGAGCTTCTGATGATGAGTCTTTAAGCTCAAACCGCTGTGTACATTTTGTGCAGGTCTCACGCATCGGCAAGTTTATTATTTTTGATATTGCGGCAAATGCATTCTTAATGCATATGGTACGCAATATCGTAGGTTCACTGCTATTAGTTGGCAATGGTACAAAGAGCGTTGAGTGGTTCTGTCAGATGTTTGATTCAAAGAATAGAGCAAACGCAGGCCCTACAGCAAAGCCATATGGATTGTATCTTGTGGATGTGACATATCCAAATGAATTTGATCTTCCTAAAAAAGATTGCATAGGTCCACTTTGGTTGCCATAATATTTATCTGTTTAATGATAAAGTGATAGAATAAGAAAAAAGTCTAGGAATCCATTATGATAAATTTACCAAACGTTTTGACCTTAATAAGATTGGGCTTGATCCCTGTTTTTATTATCCTTTTCTACTGGCCAACTGACAGATCAAATCTATACGCGGCAATTATCTTTACAATTGCAGCACTTACTGATTTTGTAGACGGTTACCTAGCCAGAAAGTTAAAACTAACTACAAAGTTTGGCGCTTTTTTAGATCCTGTAGCAGACAAGATCGTTGTATGTACAGCACTTGTTCTAATCGTAGAGCATTATGCTTTATATACCGATCCCTTATATACACATTTAGGTAAATTTATTACTATCCCTGCAATGATTATCGTAGCTCGTGAAATCACAGTTTCAGCACTAAGAGAGTGGATGGCTGAATTGGGTGAGAGGGCAAATGTTGCAGTAAGCTGGATTGGTAAGTGGAAAACCACCATTCAGTTAGTGGCAATCGCAGGTTTAATCTGGCGTATGAATGAGATTATGATTTATTCTGCAGTTGTTCTTTTAGGCATTGCTACTATCCTTACTATCTGGTCTATGGTGTTATATCTAAAAGCAGGCGCAAAATACATGAAAGAAGGCAAATAGTTCCTTTTTTTGCAAAAGCCTCAATACTTCCTAGGTTTGTATTGAGGTTTTTTATATCCTGAAAGGCAATCCTATCCTACCTTTTACTTCCTATCTGTTTGACTAAATGAAAAGCCTGTCTTTAAAATACTAAGATACGATGTTTATATGAATAAGGACTGCAGATACATAAAAGGCACGAGCAAAAGCACATGCCAAAGATATGAAATGAAAAGAAGATTACGAAAAAGGTTTATAGAACATCGTAGTTTAAATTCAATCTATCCTTGACGATGTTAGTTAGAATTTCTGCTGTCTTATCAATTCAAAAGTAGCTTGAGTCAATCATCAGATTTCTATCATCAAACTCGCTCTTACAGTCAGGGCTGTATTTCTTGCGGTGGGCACTACGAGCTTCATCAACCTTCTTAATCTTTTCGACTGCGCTTTTCTCATCCATTCCAAGCTCGGTAACACAATTGTGTAATCTTGCTTCAAAAGGAGCGTAGATACAAATGTTAAGTACATCCTTTTTATAGCGTAAAATACTGTCAGCGCAGCGGCCAACAATAATGCAGGACTCTTTGTTAGCATAGTCCTGAAAGATGTTCTTCTGCACTTCAAATACATTGTTATGAATGCAGTAAAAGAGAAATCGAAAAGATATGTTTTTCTTAAAAGAAATTTGATTTACCAGAATTCTCGTCATAGTGGCTGATTTCAGATTTCTGAACACCAAGATGACGGCCAGCTTCTTTTACAATATCTCTGTCTAGTAATTCAATTCCAAGATTTGAAGCCATTTTAAGCCCAATAATTCTACCTATTGAAGCAAACTGTCTAGAAATTGTTACTACATAATGTGATGACATTTTTAATTTCCTTAAGCTTTTACAACAACTTTTCTGTTCTTTGTGCGTTTAAATGGCGTACAAACAGTGACAAGCTAAAGTTAATTATAAAATAAATTGCAGCTGCACAACCGTACAGAACGAACACATCTGATACATTGATGGTACCTAAACCATTGTATAGGTTTGCTGCACTTAAGATCTGACGAACTCGAGACATCAGCGAAATAGTTGCAAGGTTAGCAAGATATGATGAGTCTTTAATGGTTGTAATGATCTGGCTTAGAAGTGTTGGCACTACATTACGGATAGCCTGTGGCAGAATAATTAAACCATAATCTGGACCACATTAAAGCCCTGAGAATGACCTGCCTCAAACAGTCCCTGTGGAATTGAGTTTAAAACGCCGCGGATGATCTCGGCAATAACTGATGAGGTAAAGAGGATTAAGGCAACTGATGCTTTAAACAGCAGTTTTGTCTCAACAGAGTTCAAACCAAAGAGCTTATGCGCAAAGATAGAAGGTACAGGACAGAATACCACACAGATAAAGATCCACAGTAGTAATGGTGTATTTCTGAAGATCTCAATGTAGCCTACAGCCGGGTATTTGATGATCCTGTAATTTGGAGCATTACAGTAGTTACGTACTAAAGCGAGAACAGATCCCAAGATAATAGCAAGCGATAGAGCAATTGCTGAAAAGATTAAGGTAAATAAAGTACCTTTAAAATATAAATGATAATTGCGTCGCTAGTTAGAATATGAAAGCTAGCTAACCATTCATGTATTAAACCTACGTCCCTGATTTATCCTATTTAGCGCTTAATGCCATTCTGTCGCGTTTCTTTAGATTATTCTCCCAGCTTCTTTCTTTGATTTCTTAAAGATTTTGATTGGTGGAGAATAACGCTAAGTGCAAACACTTTTCTTCTAAACGTTGAACACTTAGCGTCTAAAGGTTGAACTGCTGGAATACCATAGAATCCGTATTCACGTATTAGCTTGGTTTTCTTTTTGGAGGTAAGCTCCTTTCCGTCAATGTAAACTTTTCCGCTTGTTGGAACTTCAAGGAAGTTCATACATCTTATGGTAGTGGATTTGCTGAGCCTGATGGACCGATAATAACCTGTTTCTCATCCTCGGCAACTTCTAGACATACATCTTTTAGTACATGTAGGTCGTCATAGTATCTATATGATGTAATTTAATCATAAAGAGAATTACCTTTTTTATGGGTCAAGTTAAAATCTTGTGGGATTTAATATCTCTTTGATATTTTACCCTACTAAGATCCATTAGTTTAAAGAAAAAATATTCATCATCAGGAAGACCATAACACATTCGTCTTAATGTTTTAA
>JAAYPN010000085.1 GCA_012519775.1 Aeromonadales bacterium | reverse complement strand
CAATTTCAGTTGAATTAAGTTGCATTATTAGTCCTCTTTATTATCTGAGGGTTGATGACAAGTTAACTAAACTTGTCTTTACACTAGCATCAATTACGCTATCGCCAATCTTCAAAACAGCACCACCGATTAAAGATGGATCAACTTTTGTTGTTAAGAAAATCTTGCTATCGTACTTCTTTGCCAGCTTTTCTTTTAAAGAATCTATTTCGCTATCTAAGATAGGTCTTGCTGTCAATAATGTGCAAGACAAGCACTTCTCATGCTTTTGTCTTAATCTTATAAATTCTTCATAGATTTCAGGAATTACTTCAAAGCGATTGTTTTCACCAATAACCTTGATAAAGTTTTTTCCTTCTTCGTCTACGAGGTCTTTTAACAACGAAATTAAACTGTCAGCTGCTAAAGATGAATTTGGCATTAACTTCATGTGATCCATAAAATATGCATCTTTGCAAGCTAATGACATTGCTTCAAGCATGTTCTGCCAATCATCTAACTTATTAGATTCAACTGCTACATCAAAAGCAGCTTCAGCATAAGGTCTAGCAACAGTTAAATTTTCAGCCATTACATTACCTCTAAACTATAAAGAATCAGCAATTTTCTTCAGTAGAGCTTCATCAGTAGATTGATCTACTTTAGCTTCGATAATCCTTTGAGCTCCCTCTATAGCTAAAGAAATAACCTCAGATCTCAAATCTTCGCGAGCTTTATTCTTTTCAGCTTCAATTTCACTCTTAGCTAAATCAAGGATCTTTTTACGCTCTTCTTGGGCTTCCTCAGAAGCTTTATCGATGATTTTTGATCTAGTCTTGTTTGCTTCTTCTATGATCTTTTGAGCTTCAGCCTTTGCATTACGAATTGTCTCTTTTGCATTTTCGTTAGCAAGTTCTAAACTCTTTTTAGCTTTTTTAGCTGCGGATAGGCCATCAGCAATTTCTTTCTGTCTCTTTTCAAGAGCATTTAATAATGGAGGCCATACAAATTTCATGCATAGCACTGCAAAGATCAGAAAAGCTACTGCCTGTCCTAAAAAAGTTGCATTAATTTCCAAGCTAGATACCTCTAAATTTGGTAATTGTTATTACTAACCAGCAACAGCAAACATTAAGTACATACCTAAACCAACACCGATCATAGGAATAGCGTCAACTAGACCCATAACGATGAAGAACTGTGTACGTAATAGAGGTAATAAATCAGGCTGTCTTGCAGAACCCTCTAAGAATTTACCACCTAGAATACCAATACCAATTGCAGCACCAACAGCAGCTAAGCCCATCATTAGACCTGCAGCAAGATAAATTAATTCCATTTTTATCTCCTTTATTTAAAAATTAATCTTCTTCACTGGCCATCGATAAATAAACTATCGTCAGAACCATGAAAATAAATGCTTGTAAAGTTACAATCAAAATGTGGAATAAAGCCCAAGGCACATTCAATACCCATTGCACCCACCATAGTGGAAGTAAAGCAATAAGTATAAAAATCATTTCACCGGCATACATATTTCCAAACAGACGTAAGCCCAATGAAATTGGCTTAGAAAGTAATGAAACACCTTCTAAAAGGAAGTTTACTGGAATGAATACCCAATGGTTGAATGGATGAAGAGTTAGACTCTTTAAGAATCCAAGCACACCAATATTTTTGAATGAGAATACAAAAATCAGCAAGAAAATACATACTGCCATTGATAAAGTAACATTCACATCAGCAGAAGGAACCACTCTGAAGAATGGAACTCCAATTGCCTTTGCAATCTCTGGTACTAAATCGATTGGTAATAAGTCCATTAAATTCATGAAGAAAATCCACATGAACACTGTTAGTGATAATGGAGCTATTAGCTTGCTTTTGCGCTT
>JAAYPN010000084.1 GCA_012519775.1 Aeromonadales bacterium | reverse complement strand
TATATATTAACCTTTAGTAAAATAAAATAAAATCAAATAGTTAACTGGAATTTTAGAATTTGGAAATGAGATGTTGAATTTTGATTTTGCACTAAATTTTTCAGTGCAGTTAAATAATACTTAATAAACTAAAGAAAAGTTAAATTATGTGAAGGGATTTTGTAAAAAGGCCTTCTGCAAGGGATGCAGAAGGCAACTACTAACAGGCAAATTTTTTAGGTAAATTATTCTCCCATCAGGAAGTTATTTACGCTCTCGGTACACTGACGGCCTTCAGCAATCGACTACACTACAAGAAACTGACCTTTTCTACCGTCACCTGCTGCAAATACCTTTGCATTAGATGTCTGGTAAGCGTTAGGTCCTGTAATATCAGCTTTGATGTTGCCAAGCTTACCTGTTTCTAAGCCAAACTCTTTAATAAGAGCGCTTGATGGGGGTGAGTAACCTGACATGGTTAATAACTCAAATTCGTTATCAAAAGATGCAGAGTCTGACTGGCACTAGAAAATTAAAGGCCATAGGTTTCAAGATCTTTACTGAATACAGGTGAAGAAATCTTCTTCTCACGTGCCTTAATCCAGTTGAAGTTACCGCGTAGGGTGTTGATTTCACCGTTGTGGGCAATCATTCTGAATGGGTGGGCAAGTGACCACAGAGGGAATGTATTTGTTGAAATACGCTGGTGGATTAGAGCGATGGCACTAACGCAAAGTGAATCTTTAAGATCTTTGAAATATTCGCCAACCTGGTTTGCAAGTAACTGACCTTTATAAAAGATAGTACGTGCAGAGAAGGATGAGATATAGAATTCTTTACAGTGTTTTAGTTTTAGATTAGAAGTTGCAATAGAGCAGGTCTTTCTAATGATATATAGCTTTCTTTCTAAAGCATCTGTAACTAGCACATCAGGTGAATGATCAACGAAAATCTTTCTGATAACTGGCTCTTTTTCATGAACAACAGGAGACATTGGGATGTTCTCATTTAGAGGAACATCACGCCATCCTAGGATGATTTGTCCTTCTGCAGCAATAGCTCTTTTGATCTCTTCATGACAGGCGTGTCTTGAAGCTTCCTCACGAGGTAGGAAAACCATACCAACACCATATTCACCTCTGGTGGAAGTTTTACACCCTGATTCATCATGTCGTCACGGAAGATCTGATTTTGGATCTGAATTAGAATACCTGCACCGTCACCATGTAATGGATCGGCTCCTACAGCGCCACGGTGAGTTAAGTTCTTTAATACCTCAAGACCTTGATTTACGATGCTGTGGCTTTTGTGACCTTTGATGTGAGCGATGAAACCAACGCCGAATGCGTCATGTTCAGACTCACTTCTGTATAAGCCAGAATTAGTCATTTATATTCACCTTTTCAAGTGGTATAGATACAAAAAGGGCCCTAAATAGGGCCCTTGTGATAATTAAACCATTGTTTTATATGGTTTTTACCTTAATATATTATTATAAGCTATAGTAAAGTTCGAACTCAGCTGGATGTGGAGTAGAACGTACTCTTGTATCTTCAGCTGCCTTTAGTTCGATGTAAGCGTTAATCATATCCTCTGAGAATACGCCGCCTGCATTTAGGTAATCATGGTCAGCAGCTAAAGCCTTTAGAGCCTCATCTAATGAACCACAAACCTGTGGAATGTTTGCAGCTTCCTCTGGAGGTAGATCGTATAGGTTCTTATCCATTGCATCACCTGGGTCAATCTTGTTTAAGATACCATCTAGACCTGCCATTAACATTGCAGCGAATGCTAAGTATGGGTTAGCTGTACAATCTGGGAAGCGAACCTCAATGTGTGCAGTCTTAGGATTTAAAGCGTATGGAATACGGATTGAAGCTGAACGGTTAGCAGCTGAGTAAGCTAGCATTAGAGGAGCCTCAAAGCCAGGAACTAGTCTCTTGTATGAGTTAGTTGATGGGTTGGTGAAAGCATTTAATGACTTAGCGTGCTTGATGATACCACCGATGTACCATAGAGCTTCCTGTGATAGACCGCCGTATAGGTTACCTGCGAAGATGTTCTTGCCGTCTTTACCGATTGACTGGTGGCAGTGCATACCTGAACCGTTGTCTCCGTAGATTGGCTTTGGCATGAAGGTAGCTGTCTTACCGTACTGGTTAGCTACATTCTGAACAACATACTTGTAAATCTGTATTTCGTCAGCTTTCTTAGTTAGAGAGTTGAACTCGGTAGCAATCTCATTCTGACCTGCAGTTGCAACTTCGTGGTGGTGAGCTTCGATTACAAGACCCATATCCTGCATTACTTTACACATTGCAGAACGGATATCCTGTGAAGAATCTACTGGAGGAACTGGGAAGTAACCGCCCTTAACTGCTGGACGATGGCCCTTGTTACCGCCCTCGTACTCAGTTGCTGAGTTCCAAGCAGCTTCGATATCGTCGATAGCTACGAATGAACCTGAAATATCTGACTTGAAGCGAACGTCGTCGAATAAGAAGAACTCTGGCTCAGGACCGAAGAATGAAGTATCACCGATACCGGTTGACTTTAAGTACTCTTCAGCACGCTTTGCAACTGAACGTGGGTCGCGGTCGTAACCGGTTAGAGTTACAGGCTCTAAAATATCGCAACGAACGATGATGGTTGGGTCAGCGTAGAATGGGTCTAACTGAACAGTGTCGATATCAGGCATTAAAATCATATCTGACTTATCAATACCACGCCAGCCAGCAATTGAAGAACCATCGAACATCGTACCCTGCTCGAAGAATTTCTCATCGATGCAAGAAATAGGTAGAGTAATGTGCTGCTCTTTACCCTTAGTATCTGTAAATCTTAAGTCAGCAAAAACAACATCGTTATCTTTGATGAGCTTACTTACTGAAGTGAAATCCATTTAGGTGCTCCTAATTTTCAAATGAATGAGTACTTCGTACCCGAGTTTTATTAACTGAGTAAATTGTCGTGGTTATAGCGCATTAAGTCAAAGAAAATTTTTTGTAGCACTAAAACATCACATATTATTTTACTATATGTTTTTATTTGGTGCGATGACTATTAAAATCCTACAAATCAAAGAGATAGTGATATTTAAGACTCTTACTGAGTAATTTATGAATTTTTATTTGTTTAAAATACTACTTTTTGATGAAATAACGTATTGATAAATTAAAGTAAATTACAATTAGTTTGAAATAATGCAAAAAGATGTATTGCACTCTTTTGGAGCTGACTTTTTACATAAAGTAGCTCATTGTTACGTAAAAGTGATCTTTGGATAGTTATTTTTTAGGGCAAAAAAAAATTGTGGCGATAACTTTTTAGGCAGGAGAGAAGAGTTTTTCTGCATCAAAACTGCAAAATAAAAGAACATGAGCAAAAACTCATGTTCTATTTAGTACTGATCATATAGTTATCAGTTAGATAATCTGTTTACGTCAAGTGAGTAAACCTCTTCATTGATAAAGAAGTCTCCCATATCAAGACCAGTATCTCTTACCTTTACCATACCGCGCTTGGTGTAGAAGGCAAGTCCAGGATTGTGTTTGTTGATTAAAAGCTCAATGGTGCATGGACCATCTTGAATTTTAGCTACATAATCAATTAGCTGATTGAATAATGCAGTTCCCACGCCTTTACCCTGTACCTTTGGCTCAACATAGATCTTCTGCATTAGATATAAGTCAGGGCCGTGCTTTATCACAGATACAACACCCACATCCACACCATCGTAGTTTGCAATGAAGTATTCTTTACCAGCATCTAGTGCATCCTGCAGTGCCTGTTGTGAGTAAAAGGTATCTAACATGTAATCAATCTGGGAAGTATTTAATACTCCCTTAAAAGAGTTAGGTATTAGACTTAATGCAAGATCTTTAATAGTTTCAATATCACTATAATCTGCTTTTCTAATTTTTATCATTTTCAACTCCCTAGAAATCAAAGCCTAATTTCTTCTGTTTATCTAAAGTATAGGTTTCACTTTCTAGATTACAAAATAAGTTCGTGAGTTTTTATGCAAAAATGCTCACAAAATCATTTAATTGAGAGAAAACTGTTCAATAAATTAGAAAATTTGATGTAAAAATGTGCATTTTTTGAAATGTACAGATAAAAAAATCGCCCCGGAAGGAGCGATTTTTGCTTAAGCTTTCAAATACTGATTATTTGTTAGCTTCTTCAACCATCTTATGAAGTTCCTGTAATGAGTGCACTGAAGCGTACTCATCAGCATCGAATGCTTCAATTGATGCAAAGGCTGCATTTAAGGTTGTAGTGTATGCAATGTTGTAGCGTAAGCAGCTGCGACGTAGTGAACGTGAATCCTCAACAGACTGACGACCTTCAGTGGTGTTGATTACCCAGCTGTATCTGCCTGACTTAATAAAGTCTAATAGGTTTGGACGACCTTCATAAACCTTATTAACCTGTACACACTCAAGACCTGCTGCCTTAAGAACATTGCAGGTGCCTCTAGTTCCTTCTAACTTGAAGCCTGCATCAGCAAGTAGCTTACCTAGTCTTGGTAATCTGTCCTGATCTGACTTCTTGATTGATAGAAGAATTGTTCCTTCTCTCTGAATTGGAGACTTAGCTGCTAACAGAGCTTTTGCATAAGCCTCTGGGAAGGTGGTTGCAGTACCCATGGTCTCACCAGTTGATCTCATTTCTGGTCCTAATAGAGGATCAGAACCTGGGAACTTAGCAAATGGTAGAACTACTTCCTTAACAGAGTAGTATGGAGGAATTACCTCGTTGGTAATACCCTGCTCAGCTAAGGTCTTGCCAGTCATAACTCTTGCAGCGATCTTAGCTAGTGCAAGACCTGTTGCCTTAGATACGAATGGAATTGTACGTGCAGCACGTGGGTTTACCTCGATTAGGTAAATCTTATCCTCACGGATAGCAAGCTGAATGTTCATTAAGCCCTTAACGTTAAGTGCTAAAGCCAGTTCCTTAGAGATCTTGGTTAAGCGCTCAATCATGTCTTTAGTTAAGTGGTATGGAGGTAATACACAGCTTGCGTCACCTGAGTGAACACCACACTCTTCGATGTGCTCCATGATGCCGCCGATAACAACGTCTTTACCGTCTGCAACAGCGTCAACGTCGATTTCGGTTGCATGATCTAGGAACTTATCTAAAAGAACTGGAGACTTGTTTGAAACCTTAACAGCTTCAGCAAAGTAATGTCTTAAATCTTCTTCACCGTAAACAACTTCCATTGCACGACCACCTAAAACATATGATGGACGAACAACTAGAGGGTAACCAATCTCTTCAGCTACGCTTACAGCCTGGCTTAGAGATGTAGCAGTACCGTTCTTAGGTTGTAGAAGCTGTAACTTGTTAACAACTTCCTGGAATAGCTTACGATCTTCTGCTCTGTCGATGTCACCAGGTGAGGTACCGATGATAGGTACACCTTCCTGCTCAAGTTTCTTTGCAAGTTTTAATGGGGTCTGACCACCAAACTGAACGATAACGCCAACTGGCTTCTCGATTCTTGCAATTTCAAGAACATCTTCAAGAGTAACAGGCTCAAAGTATAGTCTGTCTGAAATATCATAGTCGGTTGATACAGTCTCAGGGTTGCAGTTAACCATGATTGACTCGTAACCGTCTTCACGTAATGCCATAGATGCATGTACGCAGCAGTAATCGAATTCGATACCCTGACCGATTCTGTTAGGTCCGCCACCTAGAACGATAACCTTCTTCTTATCGGTAGGACGTGCCTCGCACTCCTGCTCGTAGGTTGAGTACATATAAGCTGTTGATGTAGCAAACTCAGCTGCACAGGTATCAACACGCTTGTAGGTAGGGTAAACCTCGAATAACCAGCGACGAGCACGTACCTCATCTTCTGTAGTCTTTAGAAGAGAAGCAAGACGTGCATCTGAGAAGCCTCGTGACTTCAAGTCGCGCATTTCATCAGCATCGATTGACTTTAAGGTTCTGTCTGATAGTGACTGTTCGATATCAATGATTTCCTTAATCTGGAACAGGAACCATGGATCAATTTTGGTGTAGCTGAATACTTCTTCTACAGTCATGCCAAGACGGAATGCATCACCTAAGTACCAGATTCTGTGTGCGCCGGCATTTTCTAGCTCGTGTAATAACTTCTTGCGAGCCTCAGGGTGCTCCTTGTCAACACGTGGGTCAAAGCCTAGCTTGCCGGTCTCAAGACCGCGTAGAGCTTTCTGTAATGACTCTTCGAAGGTGCGACCGATAGCCATAACTTCACCTACAGACTTCATCTGAGTGGTTAGTCTGTTGTTTGAATTAGGGAACTTCTCAAAGTTGAAGCGTGGGATCTTGGTTACAACGTAGTCAAGACTTGGCTCGAATGAAGCTGGAGTCTTGTCGCCTGTAATATCGTTGCCTAACTCGTCTAAGGTATAACCTACAGCAAGCTTAGCTGCAATCTTAGCGATAGGGAAACCAGTTGCCTTTGAAGCAAGAGCTGATGAACGTGATACACGTGGGTTCATCTCGATAATAACCATACGGCCGTTATCTGGGTTGATACCAAACTGTACGTTAGAACCACCTGTCTCAACACCAATCTCACGTAGAACTGCCATAGCAGCATCACGCATGATCTGGTATTCTTTATCGGTTAGGGTCTGTGCTGGAGCTACAGTGATTGAGTCACCAGTGTGAATACCCATAGGATCAAGGTTTTCGATTGAACATACGATAATGCAGTTGTCAGCATGGTCGCGAACAACCTCCATCTCGTACTCTTTCCAGCCGATTAAAGACTCATCGATAAGTAACTCGTGGGTTGGAGATAACTCTAAGCCCTTGTTACAGATCTCGGTAAACTCTTCTGGGTTATAAGCAATACCACCACCGGTACCACCCATTGTGAATGATGGTCTGATAATACATGGGAAACCAACCTGTTTTTGAACTTCCCATGCTTCGTCCATGCTGTGTGCAATGCCTGAACGTGGACACTCAAGACCAATCTTCTTCATTGCCTTGTCAAAGCGTTCACGATTTTCTGCTTTGTCAATTGCATCTGCTTTAGCACCGATCATTTCAACGTTGTACTTAGCTAGTACTCCGTGTTTCTCTAAATCAAGTGCGCAGTTTAAAGCGGTCTGACCACCCATGGTTGGAAGTACTACATCAGGACGCTCTTTAGCGATGATGTTTTCTACAACCTTCCAGTGGATTGGCTCAATGTAGGTTACATCTGCAACATCAGGATCAGTCATGATGGTTGCAGGGTTTGAGTTAACTAGGATTACCTCGTAGCCTTCTTCACGAAGAGCTCTACAAGCCTGGGTACCAGAGTAGTCAAACTCACATGCCTGACCAATAACAATAGGACCTGCACCTAGAATCAATATTTTTTTAATGTCTGTACGCTTTGGCATTTGTGATTAGTCCTTCTGACGATATGTACGCATTAGTTCAACAAAGTGCTTGAATAAAGCCATTGGGTCATGAGAACCTGGGCTTGCTTCAGGGTGACCCTGGAAGCTGAATGCTGGAACATCAGTGCGTTCAACGCCTTGTAAAGTGCCGTCAAACAGTGATTTGTGGGTAGCCTTTAAGTTAGCTGGAAGAGTTGCCTCATCTACGCAGAAACCGTGGTTCTGTGAAGTGATGTATACAACACCTGTTGCTAAATCACGAACAGGGTGGTTTGCACCATGGTGACCACATTTCATCTTCATGGTCTTAGCACCTGAAGCTAAACTTAGTAACTGATGGCCTAAGCAGATACCAAATAGAGGTATTTTTTTCTCGATAAACTCTTTGATAGCTTCCTGAGCATAGGTACATGGCTCAGGATCGCCAGGACCGTTTGATAGGAAGATACCATCAGGATTCATTTTGATAACTTCACTTGCATGGGTCATTGCAGGAACAACAGTTACCTTGCAGCCAATTGAGGTTAAGATTCTTAGGATGTTGTGCTTGATACCGAAATCATAAGCTACAACGTTAAATTCTGTTCTGCTCTTGTTTACGTAGCCCTGGCCTAATTCCCAGGTGCCATCGGTCCAAGTGTAGATATCTTTTGTTGATACTACCTTAGCAAGATCCATACCCTTTAAACCAGGGAACTGACGGGCAAGTTCAACTGCCTTTTCTTCGGTCATTTCCGGATCGGTTGATAAGCAGGCGTTCTGAGCACCCTTCTCACGAAGAATTCTAGTTAGCATACGAGTATCAATACCGTAGATGCCTGGCTTGTTATATTTCTGAAGGAAATCGCTTAATGATGCGGTGCTTCTGAAATTTGAAGGAACCAATGATAAATCACGAATTACTAAACCCATTGCAAAAACGTCTACTGATTCAACGTCTTCTTCGTTAGTACCGTAATTACCAATATGAGGATAAGTTAATGTAACGATTTGGCTAGCGTATGAAGGATCGGTTAGTATTTCCTGATAACCGGTCATAGATGTGTTGAAAACGACTTCACCAACGGTTGTTGCCTTAGCACCAAAAGCCTTGCCCTTGAATACTGTACCGTCAGCAAGAGCCAAAATTGCGGATGCGACCACAAAGACCCCCAAGAATTATATTGAGTATACCAAGTGACGCAGATCAATGGCTCAAAAAGAATATTTTTTGATTTAGTGATCTTAGTCTGTAATATTTTATACGAATCTTGTATTTTTTCAAGAAAAAATTGTTAAAGAGCACTCTGTTCAAAAAACTTTTAACATTTGCCTTCGTAATCAATTTCTATCAGCAATTATTAGTATCTTCCACCTTACATAGCTAAGTCTATTCTACTTGTGTGGTGATACTTTATTTATACAAGCAAAATATATAGTTCAAGTATCATTATTATGGTGCACATATATGTTGTTGCAGTGAATTTTAATGCGCTTAGGTGCATTGGATTGAGTTTTTTCTAAAATCAGACTTATGTTTTAATTATAAAGTAAAAAAAAATATGATAAAAACGCTCGTTAATCTAAATAAATAGCAAAAAATCCCTGTCTATTAAGTATAATGTTCAATTAAGTGTAAGAATGAACATATAATCCTAACTAAAAAGAAGTTTTTGAATTTTAAACATGTACAGACTAAGGGAAGCGACAGATTGCTTTGACAAATTTTTCAATAAAATTTGCACAGCTCTATTTCTAGCAGGTGTCTGTACTCTTGTAGCCTGTTCAAGCGACAACAAACCATTAAAAGTTAAAAATGTGGTTGAAGATCCGGTTTCTATTCAGGTAGATGGCATTGATAAAACTGAAGTATTAGATAATGTTAATGCCTATCTTGAATCCCTCCCTTTAATTTCCAAAAAGCGTGCTCGTTTATATGATCGTGAAATTAAAGAGAATATCACCAAAGCTGTTCATACTTTTGGTTATTACCATCCTCAGATTGAAATTACCTATCCAAAGATAAAGAATAAGGATGATAAAAAGCTTCTTGCAAAAATCGACCTTGGAAAGCCTCTTTTTATACGTAAGGCTAATGTATATGTTGTAGGTGAGGGTGCCTACTATAAATCATTTTCAGAGATTGTAAAAAAATCAGGTATCGGATCTTATCATTTACTAGATCACGGCAATTACAAGCAGCTAAAAGATGATCTTTTAAACAGAGCCATTGAGCTTGGTTTTTTTGATGCGAAATTCCTGATTGCAAGAATTCTAGTTTATAAAGAGCAGAATGTAGCTGACATCGAGCTGATGCTTGATACCGGTAACCGTTATAAATTCGGTCAGATGGTTACAGATGCTGATACAAAAGTTTTATTAAAGCCATCTAAGTCTTTAGTTAATTTTCATGAGGATCAGAATTTCTCATCAAAGGTTATAACTAACTTTTCAAATTCACTTTCACAGACTAATTACTACCGTTCTGTCGATGTTCACCCATTAGTAGAGGAGCGTAAGGATGGAAAGGTTCCAGTTAAAGTCGAACTTACTAGAAAGAGCAAGAATCAGTTTAGAGTCGGTTTAGGTTATTCAACCGATGAAGAGGTTCGCGGTATTCTAGCCTGGGATAAACCTTTGGTAAGCAGCAAGGGACATTCATTTAGTTCCTACTTTAGAGTATCTAAAGTAAAGCAGGATGCTCAGGCTGTTTATAAGATCCCTCACAAGAATCCAATCTCTGATTACTATTTTATCCGTGCAGCTCAAACTCATACTGACTTTAATGACACTTTATCTGATTTGTCACACCTGTCATTGCACTATGTAGACAGCATGACCTCAACATGGCGTAAGGATTATTATCTTGCGCTAGAGTATGAAGACTTTACTCAGGGTAGTGAAAAGGGAAGAACAACCAATCTAATGCCAGGCATTAAAATATCAAAGCGTACCACCACAGGAGGCTTTGACCCAAGAGCAGGCTATAGCGTAAGTTTTGATAACAAGGTAAGTTTTGCTCCTGTATCTGATTTGACTTTCTGGCAGACAGAATTTGTTTTCAGCGGAATCTATGCTCCTACTACAGACTCAAGGATCCTGTATAAGTTATATCAGGGTGCAGTAATCGGTTCAGATTCCATGAAAGCACCACCTTCACTTAGATATTTTGCAGGTGGCGATAAGAGTTTACGTGGTTTTAGCTATAAGTCTCAATCTCCAAGAATTGACGGTTACCTAAGAGGTGGTAGATTCCTTACTGCTACAACTATTGAATATAATTTCCCACTTGGAATTTCAGATTCCCGTGGTGCGATGTTTTTTGATTCGGCAATTTGTACGGATAATTACAGAGAAGATCATTCTGTATTGTATGGACCTGGTATTGGTTACAGATACTTATCAAAGTATGGTGTCTTTAAAGCTGATATTGCCTATGGTATTGATAATAAAAGAGACCAGAGTCAATTCAAACTGCATCTGACCTTTGGTCCTGAGTTCTAATTATGCAAAAAAGTGTAAAGAGTTTTATTAAGTACGGCCTTTTACTTGGCATTATATTTATAAGTGCTCTGACAGGCTGTTTATACTATCTTCTGGCAACAACAGGTGGTGCAAAATACGTAGTTGATAAGGTTAATGCAAATTTATCAGATGTTATAAAAATCTCAGCTGATATTAAAGAAGGCTCTATTGCCACAGGCTTTAAATTTGATACTCCATTAAAAGTAGAGCTCGTAGATGTTGTAACCATACGCGCAGATAAACTCAATGTGCACTACAACATTATGGACTGCCTGTCTAAAAACGCACTTGTCTTTGATACTTTTACAGCTGACAAAGTTGAAGTAGAGCTTTTAGATACCCCATCAGATGAAAATGAATCTGCTCAGGAGGAGACATCATCTGATGATACTCCATTCAGACTAGACTTTATCACCCATATTTTTATCCCTAATCTTGATGTAAAGGATTTTGTCTATCTATCATCAATTGTTGATGTAAGAGTTCCAAAGGCTCAAATGGCTTTAGAGGCATTTGATGACAACGCCTTTATCACCTCAGGAAAAGCTGAGGGTGTGCTTGTACATTTAAAGTATGAATCTACAGAGTCAGAGCCAAATAATCTTCCAAAAATCCTGACCTTTGATAATGGCAACGGCGCAATTGAAAAAATCACTGACATTGAACTGCCTCTTAATGCCTATATCAACAACCTTGATGTAAGCCATGCAAAATACTACATGGATGGCTTTTCAACAGGTTATTTTGACGCTCATATAAATGCCAACTGGCGCGGCACCTTACTGTCTGTTCCAAAGATAAATATAAGACATGCGCTAGGTGATGTCTCAGTTAGAGGCACCATGGACTTTATAGACTACTATAATCTTGATTTTGATGTGGCAGGTTATGGCGCTAAAACTCAGGAGAACAAAAAGGAATATGAAGGTGGCCTGTATGATCTGAAAGGTATTATTAAGGTAAAAGGAAATCTTACTGACTTATCAATGGATGCAAATGTACTGCATCCTCAGAAGATTGATTTTGGTGTTCGTTTAAATTCATTATCAAATGAACTGCCAATGAATGTTTATTTAAAATCAAAAGAGATAATCTATCCTTTCCATGATTTAACCATCACGGAAAAAGAAAAGGCTCTAGTAAAAGAGTACCCTCAGCTTTCTGGCCTTTTCGATAGCTTAAACTCACTGCAGTCTAAGGTTAAATCAGAGATTGAGAAGGCTAAAGCAAAGAGCTCAAAAGAGCCAACTGACACTCTTAAAAGTAAAAACGCCAAGAGCACTACAAATGATGTTATAAAGGCAAGATTGAATAAAAACACCAAGCTTGTGTTTTCAGATACAGATTTTTCCTATAAGGGAGCCTTATTTGATGAGAGCAAGGTACTGTTCAAAACCAGAATTAACGGATATGGTTTTAAAGATCTGAATGTTAATGTAGATACAGATTTAGATACTGATAACGCACACTTTAATGATTTTTGCTTAAAGGGTAAATTAGGTAATAAGAACTTTGATGCAAAAGTAGATGGTGATTTTGAGTTTGCTGATAATTTAACCTTTGCAGGTAATGTGAATTTAAACGCTCAGGAGGCTCGTGATATACATCCAATGCTTGAAGGTCCTATTAAGCTTTCAAGTGACATTAACGTATCCTATGACAGTGCTGATGACAAACTTGCATTTGTGATCAATAAATTCAATGCCGATTTTTATTTAAATCAGAATGCCACCACCTTAAAGGTAAACTCTCTTGTAGGCGACACAAAAGACGGTTTTGATTTAGACCTCTTAGCTTTTGATCAGGCTCATACCAATAAGATAACTGTAAAAGGCAGCCTGTCTGAGACATCAAACCTAAATGGAATCATTGGTTTTAATGATATATCTTTACTTGAAAAGAGTGTGAAAGGCACTTTTGATGGTCGTATTACCGTAAAGAATAATATTAAGAATCCTCGTGTAAATGTGGTAGGCCGTTCAAACAGAATTACTGCAGGCGACTTTTCAATTTCAAAACTGCTTATCGATTCAAATGTTGATATCGAAAAGGAAACCTTTGCAAATTCCTTTATTACAGATTCTGTGCGTGTGGCAAAGGGCATCAAAGCCTACAGAAAATGCGCTTTAGATGTTTCAGGAACTGTAGCATCTCACAGACTTACATTATCATGCGGTGCGTCATCAGGAAGTTATGTAAGTGTTAAAGGTGAGTACGATAAAAACAAAAAGACATATGATGCTAATGTTTCAAACCTTATTATCGTAAGTAACGTTATTGATCCTATTTCTCTTTTAGAGCCTGTAAACATCCATTACAGCATTGATAAGAAACAGGGTAAGGTTTCAGATGTGATTTTATCTGATGGCAATGCCAATATCGTTATTAGTGACACCTCAATATTAGAAAACGGCATTAAGACAAGAGTTAATCTTGATAAACTGAAGCTTGTGGCAATTGAAAAGTATCTTCCTGATAACGTCAAGACAAGCGGTGAGCTTTCTGTACATTCTGATATTGAATACATAAATAATGTTCCGAATATTAAGGCAAAAGCAATCGCAACTCGTGGCAGAATTCTTGTATCAGACTGTTTTATTCCATATAAAACAATAAGTTTAGATACTACAATGAATGCAAAAAGCGCCAAACTTGATGCGAAAGTGGAGCTTTTCAGAGACAATGGCAATTTAAATGTAAATTTAAGAGTTTTAGAGCCATACTCTACAAGAAAGCTAGATGGTGATATTAAACTTGATAAGCTAAACTTAAATCTGTTTACAAGCGCATCAACAGCTCTAAATTCACTAGATGGTGAGGCAAATGTAGATGGTCATATCTCTGGCTCTCTAGAAAAACCTTTATTTAACGGCTTAATCAGTGTAAAGGGTAGTGCTCATCCTCGTCTGAATGTCGGTGTAATCAATGACTTTGATGTAAAGGTAAAGGCAAACGGTGCTACAGGTGATTTAGATGGAGTCTTCTCACTAAATGACGTTAAATCATATCTTCGTGGTACTTTAAACTGGCAAGATGGAGCTAAAGGCGCACTTACCTTTGACGCTGAAAAGCTTCCAGTATTCCTTTTAAGCTACGGCGAGGTTACTGCTAATGTTCATACTAAAGCAAAGCTTGATGATCATATAAGTGTTCAGGGTGATATTGAAATTCCTCAGGCTTTAATTAAGATAAGCAACCTTGAATCAGGTGCCATAGCTCCGTCTTCAGATGAAATCTTTGTTGATGACAATGCCAGTCTTCGTAACATTGTTGCAAAAAACAAAGAAAAAACTTTAAACAATGACATGGAGCTTGATGTTAACCTTAATTTAGGCGATAAGGTTAAAGTTGATGCCATGGGACTTAAGGCAGATGCTTTAGGCGGTATCAGAATCACCAAGGAAAGCACCTCCAACAAGATTGTAGCCAAAGGAAAGATTTATCTTGATGAGGGTAGAGCAGAACTTTATGGACATAAGTTCCTTGTAAACAGAGCAGATGCCATCTTCAAGAGCAGCATTGATAATCCTATGCTTGATGCTGAGGTGGTAATTGACCCTTCAGCTATTGAGGATAATGTTGTTGCAGGTGTTCGTGTAAAGGGACCTGCTAAAAATCCGCAGATCACATTATTCTCAAAACCTGCCAAGAGTCAGAACGAGATCTTATCTTATCTTCTCTATGGACATGGTCTTGAAAAGAATATGCAGTCATCAAACTCAGACAATTCAAGCGCTCAGCTTTTAATGTCACTAGGTTTAGGTACTACAACAGGTATTTTAAATTCTGTAGCCGGAATCTTTGGTATGCAGGGCGTGCAGATTGGCTCCTCAGGCAATGGCGATGATTCCCAGGTTGAGGTGCAGACTTATATTACCAACAGATTAAGATTATCATACGGTTATGGTGTCTTTAACTCAGTAAATGAATTTAAACTAAGATATGAACTTGTACGCAGATTGTATGTTGAGTTTGTCTCAGCCATTGAT
Source organism: Aeromonadales bacterium (assembly GCA_012519775.1). GTDB lineage: Bacteria > Pseudomonadota > Gammaproteobacteria > Enterobacterales > Succinivibrionaceae > Succinivibrio. The sequence continues at coordinate 31,178 of JAAYPN010000084.1, read as the reverse complement.
GAGTCTGTTGATTTAATTTATAGTTTTGAAATAGATTAAGAAAAAATAAAAACGGAAATAATAATTTGAAATACGTATATACACAGAATACTAAAGAAGCCCATGAAGCAGAAGATGCTGTATTAGAACTTGAATATAATGATCTGATCACCTGTTTTGATGAAGCACAATTTGAGTATTCTAGTGATGTTAAAGCCCGTTCTTTTGCTAACATGCAGTTACGTGCCCGTAACGCAGTTAAAGCACTAGTTCGCAATAGCTCTCAGAAGATTCTGCTGTTATGCGGCTCTTCTAATGTAGATACTATCGATATTGCCTGTCAGCTGTTAAAGGATATAGCTGATGTAACACCTACCATTGCCTATGCTCCAACCAAATTTGAGTGCTTTGGTGATGATAAGACTGAAGGTGTTTTCACATCTAAAGGCTACGTGGTAATGCCATGCACTCATCTTATGGATCATCCAAAGTGGCTTGGTATTACTGATGCCTGTCTTGCTCAGAACAAAGATTTAAAACTTATCTTATGCGGTGACGCATCAGAGTGTGCTGCTATCAATATGATGTGGCCAACACTTGATAACGTCCTAAGAGCAGATATTGTTATGGAGTTTCCTGTAAAGGGCGCTTTATCAACAATGGGCGCTTTAATCTCTAACTATGAGAAGAGACTTCCTGTAAAGCCTTTTACAAAGGATGCCATCTCACTTTTATGCTCATGGTCATGCCGTCAGAGCGGAGACAGACGCTGGCTTGGTTTACCTGAGGTAAAACTAAGAGGCTTAATTCAGGAGGCTAACCTATTTGCAAAAGGCGATAAGGTTACCTTATATGATGTTCTAAAAGCTATGGGAGCTGCTGACTTTAGAGTTAACTACCTTGCTGAATCAGGGCTTAGAAATCACCGTGACAATCAGATCTTTGTGGCTACAAAAGGCGAGGCCATAGGTCAGATTAACGGTTTATCAGTAATTGAAACTGCAGGTACCTCATATGAGTATGGTGAGCCTGTAAGAATTACCGCAACGCTAAGAGCAGGCGGTGAAGGTGATGTTATTGATATTGAAAGAAAAGCAGAGCTTGCAGGTCATATCCATGCTAAAGCCATGATGATCATCAACGGCTTTTTATCAAATGAGTTTGGTTCAGAGCAGCCACTTCCAATCTCAGCAAGTCTTGTATTTGAGCAGTCCTATTCTGAAATTGATGGTGACAGTGCTTCATTAACTGGCTTGTGTGCTGTTATATCAAGTCTTTCTGATTTACCTATTCGTCAGGATCTTGCAGTAACAGGTGCCGTTGATCAGTTTGGTGATGTTCAGCCCGTAGGCGGCGTTAACGAAAAGATTGAAGGTTTCTTTAAAATCTGCAGACTGCACGGACTTACAGGTACACAGGGGGTAATTATTCCTAGATCCTGTGTAAATCAGCTGGTTTTACGTCCTAGTGTCTTAAAGGCCATTAAAAACGGCAGATTCCATATTTACGCTGTTGACCATGTAACAGGAGCTGCTAAGGTTCTTTTAAAGACTCACTGGGGGGAGCCTGATGATAACACTTCTATCTGCGGTAAAATCTGCGACCGTTTAGATTCAATAGGCGCAGTACGCTCAATCAAGCCATGGTGGCATCTGTGGTAATTCAAAGGTGATCTGCCTTTTAGATCACCTGATACTAATAAATATCTAAGTCTTTTACTGTAACTTAATTTATACAAAATATCTTTTAGGAGAATTGTATGAAATTAAGACATCTATTAGCTTTACTGGTACTGGCAACAGGTTCATGCGCTTATGCTGATAGTGTTGGCTTCTACTATCAGAACAGCAACTCAACAATTTCTGTGCAGCAATCTGACAATAATCAGAGCTATGGCTATGGTCAAGGTGGATATGACAATCAACATCCTTCAATGCACAAAGGCCAATACAAGCCTCATAAGTTTGCCAAAAGACACGGTCCAAATTTCGATAAGAGACATCAAAGAAAAGAAATGGCACGTTTTGAACACGAACATGGCAAATATGCAATGAACAGAATGGACGAACCTAAAAGATCACATCATGACAGAGATTTTTAATATTTAGGATTGGATATAAGTACTCCTGCGATTCAGGAGTACTAGTACTTAATTAGGCTTTTTTCTTAATGTTGCCTGCAATAACAGTAGAGCGTGGAGGAATGGTAATAGTCTTACCCTGAGTTAATTCCTTTAGGAATTTCTCCTCATACTCTGGACTTGTTCTTGTAGCACCATAGCTCTTAACGCTGATGGTTTCACGGGCTAACATGTCATATAGACCCTCAAGACCCCCACCATGATCGTAACGACGAACATTGCGACCTGACAGTGGAATTAAAAGATCTTCACCAGAATCAGCTGAATCGTCAGATCCGCAATCCTCAGGCATGTAAATAGCTGCTAAAATAGGGAAGAGCATTGAGCCCTGCTCAATCTTAACCTGCTGACGAGATGCGTTTACAAGTACGATACTGAATCTGTTTTCAAACAGTCTGATATAACCAAAGTAAGCACCGCCTGCGCAGATAAACAGCATTGAGCCTTTAGAGAAGGCTGGGTTTGAACGTCTTAGATGTGACAGCTCCGTGATTACAGACTGTACATCATTTGAATTAACGCTTACGTGTCTGTCCTTTAGAGCCTGGAATGGAATAAGACCGCGAGGACCTACCTCGTATTTATCTAATACATCACCTAATTCATCGCCCTGATACAGACAAGGAATACCACGCCAGGTGAAAAGACATGCTAAAGCTGATAAATACATATACTTGTCAGCACCAATGATGTCGTAGAAACGAGGCAGCTTGTAGTTATCAAGCTGATTTATAAGGCATAGTTTTACCTGCTGAGAAACACCAACAGAGAATTCCTCACAGCAGCGCTTTAAATCCTCACCACTGTATGGTATAGGATCGCCCTGCAGATTTACACCGCCAAAGAATGAACGGATTGGGCTTATAAAACCTGTGTAATTGATGGTACCGTCAACATTACCATCAGAGCAGATTGCATAACGAGGGTCAGAACCGAACTGACCTATCATCAGGCAGTCTAAATGGCTGCTGCGTGCTGACTTACAGATCTGAGACAGACGCTTTAAATTGTTCTTGGCGCTGCCGTTATCACCAATCTGTGAAGCGTGATCGATAACCCAGCCGTCAATTGAATATGGACTTCTGATCCACTTTTTAACGATGCTGTTAGGACCGTCAAAAATAGCGTGGCAGGTTAAGTAGTTGGCGTAGTCAAGCTTTGGATAGTTTGCCTTATTGTCAGATACGTATGCCTCACCTTCTGAGGTGAAAGTATACATCTCACGGTATGGAGAATCCTTATGACGAAGTGCGCCTTTACCGGTACGCTCCTGTCTGTCAAACCATGGGTGTGAGTCACCTGTGTGATTGAAATTACCGTGCATGATGATCTTCATTTCATAGCCTAGAGCTACAGTACGAAGTCTCTTTAGAGCTCCGTTACCGCCAAAGTGAGGATCAACAATGTCATAGTCTTCTGTATCAAACTTGTGAACAGAAGGAGACTTGAAAACAGGTGTCAGATAAATACTGTCACAACCTAGACTTCTGATATATGGAAGCATGGCTGCAACGCCATCTAAATCACCGCCGCAGTGAGTTTCATCAATATTTACAAACTCAAAGTCCTTATTTCTGATTGGAGCATCAGCCTGAACTCTGTTGCCATCTACGGTGAAGTAACCGCGTGATGAGGCAAACTTGTCAGGGAAGATCTGATAGAAAACAGAATCTAAAGCCCATTGAGGATGTGGATCGAACAGCTCAATAGAGTAGCAGTGCTGCATTAGAGGTGGTTCACGAGACATACCAAGTGAACTGTACCATACAACGTCAACTACATTAGATTTTTCATCTGTAAGTGCAATCTTGAAATAGTATGTTAAAAGATTCTGAGACTTATCAGCGCTTAAAGGTGCCTCAAAACGGTGAATACCAGAGCATGAGCCTGTGTAGGTCATAGCATTGGTATGATCTTCGTTTTGTGCAAAGGTAACGATAGAAATCTTTAAACGATTATGATTAGCACCACGTACAAATAAAACCGCAGTCTTTGAAGCAAGATGTGGTGCAGAACAGGTGTGGAAACACTGAAATGGAAGTGATGATCGTGGAGAACTGGTGTTCTGACGCATAATGAGCCTTCCTTGTTATTAAAGTATCGCTAAAGCGCGACATACGGTTGAAAAAATCTGATTTGTGCCTTCAATATCCAAGCACTCGTCAATTGAGTGTGGGTGTTCAATGGTTGGGCCAATGGAAATAAGCTGTAATTCCTTATTAGCCTTTGCAAACTGAGCACATTCAACTCCTGCATGAAGAGCTGTGATTTTGAAATTACATCCTGTAATTTCCTTGTAGCACTTATCTAAAACTTCAATTAAATGGGTATGAGAAGCTGATTCCCATGCTTCATGTAAATTAGATACACTAACCTCTACTGAATCAGTAAGGTCACATAAAGCTAAAACCTTTGCAGTCTCTTTTTCTAATGCTCTGCCTGATAATGAGCGAGGCAGTAGAGAAATCTCAATAGCATTATCAAGAGTTTTTACAACACCAAGATTTATAGAGGTTTCAACAATACCCTCATAAACAGGTGACATTCTCTCAATACCATCTGGTAGAGCTACAAGTAAATGAATTAAATCAAGTGTCTGAGCGTAGGCAAGTGAGTTTACTGTATCGGTATCTTTTAAAGTGCATGTAGCTTTAGGATCGGTTGTACTGAAAATCTCATAAACCTCATTAAAGCATTTAACTGCAGCATCCTTAAAAGCATCAAACTCGCACTCATCTACCGCTAATGTTACCTTTGCCTTTGTAGGAATTGAATTTCTTACAAAGCCACCATCGATTGATTCGATAAAGAAATCATAGTCTTCAGCGAGATCATTTAGCATGGTAGCTAAAACCTTGATGGCATTAGCGCGACCTAGGTGAATGTCGGCACCTGAATGACCACCGTTGAAACCATCTAATGAGATCTCAAGTGATCTGGTGTTTTCTGTTTTTACAGTGTCGTAACCGAATCCGATGTTGATATCGCAGGAGCCTGCACAGCTTGCAAATACATAGCCGTTATCCTCAGAATCAAGATTGATTAGATAATCTCCCTGAAGATATTTCTTATCTAAAAGGCTGGCACCTTTCATTGAGGTTTCTTCCTCAACTGTAAAGATAAGACGCAATGGTCCGTGCTTATATGATGGTTCTGAGATTAAAGCAAGCATCATTGCAATGGCAATACCATTGTCAGCACCTAAAGTGGTGTGATGAGCCTTAACCTTATTATTGTCAATGTAGGTATCGATAGGATCGTTTAAAAAGTCATGGCTGTAACCTGATTCAACAACAGGTACCATATCCATGTGACCCTGTAAAATTACCAGGGGGGCATTTTTGCCATTATTGCTTTCAACTTCGATAATGACATTTCCTGTTTCGTCCATTGTGCAGGATTTTTGATGAGCTTTTGCAAAATCCATAATAAACTTAGCAATTTTCTGCTCATGTCCTGAAGGGCGAGGAATAGATGTAACTCTGTCAAAAATCGACCAAAGCGCCTTTGGCTCAAGATCTGAAATTGAAATGCTCACTTTTTTACCTAATTTTCGTTGAGTTTGACAATATTATAATCTTTTGATAGGGGAAGTTTGAGTATTATACATGGGATTTATAAAAAAATTTGCATATACGTATAATATACTGTGTTTTTTTTGAAAAATTCTTCTTTAAAAGTCAGTTCGCCTATTAATTGCCTGAATTGACAAAAAAAGATTAAATAGGCAGTTTATGTCTGATACCTATATAATGAAGAACTAAATAATTATCTAAAAAATAAGAAGGTTGTTTTGAGTTTATATATGAACATGCAGCAGCTTTTAGACGAGAATCTAAAGGCAGGAAAACTGCGCACTATCGTCGCTAAAAGTCAGCATCAAAGTAAAATTATCGTAGATAACAAAGATTACATCAACCTATCTTCAAATGATTATTTAGGTCTTGCATCTAATCTTAATCTTGCAAAGGAATTTTTAGATAGCGTATCAGGTCCTTATATCAGGCAAAGCTCATCTGGTTCGCCACTTCTTACAGGTGCTCATGAGAGTTACCTTGAGGCGACAGAGGTAATGGAGTCACTATTTAATAAATCAGCTCTTTTCTTTACAAGCGGCTTTGCAGCTAACAGCGGTTTAATTGGAGCTCTTGCAACTAAAGAGAATCTTATTATTGCAGATAAGCTTGCCCATGCATCAATTATCAACGGTATTAAGGGCGCTGAGGGTAAATGTCTTCGCTATGCTCATAATGATTATGAACACCTGCAAAGACTTATTGAGGCAAATCATGAGAAATATGATTCTATTATCATTGTTACAGAAGCTGTCTTTAGTATGGATGGCGACAAGTGCGATTTAAATGCTTTAGTTGCCTTAAAAAAGCGCTATGACAATGTTTACATCTATGTTGATGAGGCTCATTCATTCTGTCTTTATAACGATAATGGAGCAGGTTTTTGCGCAAGTGAGAACAAGCTATCAGACATTGATTTTATCCTGACAACCTTCGGTAAAGGTTTAGGCTCACAGGGAGCCTGTCTTTTATCAAATAAAGTAGCTCATGACTACTTTATAAATACCACTCGCTCTTTAATCTTCTCAACTGCGCTATCTCCATTTACCTTTGCTCACAATGCCTTTATGTTAAAGTACATGCAAAAGGCACAGGCACTAAGAGACAGATTGTATAGAATCAGTGACTTTATTCATGAGACCTTAATTGAGTGCGGTTATGAGAACGTGTCATCATCTCAAATCATTCCTTTTATTACAGGCGATAATGACAAGGCAATTAAGGCATTTGCCTTCTTTAGAGATAACGGTTTTTATGCAATGCCAATCCGTCATCCTACAGTTCCTTTAGGCAAGGCAAGATTACGCTTATCACTTACTGCATCACTTACAGATAGTGAAGTCGAGAAACTAGCAAAAACCATTAAAGCATTCAGAATCTGATTATGAAAATTGAATTTTTAAAGCAAAACGGCACTGACTCTCTAAAGCTGTTCTTTTTAGGTTATGGACAGGATGCAACTCCCTTTGAGGTTACAAAAGAGTGCACAAAGGATGATTATGCTATTGTTTATGACTATGAGTCATTAGATTTTGACTGCGAAAAGCTGAAAAATTACAAGGCAATTGAGCTTGTTGCCTGGTCAATGGGTGTAATGATTGCACCTAAAGTCCTTAATAAGGCATCTTTATTATCAAAGGTTACAAAAGCTACAGCCATCAACGGTACAATAGCCGGCATTGATGATAACTACGGTATTCCTATGGTTTTGTGGCAGGCTACAATTGATGCCTTAAATGAGGATACCTACGCAAAATTCATTCGTAGAATGTGTTTAAATGCAGCCCTGTATCAGGAGTATGTCAATACAAAACCTAAAAGAAGCATTGATTCATTAAAGGCTGAATTAAACTATATTAAAGAGCTTGCCATCATTCCATCTGTTGAAAATTTCAATTATGATTTGGCAATTGTCGGTAATAAAGATAAAATTATCACTCCTAAAAATCAGCTATCAGCATGGGATAAGACAGATACATCTGTTGTATGTGAAGATATTGCTCATTATAGCCTTGATATAATAAAAAAAGTTTTAGAGTCATAATGTTAGTTAACAAGAATTTAGTAGAGCAGCGTTTTTCAAGAGCCTCTGATAGTTATCAGAATGATGCCAATGTCCAGGCGGTCATGGCACGTGAGCTTATTGATAGAGTTGAATCTCAGCCATATGATGAAATCTTAGAGATCGGCTGCGGTACAGGTCTTTTATCAAAAATGATTGCTGATAATCTTGATTTTAAACACCTTATACTAAATGACATTAGCAAGTCTATGCTATTGCACTGCAAAAACGCAGTACCAGAAAGTGAGCGCGTATCCTATCTTATAAAAGATGCCGAGTCGCTTGATTTTAAAGAGCAGGACCGATTCGATTTAATCATATCTAATGCCTGCCTGCAGTGGATGAGTGATCTTGAAAAAGTTTTAAAAGATTTCAAATACTACCTAAAAGACAATGGCTGTCTTGCCTTTTCAATTTTTTCTGAGGGAAATTTTGCCGAGATTAAACACTGCTCGGGTTTATCTCTTGCCTATAAATATCAGAAAACTCTTCAGAAAATGCTCTCAGGAATTTTCCCTTGTTACACTCTAATGCCACGAGAAATCGTACTTTACTATAAAGACGTGAAAAGCATGTTAAGAAGCTTTAAGCGTACTGGTGTAAGCGGGTTATCTGGAAGGATCTGGACAAAAACTCAATTGAACGAGTTTATTGAAAAGTATGAGCAGAACTATAAAAGCGATAAAGGCGTTAGGCTTACCTGGAAGTGGCATTACGTTATCGCTTATAAATAATTTTATAGTGACATAATAAGTGGTATCAGTGTATTTATAGCAGTAATAATAATTACTGAGGTAATTACAGAAACCATGTTCAGATTAGCCGAATCCTCAGCAAACTCAGGCAGACTTCTGATTGCTGTAATTGGTGCAAAAGAAGTGATAGGCGCAAATACAATCACCACAAGAATAAGTTTCACATCATTGCTGTATGGAAGAAGAGTCCATAAGGCAACAGCAGCTGTCAGCGCAAGTCCATAACGCAAAAACAGCATTTTTATAATGCCTGATAATTTTGCAATTGAAATATCAAAGTTCAAAGCCACACCAATGATGAACATGCATAAGAAGGTATTAGAGCCTCCTATTACCTTCAATGGATGCAAAATGGTCTCATCAATATGAATGGATAGTGCTGAAAGACAGATTGAGATGATGCAGCAGTATGAGGTAACTGACTTTGAAAGCTCAATTATAATTCTCTTTAAATCGATATGATCTTTTGTTACAAAGCCTTTTCTGTTAAACCATAAAGCCATGCAGTAAACACCGCCAAAGCAGAAGAAGGCGTTTATCACATCAAATAGGCACAGCGCAATAAAACCCTCAGGTGTTAACACATTATGCATGAATGGCAGAACAAAGTTACCGATATTAAATCCACCTAAATTGAGCATGGATTAAACACAGCGGTCAGGATCTTTGTGATAGAGAAAAATCCAACAAACAGAAAGAGGAAAAATTACAGCAAAGGCAATGAGCAGAATAAAAAAGAGGATTAATTCAATTTCAATTCCCTGCGAATTTCCAAATAAGATTGCACAAGGAAGAGTTACATACATTACTACATAGGATAGTTTTCTGGCAGTTGCTATATCCACCAGGCTAAAGCGCTTAAACAGATAACCTACTAGAAAGATTAAAAGTACTGTATAGGCATTTATTAAGATCTGACATGATTAAAGCTCTATTTATTTTTTCTAGATTGTAGCGAATTTATTTGTCAGATAAAAATGACGCACCAATTTTAGTGCAGTTTGCTTAATATATAAATCTAATATTCAAAAATAGAGCAGAAAAACTTTATTAAACTGAAGATATGCTTTAGATATGCGCAAAAAGGCGCCACAGAAAAAGTGGAATTTGTATCTGCGGCGCTTACGACAACTAAATATGAATAGTTTGTCTGTCTTTTGCCAATTTTGATTATTTGTTGATGGTCTTGCTGTTTAGCACATATAAATCAGCATCGATATCATCAACGATTTCCTCACAGGTATTACCTATTAGTGCTGCCATTACGCCGGTACGACCTGCTGATCCGATAAATACTGCACGTGCATTAAGCTCATTGCAGATCTGTGGGATCACATCATCAGGCATACCTTCCCGGGTATGACACTGACTTTCTGGAATATGGTGTTTCTGAGCAAAAGCTCTTAGTCTGTTCTTATGCTCTTTAACAACATTCTCCTCATATAAGGCAGGAGAGTAGTGAGGAACCTCAAGCATGATACTTGGAAGGTATACAGGTGCTGAGTTTACTAAATGAATAGTGCCCTTGGTAAGTTTAGCTAGAATCTGAGCTTCGCGAAGCATTGCGGTATTTGCAAGTGAATGCTCTTTAACAGAGAAATCCACACATACGACAATATTACCGCCTTCAGCAAAGTTAGTATCCTTTGCAATGATAACAGGGATCTGAGATTTTCTTAGGATATACCAGTCAATAGGGGTAAAGATAATTGAGTCTAAAACACCGTGATGGTTGGCGGCTTTAATGATTAAATCATATTTACCACCGTTGATTTCATCAACAACGGCCTCACCAACATCTTTACTTTCAACCACCTTTGGAATAATGGTAGTCTCTGAATTGCACTGATTTCTGTAAAGTTCAATGGTCTTTTCCATGCTCTCAATATAGGTCTGTTCAATATCATCGTGAACAGGCTTTTCCTTGAGCTTGTTTAGAATGAGAAGATCATATGAATAGTCATAGGCAACTCTTAAAAAGGTAATTACAGCTCTTGGATTGAACCTGGTAATGTCTAACGCACGCTTTAAAGCAACCTGCACATCCTTTTTGGGCTCTGCTACCACTAATATACGGTTATACTGTTTCATACGTTAACTCCTAGTTCTTATCTATACCTTTGTACATAACCTTACTATAAGATATAAATAAAACAAAGCCACTTTTGGATTTCATAATTGTGCGTTAATTTACATTTTTTCATCATTTATCAAATGGTTACACAGCTACATTCTTAAGGTTTTAAGCTTAATTCCTAAAAGAGCACATACAAGAATATAGATAAATCCGCCTACCCCTACGTATAAAGTTAAGTGTAATACCGCCTCAAGAGTAGTCATTTCCACCCATTTATCAAAACCTGGAGCAATATACTTTAAAGATACTGCCATAGCAGTACCTGCAATAAGTGCCTTTAAGGTAAAGAGAATGGTTGCCTTTGAGAGGTTATAAATCTTTCTTTTATGCAGAAAATAAAGTAACAGTGAAATGTTCACGTAGGCAGCTAATGCTGTTGAAAGAGCAAGACCAATATAGTCTAAAGGCCATACCAGAATCAGATTGAAGATAATATTTGCAAAGATTGCAACTACAGAGCATCTTACAGGGGTTTTTGTATCCTCAATTGCAGCAAATCCCTGTACGATAACGCGAACTAGCATAATAGCGCATAGGCCTGATACAGATGCTAGTAACGATGCTGATGATAAAGCTACATGATCGGCTGTAAAGGCGCCTCTCATAAAGATTGTACGCAAGATAGGCTCTTTTAGCGCAATCATACCGCACATAGATGGGATACCTAAAAACAGTACCAATCTTACACCCCAGTCTAGGGTGTTTACATATTTGTCATGATCTTTTGAAATATCAATCTTTGAGAGGGATGGTAAAATCACAGTGGAAATAGCCACAGCAAAGATACCGATAGGAAACTCTAATAATCTGTCTGAGTAATATAAATAAGAGATGGCACCTGTTGCTAAAAATGATGCTAATGCTGTATTTACGATAAGGTTAATCTGACTTGCTGAAATTCCCACAATAGCAGGCAGCATAAGTTTTCTAATCTTTTTGACACCCTCATGATTCCAGTCGAATTTTGGAATAATAAAAAGTTTTAATCTGAGAATAAAAGGTATCTGCAGAATAAGCTGCAATACACCACCTACAACCATACCATAGGCTAAAACCACGTTAGGATCATTAAAGTATGGTGCTACAAAATAACAGGTGACAATTAACACCACATTTAAAACGCATGGAGTAATGGCAGGAATTAAAAACTTTCCATATACGTTTAATATTGCCGATGTAAGTGCAGTTAAGGTAATAAAGAAAAGGTACGGGAAAGTAATTTTTAAAAGATAACTTGCCTGAGTGAACTTAATGGCATCTTTAGTATTATCAAGATATGCCTGATACCAACCCCAGCCAAAGAATGCTGTAAGTACAGGGGAGGCTAACATACCTATTATCGTTACCATAAGCACAATGGCACCTAGGGTACCAGCTGTCTTATTTAAGAGAACCTTTAGCTTTTCTTTATCTCCTTCTTCTTTGGTTTTACTCATTACAGGAACGAATGCCTGAGAGAATGCTCCTTCAGCAAAAAGTCGTCTAAAGAAATTAGGAATGCGGTTAGCAAAGAAATATACGTCAGCTGATAGTGAGGCACCTAATAAAGATGCAATTGCAATGTCACGGAGCATGCCCAGAATTCTGGACATAAAAGTAGCGCTAGCTGTTATGGCGCCCGATCTTAATAGTTTTGATTTAGCCACAGTAAGTCCTTAAAAATTTTAGTCATTTTATCAAATATTAAGTGCCTTGAAGCATTAGATAGTAAAAGTAAAATTTTCATTTTCTACTTTAAATCATCATCAATTCACATTCGTAATCCACAAAAAGTAACATTACATAATTTCAGAAATGAAAGAAAAAACGCAAATTTCTTTGTTTTGCACAAAATTCCACAACCTGTGGGAAACTCGGTGGATTATGGTGGTATCTGTGGGTAATTTTGATTCATTAGCCATTTAAGACCTGTGGGAAACTATTTTATTAAAGTTCTTGCAATTAAAAAAGTATCTAATATTCAATAAGTTATATATGTTTATCAACAATCAGTGAATTTTTTAACTGCACTGTAGGAAAAATCGCATATGAAGGCTTGAATTCAAACTGAAATGTTACTTTTATTAAATAGAAAATTCATCGAAATACAAAATAAAACTATGTAATAACAGATATTTATATTGAATAATGAATAATAAACAATACATAAGAATACATGAGTTTCAAAACTGAAAATTTAACTGTCTATTTTTTAGTTATCTACAACCTGTGGGAAACCTGGTGGGAAATAAAAAAGTCTCTGTTCTTCAAACTACTACTTGCTTCAAAATTCAGCTAATTTATTATTCTAAAAAATAATAAAAAAATTAGTAAAAACAATAAGGTATACCCTTTTAAAAAAGCAAAATTGAAAAATATTTTTTGGTATTTTTATGTGGAAAAAGTTTTCCACAGCTGTGGGAAACTTTTTTGTAAATCATCAAATTTCTCTCTGAGGCCTTATTTTTTGAGCTTTATTTGAGAATTTTCCTCATCTATCTTAATTACTCTTTGTACGTCTAAAAAATATAATTATTGACATGAAAAATCATATGTCTTTGCTGGTATAAAGTAACAAATGAAAATTCTATTAAAAATATTACTTTTTTTCAGTAAGTTAATCTCTAGTTCAAAATTGCAAGAAATTTTTTTACAAATAATTTTGAATACGTTTTTATGGACTATTTTTGGGCAAATTTATTCTGGTTTTTGAATTTTAAAATTATCCACTACAATTCATCTGTAACTGTGGGAAACTCGGTGGATTAGGGTGTAAACTGTGGAAAACTCATGTTTCCAACCTGTGGGAAACTCGAATTTTTACATAGAATTCTTGCGGAATTTACAAAAAATCAGGTTTTTAGAATTTGTAAATTTTTAATTTCTGATTCTGTAAAAACTGACTTTGTCTTAAGTGATAGCTTGACAATTAAAGATTAAGTAATTCTTGTGAAATATCATAAATTTTCTAGTAAAATTAAGTGAGTAACATATTTGGAAAACAACATGCAATCTGAAAATCTTAGCGAAAAATTATTCAAGCCAAAGTTTAAATATGAAGAAACCTCCATGATTTCTAATAGTGGAGTAGAACTGCCAAAGCTGTCTTATGAAGATTCTGCCTTTGGTTTTACACCTTCATATTACAGACCTATTCACCGCTTCAACTGGGTAATAGGCGGCGGTAATGTGCTTGATATTGATGAAGCTCTAGCTAAAATCAGTGTTTCTAAAAATGAAAGAAGCAGACCTAAGTGCCTTGATACTGTAAAAGAATATGGTCCTGGCCACTGGATTTATGAGTTTTCAACAATTGCTCAGTCACGAGTGACCAAAGCGCGTGCTGCAATGGAGAAGGGGGATATGCAATGTGCATCTCACAACTTCAGAATGGCAGCCCGCTATTTTGGAATTGCGGCTTATCCAAATTTAAAATCAGATGTACTTGCTTTAGAAGCAGACGTTTTGTGCAGAAAATGCTATAAGCAGATGTTTGAGGTTGACCCAAATCTTGTACCTATTAAAGAAGAGACATTTACTGTCGACGGTAAAAAGGTTACAGGTTATCTTCATTTACCTGATACTGAATCAGTGCATCCATGCCTTGTGGTAGCCTGCTCTTATGAGAACAGCATTGAAGACCATTTCAGACTGTTTACAAATTATCTAAAGCCAAACAATATTGCTATGTTTCTGATTGAAATGCCAGGAACAGGAGCATGTGACAAGCTTAATTTAGATGACCACTTTTCATTAGGTGTGGAAGCTGCCTTAGAGCATCTTTCAACCTTAAATTGTATCGATTCAACAAAAATTGCCTTAATGGGTAGAGCATTAGCTGCAACTACCTGTATTAGAGCAAGCTTAATGAAGCCAAATCTTGTTAAAGCACTTATTGCTATTACTCCATTTGTGCATTCCATCTTTACTGAAAAAGACTATCTAGACTCTATGCCTTTATGCTTAAGATCTTCTCTGTGCAACAGATTAAATCTTGATGCAAGCAATTGGGAAATTTTAATTCCGCGCTTTAAAGCCTTCTCTTTAAAGAATCAGGGAATACTGTCAAACTCCAATAGATGTACCACCCCGACACTAGTATGTACCATTAAAAATTCCTATGTGTCAGGAAATGACATTACTCTGCTTGAAAACAACTACAAGGATTTTTCTTTGTATGTGCATGAGAACGAAGGTTATTCAGCTTTTGTTAAAGACTCTATTGAAAGAATAAGTAAATTCCTTGTAGAAAAACTAAATAATTAAGGTTTCTAAATGCATTCTCTGAAAAATAAAAGAATTATCATCAAATTAGGTTCAAGCACTTTAACTAACGGCTCAAAGAATCTGGATAGAGCTCATATGTTAGAGATTGTTCGTGTGGTGGCTAAATTAAAATCAATGGGTGCAGAGGTGATTTTAGTATCATCAGGCGCTATTGCAGCAGGCCGCGAATTCTTAAATCATATAAGCTTACCTAAGGATGTTCGCTACAAGCAGATGCTTGCATCTGTAGGTCAGGTTAAGTTAATTGAAGAGTGGGAAAAGCTGTTCTCAATCTATTCACTAAAGGTAGGTCAGATCCTGATTACAAGAGCTGATCTTGACAGCCGTGACAGATATTTAAATGCCCGCGATACTCTGTTTGCTCTGCTTGAAATGGGGATCATTCCAATTATCAATGAAAACGATGCTGTAAGTACATCAGAAATTAAAGTAGGTGATAACGATAATTTAGCCGCTTTATCAGGTGTTTTAGTTGAAGCTGATTTAGTGATCCTTTTAACCGATCAGAAAGGTTTATACACAAGCGATCCTAGAAAAGATAAGGATGCAAAGCTAATCAATTCAGTATCTGTTATTGATGAGCATATCATTGAGATTGCAGGCGGTTCTGGTACCTCTTTAGGTACAGGCGGTATGGCTACAAAGATTAAAGCTGCTAAAATATCAACAGATGCTGGTGTAAAGATGATCATTGCAGCTGGCTCTGATCCTTCAATTATTCTTGATCTTGTTGAAGGAAAAGGTGAGGCAACCACCTTTGAGCCGTCAAAGTCTCCTATTTTAGCCCGTAAATCCTGGATCAGTTCTGCAACCCTAGCAATGGGCGCAATTGTTGTAGATGATGGTGCAAAGAACGCCATTTTAAATCGTGGTTCTTCACTTCTTCCTAAGGGCATCGTAAAAATTGAAAATGAGTTTTTACGTGGTGCTACAGTGGAGATTAAGGATCTTGGCGGTAATGTTATCGCACGCGGACTTACAAGATACTCATCAGATGAATTAAATCTAATTGCCAGAAAAGCTTCTGATGAATTTGAAAAGATTTTAGGTTTTACACATGGTGATGTGGCAGTTCATCGCGATGATTTAGTGTTAAAAGATAAATAAAATGCAAGATATTAAAGAATTAGCAAAGAATGCAAGAAACGCAGGTTACGAGTTTTCATTACTCGATACTAAAACCAAGAATGATGCTTTAAACAGAATTGCAGATATACTTGATAAAAACAAAGAGTTAATCTACAAGGTAAATCTTGAGGATGTTCAAAAGGCTAAAGACAACAATCTGCCTGAGGCTTTAGTTGACAGATTAACCTTCAATGACAGCCGCTTTAAAGAGATGGTAGAAGGTGTTCGCAAGGTAGCCCTGTTAGATGATCCTGTTGGTAAAATCTATGATGGCAGAACACTTCCAAACGGTTTATCTTTAGTTAAAAAATCAGTTCCTTTTGGTGTTGTAGGCGTAATTTACGAGTCTCGTCCTAACGTGACTGTAGATATTGCAGCCTTATGCTTAAAATCAGGTAATGCCAGCTTCTTGAGAGGCGGCTCTGAGGCATTTAACACCAACTGTCTTTTACATAAGCTAATCTCTAAGGCATTAAAGGATTCAGGCTTAAACGAGCATGGTGTAACCTTCCTTGAGAGCACTGATAGAGAATTAGTTAAAGAAATGCTGTCTTTAAATGACTACATCGATGTTCTGATCCCTCGTGGCGGTGAGAAACTTCAGAGAATGTGTCAGAGAGAATCTGCAATTCCTGTAATTATCGGTGGCTTTGGTATTTCTCATATCTTTGTAGATGAGAGCGCTAACCTAGATAAGAGTGTAGATATTGTTATAAATGCAAAGACTCAAAAACCATCAGCATGTAACTCTTTAGATACTCTTTTAGTTCACAAGAATATTGCAAAAGAGTTTATTTCAAAGCTTCTTTTAAAATTAAAAGAAAAGCAGGTAGCTGTCGTTGCTCACAACGGTGCTTATGAAATATGCAATGGCTATGAGAAATTAGAGCAGGGCTCTGCTGAGGATTTTTACAGAGAGTTCTTATCCTTAAAGATGAACCTTACTTTAGTTGATGATGTATATGAGGCTATTGCACATCTAAGAAAGCATAATGCATCTCACTCAGATGCAATCTTAACTGACTCACTAGTAAATGCTAATCTGTTTACAAATGCAGCAGGTTCTGCCTGTGTCTATGTAAATGCATCAACACGCTTCTCAGATGGAGGTCAGTTCGGTTTAGGAGCTGAAGTTGCAATTTCAACACAGAAACTGCACGCTCGCGGCCCTATGGCATTAGAGGCTCTTACAACATATCAGTATGTGTGTCAGGGGCAGTACCTTTCAAGAAAGTAAATCTCTTCTAGAGCGAAATCTCACGCTCTTTAATTTTTACATACAAAAAAGCTCTCTAATTTTTAGTTAGAGAGCTGAATGTGAAAAGTCTTAATTTAGTTTTTCCTGAACAACCTTAAAATTGCCATCGCCACTTGGTACAAATGACAATCTGTTTGTAAAGCCATCTGGTAAGTCTTCCTGATGGTGAGATACAAATAGGATACTTGTTCTTGAGTTTTTCATCACGTAGCTGATGAATGACTTTACTAAAGCTCTTGAGTAACCATCAAGACCCTGCAAAGGTTCATCAAGGATTAGTAATGGAGGATTCTTTACCAGAGCGCGTACAATCAGTAAAAGTCTTTGCTGACCAAAGGAAAGTGACTTGAATGATTCGTGCTCTTTATCTGCAAGGCCTGCTAGCTGCAGCCACTTTCTTGCAACAGTAATTTCCTCATCTGATGGTTTGTTATATAAACCAATTGAATCATAGAAACCTGATAAAACCACATTCAGTGCAGGACCGTTTACACGATAATCAAGATGCAGTGCACCTGATACTACACCGTAGTACTTTTTTATATCCCAGATTGATTCGCCTGTACCGCGCTTAAAGCCAAATACGGTAACATCATTAGCGTATACAAGTGGGTTATCTCCTGTAATTAAAGAGAGCAGGGTAGACTTGCCGGCACCGTTAGGTCCCATGATATGCCACTGCTGACCTTTCTTTACCTCAAAATCAAGCTTATCTAAAACAACTCTCTGATACTCAACAGTTACCTTCTTTAAAGATACGATGGTATCGCCTTCAATTTCTGGAAGAGCAAGTTTGCTTGGAGCCTTAGGTGGAGTTACATCAGGAATTGAAGCATAACCTAATAATGCTTTTGCATCGTCATCAGCTTCAATCTCCTCACGTGAGGCAATCTTTGCAATAGAGCAGTTCTGAATGATACCCATTGAGGTAAGTGATTCAGGGATCTCTGTTGGACGGTTTACAATTAAAACTGTAGGTGTCTGATATTTGATATGAATTTCATTGATAAGCTTTAAAAGCTCCGCTCTTGTTTCAACATCTAGAGCATCAAATGGTGTATCAAAGATAATCAGATTAGGTTTTGCTGCTAATGCATGAGCAATCAGCACTTTTCTGCCTTCACCACCTGAAAGAAGACGTATAGGTTTATCCATAAGCTTCTCAAGGTTCAATCCTTTAATAAGCTCAGGTAGAACTTCAGGATCATCATCTTTAAGGTATTTAGCAGGAGTGATACCGATTTCCTCGTCTGCTGTGGTGCAGTCTGAGTTTCTCATTTCATAGTCAGCCTGGAACAGTTCCATCTGCTTTTCAAAAGAAACCAAAACTGAATGATATTTTGATGGAATTACACCGGATTCAAGTTCAAGCTCTTCGTTTAAAGCGCGTGCAATAGAGGTTTTCCCGCTGCCGTTGCCACCGATTAGAACAATCAGATCATTTGGGGAAATAGTAAGAGTTCCTAGATTAACTTTTTTTTCTTCATCGATTTTATATACAGCTTCTGTGAAGCTTATGGTTCTTTGTGTCATAAGATACCTTTAATTTTCAAATTGTATCTCACAATTATAAAACTAAACTTAAATTATGCAATACAAAAGAAAATGCGTTGCATTATATGCAATATTTTCTGATTAGAGTAAAAAAAAGCAAAGGCATGTCGCAATATTAGGGAAAAAATATGGGACGAAAGTATTTTTAGTTTTAAAATCAAACTATAATTTAAAAAAGTTAATATTTCTAGAAGGAGGTAGTTATGGTAACTCCTACATTCAAATTTGCTGTTTTATTAAAACCTAGTGATGCTCAACCTGCATTAGACCGTGCTGCACAGTATGCTCGGGTTAATAAGGATATCGAAGTTGTTGCAATTCGTGTTGTGAACGAATTTAAAGAAGCTGACATCGATCAGATCCGTATAAAAGAGAATTCTAATTTTGAGGCATTAAAGCGTAGTTATGCAAGTATTGAAAACTTCAGCTTTAAAGTGATTTTCTCAAAAGAAGTAGCAACTGCATTTACCGATGAATGCCGTAATGGTAACTATAACATTGCAATTATTTCTGCAAACAAGCGTCATACTCTAAGAGATATGTTCATCAGCAATATTGACAGTTCAATTATGCGCAACAGCAGCATACCTGTTTTAGTTGTAAGAACAGCAACAGCTACTGCCCAGTTAGGTCAGTCAGTAGTTCTTGCAATCGATTTTCATGAGGTTGCTCATTTAGATAAGCTAGATGACTACCTATTTGATGCAGCTTCACGTTTTGCAAAGAGCTTTGATGGCCAGGTGCATTTAGCTAACTGTGTTACCCCACAAAATTCTGGTTTAATGGGCGGTAATCTTGACCAGTCAAAGATTGTTGCAGGTGGTGCTATCAATCCTATCGGCCTACATTTAAAGCTTGCCGATGAGTTTGCTAAAAAGCACAATATCGAAGAGAAGAATATTCACGTTATCCAAGGTCGTATCGATGAAGAGATCCCTCGTCTTTGCGAGCAGTTAAATGCACGTATGGTATGTATGGGTACAACTCCACGCAGTACCTTCTTAGGCTCTTTAAATTCATCAGCAGGTGAATTAGTTCTAGAGCAGATTAAAGGCGATGTATTCATCGTAAATTCAAACGGTATCCTTTAATCCTTACTGATTAGATAACAAAAAAGCGAGTTTTAAAAACTCGCTTTTTTATCACTGTCTAGTGATTAAACATTGAACAGGAACTCGAATAAATCGCCGTCCTTAACAATGTAATCCTTACCTTCAGAACGAAGTTTACCAGCTTCTTTAGCACCAGCCTCACCCTTGTATTTGAT
Source organism: Aeromonadales bacterium (assembly GCA_012519775.1). Lineage (GTDB taxonomy): Bacteria > Pseudomonadota > Gammaproteobacteria > Enterobacterales > Succinivibrionaceae > Succinivibrio. The sequence goes on along the minus strand of JAAYPN010000084.1, from coordinate 11,057 downwards.
GAAATCATCAAAACCGATGGTCTGAGCGCGAATGAAACCACGTTCAAAGTCTGAGTGAATTTTACCTGCAGCCTGTGGAGCTGTAGCACCAACCTTAACAGTCCATGCTCTAACTTCTTTAACACCAGCTGTAAAGAAGGTCTGAAGACCTAGTAGTTTGTAACCTGCGCGAATTACGCGGTTTAAACCTGGCTCTTCAATACCAAGGCTGTCCATGAACTCTTTTCTGTCAGCCTCATCCATTGAAGCTAAATCAGCCTCAATTGATGCAGATACAGGTACTACAATAGAATTGTCTTCTTTAGCTAGCTTTTCAACAGCCTCAAGGTATGGATTGTTGGTAAAGCCATCTTCAGATACGTTAGCAATGTACATAACTGGCTTGATGGTCAGGAAGTTGAAATTACGAAGTGCAGCTCTGTCAGCATCTGTAAAATCAACAGCACGTAACATCTTACCCTGCTCTAAAGCAGGCTTGCACTTTTCAAGAGCGATAACCTGAGCTAAAGCTTCCTTATCACCACCTGTACGAGCGCGTTTTTCTAATCTTGATAACGCCTTATCACAGATGTCTAAATCTGATAGAGCAAGCTCGGTGTTGATAACATCGATATCTTCAACAGGATTTACCTTGCCTGATACGTGAATAACATTCTCGTCATCAAAGCAGCGAACAACGTGAGCGATAGCATCGGTTTCACGAATGTTCATTAAGAACTGGTTACCTAAACCTTCACCTTTTGATGCGCCCTTAACTAGGCCTGCGATATCCACGAACTCCATGGTTGTAGGAACAATCTTCTGAGGATTTACAATCTCTGAGATTGCATCTAAGCGTGGATCAGGTACTGGTACGATACCGGTATTTGGTTCAATAGTACAAAAAGGAAAGTTTTCAGCAGCAATACCTGCCTTTGTAAGTGCGTTGAATAGAGTAGACTTACCTACGTTAGGAAGACCTACAATACCGCATTTAAAACCCATTTTTTATCTCCTAGTGTGGCTTAAAACCGTTAATAAGTGAAGTGGCTTTTGATACCCCTTCTTTAAATAGCTTTTCAATAGCAATCAGCGCTGTGTCGTAAGCTTCATCAATTTTCTCTTTGTCCTGTGAACTTGGTCTTCCTAGTACCCAGTTTATTACTTCCTTTGATGGTGGTTTACCAATACCCAGTCTTAGGCGGTAGTAATTCTGAGAGTTAGCTAGATTTGCTGTTATTGAACGTAATCCGTTGTGGCCTGCAAGACCGCCTCCGAACTTGAATTTCATGTGGCCTGCATCTAAATCAAGATCATCATGGCAGACTAAAATCTCTTCAGGCTTGATCTTGTAGAAATTGCAAAGAGCACCTACACATCTGCCTGATTCATTCATATAGGTTGTAGGATATGCAAGACGTACCTCATGACCTAGAATATCGCCTCTGCCTACAAGACCTGAGAATTTGTTTTCAGGTCTTAGTGAGATCTTGTATTTATCAGCAAGCATATATAAAAAGTCTACACCAATGTTATGTCTGGTGTGGTCGTATTCTGAACCTGGATTTCCAAGACCGACTATAAGCTTGATATTGCAGTTGTCTTTAGCCATTTAATACTTTAGCACCTTGCTTTTCTTTAGTTGGTAGTTCTTCGTAGAGTTCACTTATGGTTTTATTAAAAGAGCATATTACAAATGAAGGAACAATCTCTTTTAACGGGGCTAATACAAAAGCCCTTTCATGCATTCTTGCGTGTGGAATGATAAGGTTTTTATCTTCAATTCGCAAATCATTGTAGGCAATAATGTCTACATCTAAGGTTCTAGGACCATCTTTAAACAGACGAACTCGCTTGTACTTTTGTTCAAGCTCGTTACATAGCTTTAGAAGCTCATGAGGTTCTAAAGCTGTTTCAATTGCAAGTGCAACATTGATAAAGTCATCCTGATCTAAATATCCTACAGGTTTTGTAAGATACAAAGATGACTTTACATATGAACTTACAGATGGATGATTTTTAATATCCTCACAGGCACTGTTAATAATATCAGTGCTTACTCCCATATTAGAGCCTAAAGACAGTAGAACGTTTTTCATGCTATGAACTCAGATTCATAGAAGCACGCCATGCTCTTGCCTTATCAAGCTGAGCTTTTCTTTTGGCTGACAGGTTCTTTTCATCTTCAAAACCTTCAGTTGCAAAAGTCTGCTTTTTACCGCGTTTTGCTTCTAACTTATCTCTCTTTTTTTTACCTTTTGGCTCTTTTAATGCCTGCATCTTCATAGCCTGAATCTTTGATTTTTGATAATAAGGCTGCCAGAAGTTAACATAGCTTTCTAAGAATGGCTCAAATTTAGCTCTCAGGCACAGGAAGTCAAAGGCTGCTCTAAAGATGTTTCTGTCAGTTACTGTATTTGGATTTTCCTCTTCTTCAAAAGAGGTCAGACGAAGCTGCATTCTCCATAGTGACTTGATACTGTCAGATACCGCCATAGGCATTGCGGTAACTTTCTGCTGCTCATTTAAGACGCAGTGTAAAACGTTTTTAATAAGGTTAGCGCTGTCTACAGGCTCTACCATGCTGAACTGATACTGATTTAACTGATAGAGCTGTACTGAGAATACAGTCCATAGAATTACAGCATACAGGAAATGAGGCATGTTAGGCTTGTTTTCCTTGTAGCGGTTATCTGAGCTTACAAGAGCGTAATCTACAAACTGCAGGAAGGTCTGATTGTCTAAGAATTCCTTAGTTGCAGGGAAGAGCAACTCAAAGATGTGATATTTTCTTAGAATATCAAAGCTCTCATGACCATGACCTGTCAGGAACAGCTTGTTAACCTCTTCAAACATACGTGCATTTGATACATCAAGCAGGTTTGAAGAAAGCTTTTTAATAGGATCAGCTGTTCTCTTTGAAATCTTAAAGTTCAATTTGGCACTGAATCTTAGTGCTCTAATCATACGAACAGGATCTTCAGAGTAACGGACCTGTGGATCACCAATGATATCAATAACGTTCTGTGTTATATCATAAAGACCGCCGTTGTAGTCGTAGATTTCCTTTTTAACAGGATCAAGATACAAAGCGTTAATGGTGAAGTCACGGCGCAGTGAATCCTCAACAATGTTCTTACCGTAAACATTGTCGCGAATTAACATACCTGAATTATCAGAGATTCTTGTTGAGAATTTCTTTTCGGCTTTATTTGTAGGTGCAACCTTATTGCTTCTGAAGGTTGTAACTTCAATGATGTTTCTTCCAAAGATTACATGGACAATTTTAAATCTACGGCCGATGATTCTTGAGTTAGATGGAAAGATCTTTCGCACCTGTTCTGGAGTTGCGTCAGTTGAAACGTCAAAATCCTTTGGCTTTTTACCAAGCAGCAGATCTCTAATGCAGCCGCCAACTAAGTATGCTTTAAAGTTGTGTTTTTGCAACTGGCTAACCACTTTCATAGCTTTTTCAGAGACAGCATTAAAATCAAGATTCAGATCTGATGCTGACACCACTAATTTAGCAGTGCCGTTTTTTCTTACTAATGCTTTATTTTTTTTAAGACTTTCTAGATCAAGTCCTTGCAATGGAGCAGAAATTTTTTTAATCCTCATTGAATATAAACTCGCACATTGTAGCATTTTAACATTATCAATGCAGTTTAATCTCTCTTTGTTAATTTTTATGTATAAGTAATATGGTATATTAAACTATACAAAGAAGAGTTTTTTTTCTCTTTAATCCGCTATATAGGTTACTTTTATGACTATAGAAAGCCAATTCAATAAAGTAGCCTGAGAGTACGATGAAAACCGCAGGAAGTTCATTACTTGTTTTGACAAGTTCTATATAGGCGCTACTAAATTCATTCTCTCATGTGTTCATAAACCTGAAAAACTACTGGATCTGGGGGATATTACCGGTTTACTGTCCTATTACTGGTATAAATATTCTAAAAAATCAAATTTTGTATTGGTTGATTTAGCATCGAAAATGCTTGATGTGGCAAAAGAGCGTTTTGAGTCTTTACATAATTTTCATTATATAGTTTCAGATTACTTAAATGATTTTCCAGGCGATAAGTATGATTGCATCATCTTAGCCTTATCCATCCATCATCTTTAAAACGAGGATAAGCAGAAACTCTTTTCAATCATCTACAAGAACCTAAAACAGGGCGGTATCTTTGTAAACTACGATGAGTTCTGCGCCGCACTCCATTTTTAAATGAAAAGCTCGACAGTTACTGGATAGAGCAGATTTACTGCAGTGGCCATACTGAGAATGATATTGCACTATGGAAAGAGCGCAGAGAATTTGACAGTAAGACCTGTGTAGACAGAGAAATCTCTAGGCTAAGAGAGGCTAAATTCTCTGAGGTATTACCTGTTTATTCAAATCAGAAATTTACAGTTATTATGGCTGTGAAAAAGTAGCATCTATAAATAAGGACAGAGTTTTGGAAGGCTATTGATTCTTTTTATATCAAAAGATTCAATAGCTTTATTTAAAATACCTTTGCATCCTGAATTTACATATATTCTGCTTATATCTTGACCTAAAAATTCAAGCGCACTTATTAGAAGATTCTCTTTTGTGTCCAAATCAAGCACTGGTTTTGCCAGATTCTGTTTTGAGAGTTTGTGTTTTTCATCTTCTAAAACTAAAGGCAGGTGCAGGTAACTTACATCTTTTGCTTTAAAGTCTTTGTATAAACACATTTGCGCAGGCGTTATATCTGTAAGATCACTGCCTCGTACCACCTGAGTAACTCCCTGTCTTATATCATCAACAACACAGGCTAAATTATAGGCAATCATGCCATCTGCGCGTTTTAAAACTAGTGTGTTCTCATTAAAGGTAGTTTTAACTTTTCCCTGTAGAAAATCATCAAAGATGTTTTCAATGCCATCTAATCTGTAGCGAACAGAGTGAGGTTTTGATAAATCAAGTTCCTGTTGCCTTTGATAACAGGTGCATGGAGTTTCTTTGATCTTTGCTCGGGTGCAGTCGCAGTAAAAGGCTTTGTTCTTTTCTAAAAGAGCCTTTATTGCTTTTTCATAAACCTCAGTATGCTCTGACTGGATATACGGAGGTTCATCATATTCAAAGCCTAGAGAGTTAAGCTCTTCAATGATTTGTGTGGTGTATTCTTTTTTGCAGCGGTAAAAATCCAGATCTTCAATGCGAAGGAGAATTCTGCCATGAAAATGCTTTGCCACAAGGTATGAACCTAGAGCGCATATAAGTGATCCATAGTGGAGACGTCCACTTGGGGAAGGTGCGAAACGACCGGTGTAAGACATAAAAGGATGATGGCCTTCAATTCTTATTGAAAGCCATCTTCTATAATAAAGGTAATTAGCCTTCTAGCTGTTTTTCTTTAATTTCAGCTAAAGCTTTGCAATCTACGCATAGATCAGCAGTTGGACGTGCTTCAAGACGCTTAATGCCAATCTCGATGCCACACTGCTCACAGTAGCCAAACTCATCGTTATTGACTTTAGCTAAAGTCTTATCAATCTTTTTAATCAGCTTACGTTCACGATCACGAGCTCTAAGCTCTAAGGCAAACTCTTCTTCCTGAGAAGCTCTGTCTAGAGGATCAGGGAAGTTTGCAGCTTCGCTCTTCATGTGGCCTACAGTGCGATCAACTTCGTTACGTAGCTGATCTCGCCAAGCGGTAAGAATTTTCTTGAAATGAGCTTTCTGCTTCTCATTCATGTATTCCTCGCCTGGTTGTTCTTGGTATGGTTCTACACCGGCAATAGCCAATGGGCCCATGGAGTCGATTGCAATTGCAGTCTTTTCATTGTCAGCCATAATACTCATCCTTAACTTAAGTTCCGTCCAAAAATACAGAAGTCTTAAGTACTCACTTATAATTTAATACTAAAGACATTGCTAATATCTTCAAGTTCGCAATTATGCATGAGTATTTAATTTCTATCAAGTTTATAAATTTATTATTTGACATAGAACAAAATTAGCGCAGTAAAATTGTCAAATTCATTGAACTGAGTACCGTTTTTCAGATTTTTTTATTTACACAATCTGATAAAAAACTTCCACAAAGCTAAGCAATTGCTCATTTATATAAGCTCTATTTTGATATAATGGAGCATTATTTTGCAATGACAACGATTATGAACAACAATAATTCAACAGACGAATATTTAAAGGGATTTTCTGCCATAGATGAAATGGATAAAAAAACTCCTGCATCAGAGAATTCTAAAAAAGTAGAGCCTACCTTTGACAACAGTTCTTTTGGCAATGACAGTTTCGCCTCAATAGGTAGCAAAAGTGAGCCATCTTTTGACAGCAGTGATGCATCCTTTAAGAATGAGCAAGGCAGTACAAAGATAAATGAGAGTGCACAAAATGATGAGGGCTCATTTCTAGGTCGCATAGTAGATAAAATTGCTTCATTTAAGGCATCATCTGGCAATTCGAAAGCTTCAACAGGCGGCAGTGATTCTTCAAACAGCGACAATCAGAACTGCGATGATAAACAAAATGATAAGAAGCCTGGCAAAAAGAGTTTTAAAAGAAGATTTTTAACTCTTGTTCTGGAGGCTGGTCTTGGTGCATTTGTGCTGCTTGCCATTTTATTTGTCTACTTTGATTCAATTGTTTTAGAAAAATTCGGTGTGGATGACAAGTGGGTGCTACCTGCAGTTGTCTACTCAAGACCGCTTGAGCTTTATGCCGATCAGAAGCTGTCTTTGCAACAGATGAAGTATGAGCTTCGTTTATTAAAATACCGTCAGGTTAGCAATCCAAGAAGTCCAGGTGAGTTTGCTGTAAACGATAAGACAAGCCGTATGGTGGTTTTGCGTCGTCCTTTTGATTTTCCGGATGCAACTGAGCCTGGCATGTCTTTACTTATTGAGTTTAACGGCCAGAGAATTTCAAAAATCGTCAATGCCGATACAAAAGAAGAGTTAGGCTACGTGAGAATGGATCCGGTTTTATTAGACCGAATCAACCGTATCGATCCAAAAGAGGATCGTATCTTTATCAGCAAGCAGGAAGTACCTGAGGCTTTAATCACCACACTGCTTGAAATTGAGGACCGCTCTTTTAAGACTAATCTTGGTGTTAACTTCTTTGCTATCATTCGTGCCTTTGTAAAGAATACTATCGCTCATTCAGTAGTTGAGGGTGGTTCTACCATCACTCAGCAGCTTGTTAAGAATTACTTTTTAAATTCACAAAAGAGCTATTCAAGAAAGATTAAAGAAATTATTATGGCGCTAATCATGAATCAGCGTTATACCAAAGATCAGATTTTAGAAGCCTACCTAAATGAAATCTATTTAGGTCAGAACGGCTCATCTGGTGTTTACGGTTTCGGTCTTGCCTCATACTTCTACTTTGGTGTTCCTGTATCAGAGCTGACTCAGGATCAGATGGCTTTACTTGTCGGTATCATTAAAGGCCCATCCTACTATGATCCATGGAGACATCCTGATCAGGCCTTAGAGCGTCGTAACGTTGTATTAGCTGTCTTAAAGAACCGTGGCATTATTACAAACACAGAATATGAGCAGTATACAGCCCGTCCTTTAGGTGTGATAAAGCGCGGCTCAATGAATTACTCAAAGACACCTGCCTTCATGGGTGTTCTAAAAAGAGAGATTGCCTCAAAGTTCGATTCTGATTTCCTGTCAGGTAACGGCATTAAGATCTTTACTAGTCTTGACCCTCAGGCACAGCTTGCTGCTGAAAAGTCTGTTGAGGAAGAGCTTAAGGTAATTGAAAAAGAACGTCATCTTCAGGGACTTGAAGCTGCTATGGTTGTAAGTTCTTGGAGAACAGCTGAGGTTTCAGCTGTGGTTGGTAGCAGAACTCCTCAGTATGCGGGCTTTAACCGTGTGGTTGAAGGTAAGAGACAGGTTGGCTCTATTATCAAGCCATTTGTTTATTTAACAGCCTTTAACCGTGGTATTCATTTAGGTACCGTAGTTCATGATGAACCTATTACAGTAAGACTTGCCGACGGTAAAAAGTGGCAGCCTCACAATGATGATAAGAAGTACCATGGCAGTATGGCAACCTATGTTGCAATGGCTCGTTCCATGAACATTCCAACTGTTAAAATCGGTATGCGTGTAGGTTTAAATTCAGTACGCGATACCTTACTTGCTGTGGGTGTTGATAAATCAAGGATTCCATTCTACCCATCAATTCTTTTAGGTACTATCGAGCTAACTCCATTTGAGGTAAACCAGATTTACACCTCACTTGCAACAGAGGGCCGTTACAAGAATCTGACCACTTTAAGAACTGTAATTAAAAACGGTAAGATTGTGTACGAGCGTAAGGATGAACAGCGTGAACCAACACTTGATCCTCGTGATTCATACCTGACCATGTATGTAATGATGCAGGCTACAAAGATTGGTACAGGAAGACGTATCGGCAGACTGTTCCCAAATCTTAATATTGCAACCAAGACCGGTACAACCAATGACAGTCGCGATACCTGGTCTGTAGGTATCGATTCTGATCAGGTTGTTGCAACCTGGGTAGGCTTTGATGATAACAAGTCAACAGGTCTGTTTGGTTCATCAGGTGCAATGAGAGTATACGCAAAATACCTTCAGGAGCGTGGTGGTCCAAGTTCACTTGATTTAAAGCGTCCTGACGGAGTGAAATTCGTAAACTTCAACAAGTCAGGCAACATAGTTGGTGACAACTGCATTCTGCCAGGTTTAAATCTCCTACCTGCACGTCTTGATAAGATTAGATATGTAGATCAGAACTGTACAGTAACTGTAACTGACAGCTCCTATAAAGAGCCTGTTCCTTACTCACCTGACGAGTCAAACGATTAGTCTTACAAATAAAAACGGCGTGGTGAAAACCACGCCGCAATTCAATCCTTAAAAACTTAAATCAGTATTAAGCTTCTGTATTTATAGCCTTTGAACCATCTTTTCTTGTGTAGGATGCAGGTGTCTTACCCTGAAGATAATAGCTGAATGCAAGAATAGTTGAGATAATTTCAAACAGCTCTGGAGGCACATTAGCACCTTCTTTTAGATTTTTTAACTGGTCAAAGAGGGCAGGATCTTTATGTACATAGATGCCAAGCTCTTTTGCCATATCAATAATAGCCTGAGCTCTTGACTCATAACCTAAAGCACTTACAAATGGTGACTCATCACCTTCATGATAGCTCAAAGCAACAGCAGCTGCGGCCTTATCATAGGTGGCTTTAAAAGAGCCGTCTTCATCTGTAGTGTTTACCTTGCTTGAACCTTCTGCCTTATCGTTGATGATAGAGGACATGTCATCATTTGGCTCAATAACCTCTGGATTTATAATTTCTTTATCTTGATCTTGGTTTTCCATAGTATTTCCTAAATATCTACAGACAGATTAGAACCATCATTTCTCTTGGCAGGTGCATTAGAAACCACATTTGTTTCTCTTAAATGTACTTGTCCTAGTCTTGCTGATGCTGTTCTTGTGGTAATACCAATATTCTGCAGTTTTTCTTTTAATACAGGAAGACACTGCTGAACTTTCTGTAAGCCCTTTAAGGTGCTTGCTACGACAGATAGTTTCAATTCTGGGATCTTAGCTTCTGCTCTGATTTCAATAGGTCCTAAGCCTTCTAAATCAAAGACAAATGACAGGTGCCATGACTGCTTGCCATCTTCTTCGATTACAGGTTGAGCATTGAATCCGCCTTCACGACCACCTTCATATGATGGAGGTAGAGGAATGTACTGATAAAGTACAGGCAGATTTTCCTTTGGAGGATTCTGGAATCTTATAATCTGATCTAAAGCCTCTTGAAGAGAGCCTTTTATTGCGTTTTTGCCATCACCTGTAACTGCAGATGAGAGCTTCTTTAATTCCTCGTCAAATACATCTTCTTCAAGATCAACATTCTTCTTTAAGAATTTATCTACAGACTTACCTATCTGTGAGAATCTGATGGCAAGCAGCATAAATGCCCACTGGTGCAGTGCTAATGCCTGAGGAGATGATGGTGACATTGGTACCTGTGTAAAGTTAAGCCAATTAGATACACTAGGTAAATCATCAATTGGGTTTTCAAGCTGCTCTAAGTACCTTTTAGCTTCATTCTTTAAAGCCTGTGGAAGCGCAGGGTTTAAAATCTGTGTTCTTAGGGTATACATCATATTATCTAATGGTGAGCCTTTAGCACTTAAAGATAACATGTTGGCAGCATCAAGCGGTGTCTGAACACTTTGAGTTTCAGCTGCTTTTGTCTCTGATATCTGTTCTTTTTTACCACCACCGAATAATGATGCTATCTTTGAGAACAGTCCTGATTTTTCCTGAACAGGCTGTACATCATCAACTACTGTATTAGTTGGAATAGGCTCATTCTGACCATTGGTGATGGCAGCTGCTCCTGCTGTCTTTGTTGGAATTGAGTTAATCTCAATATCATCAATAGCTTCATCATTAGTGGTAATGGTGCTGATATCCTGACCTTTACCTTTAATATCTGATGGTACAACAGAGTCTTCAAGTTCATTTTTTGGAACAAGATCATGAATGATCTTCTGGCTTATTGCCTCATTGTTCTGTGAAGCTGATGTATTAACCTTGCCGTCAGTATTATTAAATGGGGTATTAAATAAAGCCGGCTTTTGCTCTGCGTTCTTTAGATTTGAGTTGATTACATCCTTATTGTCAGTCTTAATAGGATCGTAATCATCTGATGATAAATCAGCAGTTGCCTTTTGAGTGTTATCATCTGAAAGCTCATCAGTTAAATCAGCTGTGTTTGCCTCAGAGAATACTGATGCCTTTTCTTCAAGAGTTACAACTCTCTGATTTAAAGTCTGCTCTGTACTGCTACCTGATGCGATAGTATCAGTTGATGAAGGAATAGGTTTGAAAAGACTTGCAAATGGATTTTCAACACTCTTCATTTCTGGTGTATCTTCAGGAGTATTTATAGCACTCTCATCTGTAGTATTCTGATTTAAAAGAGTATTCTCATCTGTAAAATCAGATGTTAAATTCTCACTCTCATCATGAGCTACAAATTTTGATAAAACCTTTTCCTTTAAATTCTCAG
>JAAYPN010000083.1 GCA_012519775.1 Aeromonadales bacterium | reverse complement strand
GCTTGGTTGCTCAAATATTTTTATACCACTTCCTAATAGAGGTGGTAATGATTTAAAAGTAGCATAAATAAAGGCTTTATCGTGCACTGCTTTTTAAATTTTACCCACAGATATGCACGAAGAGCCTAATTAAATCATAAATATTCTGATTAGATTTTTATATATTTCAATTAGTTAATAAAGTTAAAAGCGTTTACGTTTTTGATAGATATTTTCAGTTAAAATTATCTATCGAAAATTATTGCAACGTTATTTATTAGGATTGAGAAATAGTTATGGCTGGTGTTCAGCTTTTGCCTCCTGTTTTGTCTTCAAAACAAATGGTAGAAATTTATAAAACTCTTGCAAAAGTTAATTTACAGATCGGAATAATGAAAAGTGACTTTTCTCATTCTATTGTAGCCTCTCCTCTTGTAAGTATTTTTTCTCTTAATGAATCTGTTCAATCTACAAAAATAGAAGGATCACAGGTTACCTTTCTTGAAATGATCGAACCTTCTCAAAAAAAAGGCTTGGAAGAGCTGCAAGTTTTAAATTATAAAAAAGCTTTAGATCATGGAGTAGATCTGATTAAAAAAGGAACATCATTTAGCACCAGACTTATTCAGGAACTACATAAAATTTTAATGATGAATGCTAGAGATACTAATTGTGCTGGCGGTTCTTACCGTAAAATTCAAAATTTCATAGGTCCTGACAATAAAATCGAACATGCGGTATATATACCTATTTCAGCGGAAAAGATCCCTCTTTACATGACAAATCTTGAGTATTATATGAATGAGGAAATTCACTCCTCTTTCAAAAAATACAATGGTTCAGAAGGCATTATTTTGGATGAGCGTGTAGACTCTTTAATAAAAATCGCAATCATGCACGCTCAGTTTGAATCAATCCATCCTTTTCTAGATGGTAATGGTCGATTAGGTCGAATATTAATTGCTCTTATGGCAATGAGCTATAAGCTTGTTGATTATCCAGTATTTCTTGTAAGCGAAGAATTAGAAAAAGAAAGAGCTAGGTACTATGCATTATTAAATGGAATTAGAGGCGATGAACCTGACTGGTTTTCTTGGATCAAATTCTTTTTAGAATGTTGTCAGAGAATGGCAATAAAGCTTATAGAAAAAATGAGACATGCTGAAGATCTTGCAAAACAAGGCCTTTCAGAATGCAGACTCGAAACAGAACGAAAAGTCTGGCTGTATACTTTCTCTAATCCATACTGTAAAGTTTCAGACTTTGATTCTACTGTTGGTTCTCAAATTACAGTTAGAAAAGCCTTAAACTCTTTGTCAGACAAAGGATTATTATTTGTTGACAAGGATGTTAAAAGAAACAGAGTCTATAGAAATTATGATCTAATGAGAATATTGCAAAATTAGACTCAGTTATGGCTAGTAACAGGAGTGACTGATTTTTAAGAGCATCATTCACTTAAAAAATACCGAAAATATCAGAAAGAAATTTGGACTTTAGAAATATTGGTTTATCTTTAAATTGTGAAATCATCGCCTCGTCATCTTCTAAAGGTCTCCTCATTTTTTTGAGCTTTGTTTTTTTTTAGCAGATGAAAAAGCCTCCTTTACAAGGTCCGTTCCTATGTAGCAAAGCTCCACATACAGGACAGATTTTAGGCTTTTCTTTAGCCTCATAAAATCCATCAAGATGCTACTATTAAGTTCTATGAATATAGGACTTATATAAATCAAAGCACCATTAAAAAAGGCTGATACAATGATCAGCCCTTAAACCATAATATAACAGTATGCAGTTATCTGTGATCTACTTTCTTGGTGATAAAATCACCTACAACCTGAGTTAATTGCACCATTAGAATCAGCACAACTACAGTAATAATCATTACCTCAACCTGGAAACGCTGATAACCGTAACGGATAGCAATATCACCTAAACCACCGCCACCGATGGTGCCTGCCATAGCAGAACAACCGATGATTACAATTACAGTTAAAGTAAAGTTCTGTACAAGCTCAGGTAAAGCCTCTGGAAGTAAAACCTTTTTAATGATTTTAAATGGGCTTGTTCCCATAGATTGAGCAGCCTCTACAAGACCGTATGGAACGGTTCTTAATGAGGTCTCCACAAGACGTGCTAAAAACGGAATTGTAGAGATTGTAAGTGGCACAATCGCTGCTGTTGTACCGATACTGGTGCCTACTAAAAACTTGGTTAAAGGAATAATTGCCACCATCAGAATGATAAATGGAATTGATCTTAATGCATTTACAATGGTACCTAGAACATTGTAGAACACAGGTGATTCCCAGAAGTAGCCTTTTGAGGTTACAAGTAAAATCACACCTAGTGGTACACCAAAGATAATGGAGATAGCTGTAGCTAAAAACACCATATAAGCTGTATCAATAGTACCGTCAACAAGTAATGAAGTAATTTTTGAGGCATATGGGGTAAAGCCAAGTGATAATAAGAAATCTACCATTTTTTAAGCCTCCTCTACCTGATAGCCCACAAGATGTGCTCTGTAAACTCTCTTTTGAAGTTCCTCATAAGCTCTCTTTATGGTGTCCTCATCGCCTTCTACTGAAACCACAAGTACGCCTAATGGCTGATTCTGAATGCGGTTAATCTGGCCGCTCATGATGCCAATCTTTACATTCAGTAAGGTTGCCACCTCAACGATGACAGGATCTTCTGCCTTATCACCTAAGAATAAAAGCTCAAACCAGGCTTTAGCCCCTGCTTTGTAGGTATCAGATAGTTTGGTGTACTCTAAAAGAGCATTTAAATCCTTACGTACTACCGCACTTACAAGTCGTCTGGTTAATGACTTTTGAGGATTTGCAAAGATATCAATGGTATTGCCCATCTCAGAGATTAAGCCCTCATCGATAACTGCGACTCTGTCACAGCACTCTTTGATAACCTCAAGCTGATGGGTAATAATAACAATAGTTAATCCTAGCTTGTCACGTAACTGACATAGAAGCTTTAGGATTGAGCTTGTGGTTTTTGGATCAAGTGCTGAGGTTGCCTCATCGCACAGCAGGATCTTAGGATTGGTTGCAAGTGCTCTTGCAATACCTACACGCTGCTTCTGACCGCCTGATAACTGAGCTGGATATACATCAGCCTTATCCTCAAGACCTACCATCTTTAAAAGCTCTTTTACTCTTTTATCGATGTCCTCTTTTGAATTGCAGCCATCAAGCTCTAATGGGAAAGCCACATTCTTTGCAACTGTAAGTGATGATAAAAGATTGAACTGCTGAAAGATCATGCCAATCTGTTTTCTTACAGAACGAAGCTGTGACTCTTTATAATCTGTAATATCGGCGTTATCAACAATCACTCTGCCTTCAGTTGGAGTTTCAAGCATGTTGATGATGCGAATAAGTGTTGATTTGCCTGCTCCTGATAGACCGATTACACCAAAGATTTCACCTTTGTTAATATGTAAATCAATGCCCTTTAAAGCGTGTAAGGTGTGCTTTTTATCAAGCTTATAAATTTTGTGAATATTTTCTAATTTAATCATGCTGTTTTGCCAACTGTATGCCTAAATAATTTTATGTAATTTACTGATTTTTTTGGGCAAAGTCTTTTTTTAATTTTTATTTGTTACAATATGGACTATTATACAAATCTGAAATAATTTTGCAACATAACTAAGGCTTTGTTAGCAATTTTTGGCAGGACGAACATGGGTTTTAAATTCTTCTCAAAAAACAAAAATACTAATAATGAAGAGAATGTAACAGCATCATTCTTCAAAAAAATCGCTCTAAATTCCAAAGCACAGCCAAACAGGAGTATCGCTCACGGTCTGAGCGATCCTGATTTTGGCTTGGATGGCAATCATACCTTTGACAGCCTACCTAATGATATTTCTTTTGCAGCAAAAGCCCCTGATGATCATGCAATGTCACAATTTGCAATGAATAATGACACTCACACTGTTGCAAATCCTGCAGAGAATTCTTTTAATACCCTAAAAAGTAATGAGCCAAAAGCTCCTGTAGACAATATTAGTAAGCAAAATGACGATAAGTACTATTCATATCAAGGTAATGAGTCATTTTTAAATGAGGAAGGCAGAGACTCTGACCATTTATATATAGGTCCAGGTGAGCCTCTTGTTCCTCAAAAACAGCCTAAAACTGATGTAAATAAAGAAAATTCAAAGAATAGTGCAGGTCAAACTGATAATGTGTCAGCTCCTCTAAATTCAGAGCCTCAGACTATTGTTACAGGCAATGTATCTCATGCAAAATCTGATATTCCTGCCCCTTCTGATCCTATAAAAGGTCCTGAGAATATCTATCCAGCCCCTGGTCAGAGCCTTGCATCCTTTGAAAAGGAGAAATTAATGGCTTTATCAAAGGCTAAAGCTTTAAAAGAAGAAAAAGAAGCTGAAAAAAAAGAACAGAGTCAATCTTTAAATCAGAATGAGAATGCTCCTTCTGATAATCAGACTCACCTGCAATCTCAGGCATCTATAAATAAGGTACCTGAAAACGTAACTAACGAAGAGCCAAAGGTTCAGGTAAGTCAGTTTACAAATCCACAGGAACTTTTTGCTAATGTTAAAAAGACTTCATTTGAAGTTCCAAAAGAAGAGACACCAGATCAGAATGAGTACAGGGATGTAAAACTCTCATCATTCCTTTTATTCACCCTGTTTGTAAGAAAGTTCTTTGCTTCTTTCTTTACCTTTACCACATTAGGAGCTCTTTTTAGCAAGCAGTCTTTAAGGTACCTTGGTATCTCTACCCCATGCTTTATGCCTATTCCATATTTTATGGTGGGCTTTTTAGTATCAGGTATTAGTATTCTTGTAAGCTATAAGACTAATTCTCTATTTGCATCTCGCATCGCCCTTTTAGTTTATATTCTTCTTTTGGGCAGTCTAAGCTTTGGAGGCATCTGTAAGATGCTCACTGCTCTTTTAATCCGTAAGATGGATATCTGCACCAAATCACTTATTGTGATTGTGTTCTGCCTGATTTATGTCTCATGCTTTGAGACCTATTATGAAATCTTTAAACCAGATATGACCATTGCTTTGGCATATGCTGTTATGTCAATGCTAAGTGCACTTGCTGCCACAAGTCTTAATTTTGGTGAAAATGATGATCCTATTAGCTCATACGGCACCTTAGGCGGCAAAGCTCTTATCGGTGTTTCTGTATTCTGCCTTGCAATCACCTTTATAATCCTTGACTGGCAGATTGCAGTTTCCATGATTGGTATCTGCATTCTCTCAAGAGTGCTTGTAGGTCAGTTCCTTCGTGCTAAGAGCTTAAGCTCAAGCACAAGCATTGTCTGCGCAACCGCAGCCATTACCCTTATTCTTTTAATGATTGATTTAATCTTTGTAGGTCAGTCACTTCCTGTTCTAAACGAGAGCTTATTTGGTGTGAACTAAAAATAAGTTTCTGTTTTCATTAAATCCAGGTTGTCTATGTAAACATAAACAACCTGTTTTTTTCTTTATTACAAATTGAAGATTGTATTCAGAGATATTGTTTAATACTTTTAAGGTTCTAATACTATGATGGATAACCTGTCAGTAAAGATTAAAAATATTGAAATCGATAATTTTAAAAATACCATTCACGGTGCTCTCTCTTTGGACAATAAAAAAAGTGAGAGCCACAACAGTGTGCTTGCTCTGTTTGGACAGAATGGTTCAGGAAAAACATCAGTAATTGAAGGACTTGAGATCTTACAGTCCGTGCTTCAAGGCCGTCCTTTAAATCCATCAGTATTAAATTACATCAATGTAGATTCAGAGAATTTTCACTTAAAATTCAATTTCTCACTATCAGATTGCAATGCCGTCGAAGTATATGAAGTATCTTATGAATTTAAGGTAAAACAAAATACCGATATATCCGAAGCGACTTTGTCTTTGAATGAAGAAAAACTTCCAGAAATTTACGATGAGATACTCTCTTTAACGATCAGAAATGAATCTTCAAAGAAAGGTAAAAAGCAAACGCTAATCAGAACAAATGTAAGTTCAGCTAAAGATGTTTTTCTTCCACGAACAAATTATGACAAATTATTTGGTGGTAACGAGAATATAAAACAGGAATTGATTGTTACAAAATTGCTCGCCAAAAACCAATCAAGATCATTTATATTCTCCAATAAGTTCGCTTCGTTAATTATTGATAAGAATAAAAATGCAATATTCCCTGCAATAATAAAAAGACTGAAATTATATGCACAAACACAGCTTTTTGTTATATCTACATCTAATTCATCACTTATCAGTCTTGGGGCTCTTCCTCTGCCATTTAAAAGTAAAAATGCATCTGGAACAGTATTTTTAAGCTTAGCAGAGCCGAACAAAATACCTGCTCAAATATTCAAAATTTATTCAAATGTCATTGATAACATGAATATAGTTTTGAATAAAATCGTACCTAAATTACAGGTTGGTATCGTAAGCAGAAAAACAGTTTTTGACGAAAACAACAATGAAATAAGACTTGTTGAATTAACTTCTAAAAAAAATGAAAAAGAAATACCTTTAAAGTACGAATCTGAAGGTATTAGAAAAATCATTTCTGTTTTATATTTACTGATTAAAGTTTATAACGAGCCTTCAATCACTGTTGCTATTGATGATCTAGATTCAGGTATTTTTGAATATCTTTTAGGTGAAATATTAAAGATTATTTCTACAGCAGGCGTTGGTCAGCTAATATTTACTGCACACAACTCAAGGGCTCTTGAAACCATTGATAAATCTTTTATTGCCTTTACCACAACAAATAAAGAAAACAGATACACAAGACTTACCAATATTAAGACAAATAATAATTTAAGAAAATACTACTATAGAGCAATTGAGCTTGGCTTGACTCAAGAAAGTTTATACGATGAAACTGACAATGCACAAATCGAATTTACATTTGCAAAGGCTGGAAAGTAATCATAAAAACCGCTGTAAAAAAATATTATCTACAGCTAATACTTCATTGTTTTTGTGGCATTACAGAAAATTGTGTTCTTTGATTCTTCTAAGGCAGATCACTTTCTTAATATTTATCGAAACCTGATTTAGGATAAAATATTAGCTACAGTCTCTACAGACAAAATATTATTTAATCCTGTTTTGGATTTTGAAAATCATAAAACATGATTTCTTCAACATAAAATAATATCAGTTACAAAACATCAATTTAAAATATAGGTATAAATACAATATGTCAGGCATTAATGAATTAGAAAAGCTTGTTCAAATGCATAAAGACGGTTATCTGTCTAAAGAAGAATTT
>JAAYPN010000082.1 GCA_012519775.1 Aeromonadales bacterium | reverse complement strand
ATCTGCAAGCTTTGTCTTAAACAGTGAATACTGAATATCGAGGATCTTTGGGATAAATAAAGGAGTCTTTTTCTCAGAGCAGGTCCAGAAATTAAAGATCCTTGAAATACCTGAAATGCAGAACTTAATATAATCGATGGTGGTTTCACCCTTTAGAGTAACTTCAAAAGTACCATTTTCTAAATATTCGGCATTAGCAAGCTTAAACTGCACGCTCTCCATGACATCAAGGTAGCATGCCCTGTCAACTTTAACCGGTGGAATTTTAAAGCAGTCGTTGGTGTTTTCGTATTCAATTTCAATGTTTGCCATTGAGCAGGCATTGATGAATACTTCGGTATCCACTTCAACCTTTCCTTTAGAATTACATCTAAGACAAGGAACTTTCTTCTGTCCCTTACACGATTCACAGGTAATATATCCTGTCTTATTACATCTGTAGCATCCGCCTTCTTTACCCTGACATGATGGACATAAAATCACACCAAAGCCTGCGCAGTTTGGGCAGTTGACCTTTTCATTACCCTTACAGTCAGGACATACACATAAACCACGTGCATGTCTTGAGCATAAACGGTTTATCTTATTGCCCATAGCAAAGATTTCTTTTGGAGTCATTTTCTCAAGGGCATTACAGAAAGGTTTGCTTACCATGGTAGCCTTTTCAAGGCTCTCAAGATTCTTGAGTTTAAAATCGTTCAGTTCATCTTCAGATAAAACAGTACCCTGAGCAGTAATAGCATGCTCAATAGTATCTTTAACCTCAGGTGTAAAAGTCCATAACTGAGTCAATACAAAAGTTGCCTTGCACTGCTGCGCCGTATCAAATGATATGTTTGTAGGCAGGATATCAGCAGTTGAAAGCAGACTTTTTATAGAATCTTGGATTGTTACATCAGCCATTATTATTCTTATTTATGTATAAAGATGAAAGTGACTAAGCAAATAAAAAAGGCACCGATAAGAAGTCTTGCAGACTGTATTGCTTCAGTGTTAAGACTAGGAACTTTTTTCATCTTATGTTTCAATTTTAACATACTAACTGCAGAATAATAAGTCCAATTCTTTGTTAGCGCAAAAGAAGTAAATAAGCACACAAGTGTTGCCAGAATAAAGCAGACAATAACACCAGGTATCGATGGAAATGCATATAAAAACAATCCCATCAGCATCCATGTCATTAAAGTTACCGCAGCCCAGATCACCTTGGTATTAGGATTTAAATGCATCAGCATTGGCACAAAAGAAATCAAATTTTTTGCAATTACTCTTGCAAAATCATCTGAAACATAGCCATCGGCATTATCTTTTAGCTCCATTGCCACAGCCTCAAGAAGCTGTGTATTGACCTTTGATCTGATGGTAATTGCCTTATAAGAATTCTTTTTTTTAGACCTGGAAAGTGACAGAATTGATTCCACTGTCACACCATTATCAACTGCAGCGTTCTTTACAATCTCCATCTGGTAGTTTTCGATACTACGGATTGTTTTTGCAAGAATGGCTTTACTAGATAGCGCCTTTACGCACTTAATCTTCTCTTCGACATCATCAGGTGTTGTTACCAAAGTTTCAGAGAGGATCTGAGCTTCCTGAGAGAAGACAGCATCTAAAACAGGAGGCTTGCAGATTGGCTTTAAGTCCTTACCGCAGACGATAAAGTCAAAGACATCCTTTTTATCCTTTAAACTTACCTGAACACTAAAACAAGGAGCACGACCTTCAAAGGTAGCCACAAAGCCGTGAGGAACTTCTGATCCTGTATTAGCATCATCAAAATTTGCTGAGCTTATAAGGGTGTTCTTATCATCCTCAGAGAACATGGTAATTTCTTTTTTAGTTTCAGGAATTACAAGGGACAGATTGATGTATTTTTTACAGGTGGCATCGTAGATGATCTCGCGCTCTACTGTCTGCTCTCCAGTACCTTTACAGTCTTTGCATTGAACATGGCCTGTACCGTTGCAGTGAGTGCATTTAACCACCTTATTACCATGGCAGATCATGCAGTTGCCGCCTTTTCCATGACACGATGGACATCGCACTACGCCCTTGCCATCACAGAAATCACACTGTACTGAATTGGTTCCATGACATGACTTGCAGCGAGCCTTACCTATCGCGCTCATACGGTTAAAGCAGACAATCTGGCCTGCAATTGAATTTAAAGTATCAAAATCTGATTTTGAAAGCTGCTCGATAAAACTTCTGGTTTTAGCTGAATTCTCATTCTCAAGCTCTTTAGTATTAGCCTGAGTAAACTCCTCAAGTGCGTTTTGAGACAGAACTTTAGTCTCATCACTTACACTTGATACCGCCTTATCAGAGCATCTGCACTTAAATGACCAGTTTAGGTTATAGGAAACCTTAGCATCAAATGCCTTAGGTTTTGATATAACAATATCGTTTAAATTAACGCCACAGCGTGAGAAGATTGAGAATACTACTCTTTTTATGTTTTCATAAAACTCTTTTTCTTTTTCAGAGTTTTTCTGCTGTTCTTTTTCTTCTTCTGATGATGCTGTTGTTACTACCTTCTGTTCACTATTATCTTGCTCAGTTGAACTCATTAATTACATCTCTTAATTTATAGTACTTCAGTTTATGACTTATTATTTCTGATTTTAAATAATGCTTTTTACAGTAATTAAAAATAAGTCTTTGCTTTCTAATTCAACATAGAATTTCTTATCAAATGACACGCAGTTTAAAACAAATATGAAATTATCAAGAATATCTAATGGATAAGCCTTCTGCTCACCATATGCTTCGAGAATAACTTTCTTATTTGTGATAATAAGGTGTGCCTTATCTTTGCTTGAATAGTATTTAACCAATGCAAAAACAAGCTTTAATACTGAACGTGTATTGGTTTCAAGATTGAATACTCTGCCATGGAATGCAGAAGTTACATACTCGTCCTCATCGCATACATAGCAGTTTGTATCGATAATGAAAGTTACATTCTCTTCATTGGTGTTTACTGCGCAGGAGCTTTGAGCGATAATCTTTGCAATCTTATATGGAGTATCTTTAAAATCAAGTTCCACTTCCTTTGCAACAGTTTTTAAATTCTCTACTATCTTATTTAAATCCTTAACCACATCATTCTGAGGATAGCGGGTAAACAGATACTCAATTAAAAAGCATAGCTGAGCTTTAGCGGTAATTGCGCCATCTACTACCCATGGTAGAGTTTTAATTGAAGCTGCTGTCTCTACAGGATCGCCTGTGATTAGAGCTTCTACAAGTCCTTTTGTAGCCTTTTCACGGGCAAAGATCTCTTTAAAATAATACTTAGGACCAATCTGAGCCATTCTCTTTTTAAAATTATTCAAAAAGCCGTACTCAATGTTTGAAGGCTCTATCATTGATGTGCCTTCATTAAGAAGGATTTTAATATCGCCGTCTTTTGCAACGGTTTTGTCGATATTGCTCATGATTACTAAGACAATACCGGAAATTAGAGGTACAAGACCGATAACTAGTGGATATACGCCCTTTTTAAAATCTCCGTCCCATAAAAATGGAATAGACACGAATAAATTTGTCCATCCTATCCAGGCTAAAAAGCCCTGTAATCTACTTACCTTAACACTCTCAGGGAAGATAAACATGCCCTTTTTGTAGTGTTTAATACTCAAAAGTACAGATACTACTACAAGAAATAATAATATTGTGATCATAAAGTGACTCGTTATTCTAATAAATATATATTGTATTAAGTGCCTGAAAAGGATATCAGTAATTTAAAAATGTTTGTTTGATTTGACACTCTATTTTGAAAAAAAGTATATGTTTTTTCTCAAAATTATAGGAAAACCACGTTTTTTAGATGAGACGATTGGGATTATGCTCTTAAAAGAAATTTAAGAGCATATGTAAAAAGAAAGTCGACTTTAGTTGTGCTCAGGATATTCCTCAAGAACACGTGCAAGCTCATTTAATATTCGCTTGTCTGATACTGAGATTTTTACACCAAGCTGCTGAGCATAATAGCTTACTTTAAGCTCTTCAATAAGCCAGCGCACTTCCTCAAGGCATTGAGGTACTGCAGTGTACTTATATCTGTCTTTTGTGGTTTTATACTGCTCTTCAAGATCTTCAATCTTTCTTGTGTACATAAGGTCGCGATTTACATCACGATGAACCTTTTCAAGACGATATAAAAGCGCATCAAGATATCTTGGGATCTGAGATAAATGCTCAAGCTTTGTTGAACTTATAAAGCCCTTATACACAAGCTTATCAAGATTTTTGGCCACATCCTTGTAGGTATAGGCAACAGCAAGATTCAACTGACCTTTAAGAGCTCGTTTAATCTCATGAGCCTTACATAAGATCTTATCGACATAAGTACATAGATTCAGCGCTGTATCATTAAGATCAGCTCTTACCTTTAACACAAGATCATTAAATGACTTTTCATCATACACAGGAGCACCTTCCTTTTGCATGATGATATCAATAGCGCCTAGCATCAGATCATTGATTAAATCCTTTACCTGACCTAACGGCTGATAGTACATTGAAAGCTTAGACTTGTTTGGAAGATGCTGCTCTAAATATGAGGTCGGATCTTTAATTGAAAGAGCTATAAGCTTGCGCTGACCTACCCACATCTTCTGAGACTGCACAAACTTATTTTCATAAAGCTCAAGACTTACACCATTACCTTTGTCGGTAAGTGCAGGATATGCAGTCACCTCAAGAGAGCCGTGCATTGTCTTCTGCTCAGATTTAATTGTGCCAAAAGACCAGCTGTTTACAGGAGCTGAGGCCTTATGGGTTGATACAACCTTTTCAAGGGCGTTTTTCACTTCCTTTTGTAAAGAAGCTGTAAGTGCCTCAAAGTTTCTAGACTGCTTTACAACCTTTCCCTTTTCATCCTCAATTGAGTAATTCATGAAAAGGTGCTTATCAATCTGAGTCTTATCAAAATCATCCGGTGTGATAACCTCACCACCCATACGGGTAAGCTCTTTTGATGCCTTTAAATATAAATCATCTTTTGATGGCTCACCTAATGACTCCATCAGAGCCTGCGCAAAATTTGGTGCAGGAATAAGGTTCTTTCTAAGTCGTTTTGGCAAAGACTTAATAAGTGCGGTTAAAAACTCTAATCTTAAACCTCTAATCTGATAGGTAAACTCTTTTGCACTTACCTTGTTTAAAACAGCAAGAGGGATATGAACGGTCACACCATCATTCTTATCACTTGGTTCAAAGATATAGCTTAATTTGAACTTAAACTTGTCCTGATACCAAAACTCTGGAAAATCCTGCTCGGTGATATTATTGAAATTATCCTTAGTAACCAGATCAAGATTAAAATCCAAATAATGCGGATCGCTCTTTTGCTTATCCTTCCACCACTTTTCAAAATGGCGCATTGAGACAATATTCTCAGGAAGCTTCTTATTGTAGAACTCTTCAAGAACAGAGCTTTCAACTAATAAATCACGGCGACGAAGCTTATCCTCAACATGAGTTACCTCATCGATTAAATCAAGATTTCTAGTAAAGAAATCAAAACGGCAGTCAAGATCACCACCTACAAGACCATCTCTAATGAAAAGAGATCTACATAATGCAGGATCGATATTAGTATATAAAGCCTTTCTTCCCTGTTCGATTACAAGACCATATAAGGAAATGGTCATATTAGCGATGACAGCACCTTTCTTTCTTGACCAGTGAGGCTCCTGATAAGTCTTTTTAATTAAGTGACTGCCAACGTTTTCAATCCATAGAGGGTCAATCTGAGCTACATTTTTAGCAAAAAGTCTTGAGGTTTCATTAAGCTCACTTGCGCAGATCCATTTTGGCTTTCTCTTTGAGAGCACTGATGATGGGTGTATTAAGAACTTAACACCACGTGCACCACAGTAAAGCTGTTTATCCTCATTATCAAAATGACCTACCTGAGAGATGATGCCGCTTAGGATTGCTCTGTGAATTGATTCGAAGTTAGCTTTAACCTCGTTCAATTTATACTTTAAACCAACACTTGAGGCACGAAGCTGTCTTAATAAATCAAACCACTCACGCACACGAAGATATGAGATGTACTCTGACTTTAGTTTTTTACGTAAGGCAGAGTTACTCATTTCCTTCTGACATTTGCAGATATAGTCATAGAGGTTCAGATAGGCAATAAAATCTGACTTCTCATCATCAAAGCGGTGATGACACTGTCTACTCTGCTCCTGCTTATCAAGAGGTCTTTCACGAGGATCCATTACAGCTAAGGCTGCAACAATAACGAGTACCTCAGACAGACAGCCCTCTTTATTCGCTTCAATAAGCATACGGCCTAAACGAGGATCTGCAGGAATTCTTGAGAGGTCAAGACCAATCTTTGTAAGAGAAATTAAATCTGTAGTAAGTCCTTTTGATTCATAGATGGCTCCAACCTCTTCAAGAAGACGGATACCGTCTGTTACCTGACGCTGCATTGGAGGATCAATAAAAGGAAAGCTGTTGATATTTCCAAGCTTTAATGAAACCATCTGCAGAATTACAGCTGCAAGATTGGTTCTTAGAATTTCAGGATCGGTAAAGTCCTGACGCAGATCAAAGTCCTCTTTTGAATAAAGTCTTACGCACACGCCTTCACTGACACGACCGCAGCGACCTTTTCTCTGATCAGCACTTGCCTTTGAAATCTTTTCTACAGGAAGTCTTTGTACCTTTGTACGGGCTGAGTATCTGCTAATACGGGCAGTACCAGGGTCAATCACATATTTAATTGATGGTACAGTAAGTGAGGTTTCTGCAACGTTAGTACATAAAACAATACGTACACTTGTGTGCGGTGCAAAAATCTTATTCTGCTCTGCTGTGGCAAGTCGTGCGTATAAAGGCAGGATCTCTGTGTTTGACAGATGAGCCTTTTTCAGGAACGCTGCAAGATCCATAATCTCGCGCTCTCCAGGTAGGAAGACTAGGATATCGCCCCTGCCGTGCTCTTTAAAGAGGTATTTAACAGCTTTTAGTACACCGTTTCTAAGATCAAGCTCTGATACTTCGCACTCATCATCATCCTCAGAATCTTCAGGATCATCGTTTAAAGGCATATAGACTACATCTACAGGATATGTTCTACCTGATACCTCAACAATAGGCGCATTATTAAAGTGCTCTGAGAAGCGGGCGGTGTTAATGGTAGCTGAGGTGATAATAAGCTTTAAGCCTTTACGCTTTTCTAATAGATTTTTCAGATAACCTAATAAAAAGTCGATATTAAGCGAACGCTCATGAGCCTCATCGATGATGATGCAGTCATAATTTAGAAGAAGTCTGTCCTGCGCAGTTTCAGCAAGTAGAATACCGTCAGTCATTAACTTAATGTAGCTTGTATCGCTTGTTACATCTGTAAAACGTACCTTATAACCTACACTCTGACCTAACTGCTCATTAAGTTCACTTGAAATACGGCTAGCTACCGCACGGGCAGCAATACGACGAGGCTGAGTATGACCTATATAGCCATAACGGCCAAGGCCTGCCTCAAGACACATCTTAGGGATTTGAGTGGTTTTACCAGAGCCTGTTTCACCTGCGATGATGACAACCTGATTTTTTTTGATTAGATCAATGATTTCATCTTTTTTAGAAGCAACAGGTAAATTCTCATCATATGAAAATTCAGGAAGATTCTCCTGTCTTGCGCTAAAGAACTTTAAGTATTCTTCAAGTTTCTCACTTATAGCAAGCTCTCTGTCTATAAGAGTACTTTCATCTTTTAGAGAGCTTAATTTCTTAAGCTCTCTTGATAAAATCCGGCGATGTTTATAGGTTAGATTATTAAATTTTTTTTTTACGTTATTTATAAACTGTTCTAATTGATTACACATATTTAACTGTATTCATCATCGTCATTGATACTGTCGAAAAACAGCCTGGTTACTATTTTACTGCGACGACTGTGATCTTCACTCTCACTCTTTTTAAGTTCCATCTTAGCTTTTCTTACGCGCTCAAATTCTGCTGCGCGCTCGGATGCAAGGTATAAACCTGCACGGCGTATTTTATCACCTTCAAGTTCAAGTACAACAAGGCTTACCTTGATTAAGTTTACAGTATCTCCATATTGAGGATAGCCACCGATATGGTGAGACATCAGCTGACCTAGAGTCAGAGTCTTTTCATAGGTGGTTAATTCAAAGTCGTATTTATTAGCAAGTTCAATCATTGGAGTTGAAGCTGAGTAAATCTTATCTCCATGATACTGATTTTGGATCTTCTCTTTGAGCTTGTGCGAGAAGATGGCACTTAAAAGTGTCTCATCAGCATCTCTACAGATAATAGAGATAATATCTCCATTACGTAGCTTGGTATCACCATGAGTCTTGATTAGTTTACCTTCTCTAAAGAGAGCTGCAATGGTGGTGCCTTTAGGGAATGAGATTGAGCGCAGTGGAGCACCGTCAAAGCTCTCATCTTTAATGCGGTAGTTTAAAAGCTCATAGTCATTAGAGAGCATAATACCGACATCTGATTTGGTAATAGGTGTGGCAACAGATGGAGTGTATACCTTTAAAAGCTTTGATAAAGGCATCACAAGTGAGCCCTGGAACAGTAATGATGCTATAACCACCACGAAAGCCACATTAAAGTAAAGCTGAGGCTGGTCTAACTTTGCAAATACAGGATAGATGGCAAGTACAATAGGTACAGAGCCGCGAAGTCCCACCCAGGACATAAAGATTAAATCCTTATTGCTATAGGCTTTAAAAAATGGCTTTACGCAGAGGAATACGGCAAAAGGACGGGCAATTACAGTAATAGCAATGGCAACAACGATACCCTGATACCAGTAATTTATCATTTCATGTGGAGTCACAAGAAGACCTAAGAGCAGGAACAAGGTGATCTGTGCAAGCCAGGTAAAGCCATCTGATACAGGGAGAATATAGCTTACAGGCCTTGTCTTCTGATTACCTACACACATGCCGATAATAAAGATTGCTAAAAATCCTGAGCCGCCAGCATAATCTGTAAGTGCAAAGCCAATTAAACCAAGACCTATTACCAGGATACTGTACATACCTACACCAAGTGAGATAAGACCTACAATAAATCTTGTGAAAAAGCCAAAGCATACGCCTAAAAGGATACCAAAACCGCACTGCTTTACCAGCATTAGAATTGCATCAGTAAAGGTTGCTACCTTAGATGCAGCTAGTGAAATCATGATGGTGGTAAGCATAATGGCCATAGGATCATTAGTTGCTGACTCAATCTGCAATGTATTAGATACATTAGCCTTTAAACTTACATTAGAATCCTTACCTAACAGTGAGAATACGGCAGCAGCGTCAGTTGAACCTACAATACAGCCTAAAAGCAGTGACTGCACTAAAGATGTATCTAAAACCGCATATAAGATTAAACCTGTAATACCGGATGTTAAAACCACACCTACAGATGCAAGAAGAACGGATTCTTTTGCCACGTTCTTCATCGTCTGGAAATTAGTTCTCAAACCACCGTCTAAAAGAATGATGGCAAGCATCAGATTGGCAATAAAAAATGCACTGTTGTAATCGGTATAGTGGATATGAAGAATGATACCGTCTTCACCGGTTAACATACCGATAGCAAGGAACAGTAGAAGTAATGGGGTACCAAAGAATGCAGATAATCTGGAGGCTAAAATAGCAAAGGTGAGAAGCAGTCCAACAATTAAGAAAGCATAATTCATTTCAAAACTAGGCATGGTTTTTCCCTTTGATATTTTTATCATGATAATGCATGATTTTTATTCCTCATTTCTACGGTTTAATATTTTATGCTAGATCCCACTTTTATAACAGGCCAACCGCAAAATTTTATCAGCATTATTTTAACTAACATTTTTAGTTTCGCATCTTTTTTGTGCATATGCACTGTTTTTGTTAATTTATTGATATATAACCACTTTATCACATATTTAAGCTTAAGTTCACTAAAAGTTTTTTAATAAAACTAAAAACGCTATCATAAAGAGTGCATTTGCACTTTTATAGGGTTAGCTTGTGATAACATCACATTCACAGCATCGCTATAGGGCGTGCTATTAAGTTTTTAATACAGCATCAAAGGAGCTGTTATGTGTTCTATATTTGGTATTTTTGACATTAAAGAGCAACCCCCAGCATTAAGACAGACTGCTCTTGAAAATTCAAGATTACAACTGCAACGTAGCCCTGATTGAGAAGGTATTTATCAGGATAAAAGCGCAATCATTGTTCATGAGCGTTTATCAATTGTTGATCCACAGAATGGTGCTCAGCTATCATATAACGAAAATAAGACTCACATCCTTGCTGTAATGGCAAATCTATAATCACAAACAGTTACGTGAATAATTAACCGTAAATTATGATTTCAAGACCGGCTCTGACTGTGAGGTAATTCTACCTTTATACGAAGAGTTCTAGCGTACAGGCAAGAATTTCGTTGACAGATTAGTAGGTGACTTTGCATTCGTAATTTATGATGCACAGGACAACACCATTTTTGCAGCTCGTGACCACATGGGTATTAACCCAATGTATGTCGGTACCGACAGCGAAGGCAGATTCTATGTAGCATCTGAAATGAAAGCTTTAGTAAAGGTATGTGACAGTGTAAAGGAATTCCCTCCACGTCATTAAATTTACTCAAAGGATGGTGACTACTCTTTTAACAGTACTATACCCGCGACTGTTTAGAATACGATAACGTTAAGAACGACACCACCAATGTTAAGGTACAAAAAGACGGTCTTATGGATGCAGTTTGCCGTCAGCTGATGTGGGACGTTCCATACGGTGTGCTTTTATCAGGTGGTCTTGATTCATCAGTAATTTTAGCTATCGCTAAATTATATTCAGAAAAGCGTGCTGAAGATGATGGCAAGTCAAAGGCATGGTTCCCACGCCTTCACTCATTTGCTATCGGTCTTGAAGGTGCTCATGATTTGAAGAAGGCTTGAGTGGTTGCAGATTACCTAGGTACTGTTCACCATGGGATCACTATACCGTTCAGGAAGGTTTAGATGCACTAAGTGATGTTATCTATCATATCAAGACATATGATGTAACCACCATCCGTGCTTCAACTCCTATGTACCTGATGGCTCGTTAAATCAAGGCTATGGGGATCAAGATGGTTCTATCAGGAGAAGGCTCTGATGAGATCTTCGACAGTTACCTGTACTTCAACAAGGCTCCAAACGCGAAAGAAATGCATGAGGAGTTAATCAGAAAACTTGACCAGTTACACTTATATGACTGCCTGCGTGCAAACAAGTCACTAATGGCATGGGGTGTAGAAGGTCGTGGTCCATTCCTTGATAAGAAATTCTTAGATATTGCTATGCACTTTACCCCTGAGGCTAAGATGTTCCCTAGCAAGGTTATCGAAAAGAAACCTTTACGTGAAGCATTTGAAGGCATGTTACCAGATGACATTCTATGAAGACAGAAAGAACAGTTCTCTGGTGGTGTTGGTTACTCATGGATTTATGCACTACGCGACTATGCTCAAAAGAAGGTTTCAGACAGACAGTTTGCAGAGCGTGAAACTGCTTCCCTGTAAATACTCCTGTAACTAAAGAAGCATATTTATATCGTGAAATCTTTGAAGATCTGTTCAAGTTACCATCTGCTGTAAAGACTGTACCATATGGTAAGTCTGTAGCTTGTTCAACTCAAACTGCTATTGCATGGGATGCAAAGTTTGCTCAGATGAACTATCCATCAGGACGTGCAGTAACTGACGTTCACGAGGAAGCCTATGATATGGGCCACAAGATGTAATTTAATCTAATATTAGACCTACATGCAAAGTTGCAGCAAGTGTTACTCCGCTTTTTTTTGAATTTATGAAAACACTCTTTTGTGATAGCATAAGGCAAATTCAATTAAAGATAGAGTTATATGGAAGCCTTAGGATTAACAAGAATCCCCTACTATTCAGAGCTTAGCGTATTTAACAGAAAAGAAGTCAGGAACGATGCAGCAGCAATTGTATTGTCTGTTATGCTCTTTTGGCATTCAAAAGATAAATACCAGCGCTTTAATGCCAGAAATCATGTGTATCTTCTGGCAAGAAACCTGAAAATCGCACCTGAAACTGTAAAGGAGACTTTAGAGTATCTTACCTCTTTGAAGATCCTTGATAAAAAAGAGGAAACATTCACTGTAAACTCTGAGACTGATAGTAAAAAAGAAAAGCTAAATGAGTTCTACTCATTAAACTTTCATAATCTGCATGTCTCTCTAAAAGAGCACGGTCTAAATATTCCTATTAAGGTGCTGCGCCTTGCAAGTGACGACTACTTTGATCTGATGGCCTATTTATCCCCAGCAAGACTCCCTCTTTTGCAGGGACTTGTAGGTATGATAAAAGGTGAGAATTACGACAAGGCTGCAACTAATATCTGCAAAATCTTAACAGGTATCTGCAATGAAGCAGAATACGAGCAGTTCTCATACAAGGCACTATCTCCTGCGTGGCGTATGCTCTGTCAGCCACCAGTTGAACCTGAAGAGCTGGTACAGCGCTATCAGCATGAGGGTGAACGATCTGTAGATGTTGATTTGACAGACGGCTCATTCTTTTTACCTGATGGTGATTATTTTGGAACTGAAAAGCATAAGATTTGGCATAGCGGTAAACAGATAGAACCAAGAGTTCTGGCATCTGCAATGTATCTTTGCTGCACTGCAATTGAAAAGGATATCAGCTTCTACTCTGATCTTCCATTTGACGATTTAAAAGACAGCTTTTTACTTTTATACCGATTTACAGGACTTAAAGGAAGACTTGATGATGTCTATTTCAATTATCAGGATCTGCAAGGTGATGATAAAGAAATGGTAATTGAAAAGTACCATAACCTTTTAGACTGTCTTTCATAACCGCCTCCATAAAAGAGGCTGCACATCTGCAGCCTTTAATACCTTCTTTAACTTAACTTTTAATCATTTAAAAGATAGCTGATCACAAGAGCTCTGTCTATCTTGTTTTCCATATTGTATACAGCATCATAAGTTGTACGACCGAATTTACATGCAGCTCTTGGATTTGCCTTTGCTATATCGGCTCCTCTAAAGATCTGCTTTTGCTCAGATTCAGGCTTTGTTGCAATGTATTTTTGAACTGCATCATTTAATAAATCTGTTGCATTTTCAACTTCATCTTTGGTTAATTCTCTTGGCTTTGGATTATCCATTATCTGAGTCATTGCTGATGCACGTAATGAGGTAAGATAGCCTTTTAACTCTTCTTTTGTAAATGAATTGAATACCTTGCTTAAAACCTTGTCCATATTCACTTTATAAAAGAAGTGTGGTTAGCCTACGAAGTAACTCTTACAACGAACATCATCTAAAGAGTATGTAATTTTACGTTGTAAAGGAAGAAGTTGTACTTGTAATCGTCGCTAATGCGTTTAATACCTTTTAAACTGATGTCATTAGCAACTGTAAGGAACATACCTAAAGCTTTTTCTGATCTAATTTCTTCTGATTAAAAACACTTTTCTCATCTAGAACATCAATGAAGTAATCAATGTATTCCTGGCTGAATGCTTTGTAATGATCTCTTACAATCTGATCTTTTTCTTTGGTAAGTTTGAAAGTAGAAGTTATTTGAGATAGAAAATTTTCGTTTGTTGCAATCTCAGTAAGTACTTTTCTAAACTGCTCTTTTAAAGTTGTAGGAGTGCTGAACATAAAGAAAAGCGCCACAAAACATGCAATCACCAACGGCAAAGCCGATTAGAGCTTTATAGTTCTTTTTCAAATCAAAATTTTTAATATCCAACCTTATATATACAAATAATAACTTCAGTGGGTGGATATTATAGTAACCAAACCTTATGATTCAATTAGTATGATAAATTCACCAAAATAGTAATTTTTATAAATTTAACTTCTTAATTTAAAACAGATTTATATTAAAAAAAGGATGCAAATCATCAGTTTTCTTCTGCTCATGAGGCTCTAGGTAGTTTTTATAAGCATTAAACTGACTGTCAGTTGTTACAACAAGAATGACTTTAATGTCGTTTGCGTTATTTTCTAAATCCTCACTTATGGTATCAATGGCAATCTGAGCGCTCTTATTGCAGTCAAGGCCATACTGACCTTCACAGATATAGCTAAAGGCAAGAGTTTTCACGCCGTTTGACCTTGCAATGGCAAGGCTCTTTTTATAGCACTCAACAAGCTCTAATCTGTTCTCTTTTGAAAACTCAAAGCCAATCTTTGGTGCTACAGCATGAATTACGAATTCTGCAGGCAGGTTATAACCATGGGTAGTGATTACGCTTCCTGATTTTACGCTCTCCTTTAAAGACTCAACTACAGATTTGCACTCAAAGCGAAGTTGAAGCCCGGCATTTGAGTGAATACGGTTGTCAGTACAGTTGTGTCCGGCCTGGAAACAGCCTAACAAGGATTCATTAGCGTTATTTACAATAGCATCTACCTTTAATAAGGTGATATCTCCTTTATAAAGATAAAGATTTGGATATTTTAAATTTGATTCAAGTGATGATATATCAGTAAGTCTCTTTTCTTTTAGCTCAAGCTGTAAGAGCTCATCCTGAAGAGAAAAGTACTCTGCATCAAGAGGTGTATTTGCATTGTGCATATTCATAAGACCTCGAAGAAGTGCTCTCTGAGCAAAATAGTCTTTTGAAAATTCGTTTACTTGAGTGGATAGGGCTTTGAAATCCTTTGCAAGAATGGCAATGAGTTTTTCAACAATAAGCTCTTTTTCCATTAGAAATCTCCAGAGAAAAAACTGAACTGTAAAAGCATTGAATGATAAAAAACAGTAGTTCTTTCATTCTATCATTTTGAATGGAGTGTTTATGATGAAAACTGTATTTATGCTATTTGCTCCACACAAGTCTGAATAATTGAATTTGTTCTTGAGATTTTCTTAAGGATAATTTACGCCTGAAGACTTGAAAATAAGGTGTTAAAACACCATATTAAAAGATAGAAGTATTAAAAAGAATATAAGGTTATATATGACTGATAATAATGAATTTGATAACAATCCTGACGAAAAGAACCTGCAGAATATCAAAGATAAACTTGATAAGCTTAAAGAAGAGCTAAAAAACATTGGTGCTGACGTCAAAGATAATACCGATGACTCCATTGCCCTTCCAGATCCTGAGCCTAAAAAGGCTTTTGTAGTACCTGTTATGGGCAAGCCTGTAATGCCAAGCCAGATAACTGCATTACAGATTAAAGGCAATTGGGATAAGTTAGTATCAGAAATTGCAGAAACTGAAGATAAGACTCTTGCTGTTTTTGCAATCGATGAGAAGAAGATTAAAAACAAAACCAGACTTTTAGGTCGTGACTTCCCTGTTACTGGTACTCTAGTACGTGTACTGCACGCAAAATCAATCCCAGGTGAGATACAAATCGTCTGCGAGGGTTTATGCCGAGTAAAGATTAGGGAGTGGATATCCTACTCAAAATTTCATAAGGCAATTATAGAATACCCTGAGGACATTACACCAGCTGAGGATTCTCCTCAAGAGGTAGAGCTAAAGGCTGTAGCTATGGATACTTTATCTTTAATACAGCAGTTAGTACCTATAAGCCCACTTTACTCTGATGAGATGCGTCAGTATCTGATGCGCTTTGATCAGACCAATCCATCAATGCTCGCAGATTGCGCAGCCTCTGTATCAACAGCAGGTAGTGAAGCATTGCAGGATATTCTTGAGACCTATGATCTTGTTACAAGATTAAAGAAGTCAAATACTCTTTTAAAGAAAGAACTTAAAGCTGCCAAGTTAAAAGAAAGCATCAAATCATCAGTTACAGACAGATTAACCAAGCGTCAGAAGGAATATGTTCTAAAAGAACAGATTAAAGAAATCCAAAAAGAGCTTGGCAATCGTGCTGATGCCTATACAGAAGCTGATGAGCTTATAAACCGCATGAAGAAGCTTAATCCTCCAAAGCTTGTGCAAAATCGCTTTGATAAGGAAATTAAAAAGCTTAATGCTCTTGAGCCTTCATCACCTGAATATGCAGGAACCCGTAATTATCTTGAAGTGTTAACCACCATACCTTGGGGTAAGAGCGCAAAAGAAGAGCTTGATATTCAAAAAGCCCGTACCATCTTAGATGAAGATCATGACGGACTTAAGGATGTAAAGGACAGAATTATCGAGTTTCTTGCACTATCAAATTTAAAGGGTAATGCAAACGGCTCAATTTTACTATTTGTAGGCCCTCCAGGTGTTGGTAAGACCTCTATAGGTAAATCAATTGCAAGAGCACTTAACAGACCATTCTACAGACTGTCATTAGGCGGTGTTAACGATGAGTCTGTAATTAAAGGCCACAGAAAGACCTACATAGGTGCAATGCCAGGCAAGTTTGTCGAGGCACTGCGTCAGACTGAGGTTATGAACCCTGTTATCATGCTAGATGAGATTGATAAACTAACAAAATCCTATCAGGGCGATCCTGCATCAGCTCTTTTAGAGACACTTGATCCTGAGCAGAATAATACCTTCATGGACGATTATGTTGATGAGCGTATTGATTTGTCAAAGTGTCTATTTATCTGTACAGCTAATACCACAGATACCATACCTGAAGCGCTGTTAGATAGAATGGATCCTATAAGATTATCAGGATATCTATCCTCTGAAAAGCTTGATATTGCAAAACATCATCTGCTTCCAAAAGCTCTTGAAGAAGGTCATTTAAAGAAGTCTCAGGTAAAGATATCTGATACTGTTCTCAAGAAGATCATCGAAGAATACGCTCGTGAAAGCGGTATGCGTTCAACTCAGAGAGCGCTTGATAAAATCATCCGTAAGGCTGCTGTAAAAATTGTTGAAGGTCAGAAGTCTGTAACAGTTAGTGCCGACAGCCTGTACGACTATTTAGGAAGTGCTCCTTTCAAGAAAGAAAAGCATTTAGAAGGTGTAGGTGTAATTACAGGTCTTGCCTGGACATCTGTAGGTGGAGCAACACTTCCTATTGAGTCATCACGTGTGGATAATGACGCTAAAGGTCTTGAGCTTACAGGATCATTAGGTGATGTCATGAAAGAATCAGCTCACATTGCCTACAGTTACATTCAGTCTCATATGGATAAGTACTGCAAGGAAAAGAAAGACTTCTTTAAAAAGGCTACTATCCATATTCACGTACCTGAGGGCGCAACACCAAAGGATGGCCCATCAGCCGGTGTTACTCTTGCATCAAGCCTGCTCTCACTTGCAATGAACAAGGCTCCTAAAAAAGGCTTTGCCATGACAGGTGAGCTCTCACTTACAGGTCAGGTATTGGCGATTGGTGGTATCCGTGAAAAGACTATCGCAGCTGTGCGAATGGGTATTAAGAATATCATCTGCCCTAAAGCTAATGAGGACGATGTAAAAGAACTGCCAGAGAGTGTAACCAAAGGTGTTAACTACTACTTTGCAAACACTTTTGATGATGTAGCAAAAATCATCTTTAACCTGAAGATTTAAAGATTTATTGCACTAAAAAATCCTGTAAGAAATTTTTCCTACAGGATTTTTATTTTAACTGTTAGTTATCGTGAATCTTCGCAACAGCCTCATCTAAGGCTGCCTTTGCATCTTTATTATCACGAATAATTGTAGCAAGTGCTTCTGTCATAGGGCCCCATACTGCTGCCATTTTTGGAATATAAGGCATGATATCAGCTTGTTCTACCTGACTTGCAATAGCGTTTGCAAAGTCATCATTAGTGATAAGAGGGTTATTTAACACTTCCTTAATTGGGGGCAATTCTGCAATTGACTCGTAACGAAGTAATGCATACTTAGGACTGTTGATAAAAGCAAGATATCTCTCAGCAAGATCCTTATTCTTTGAAACCTTTGAAATTACATAACCTTTAGCACCAAAGAATGGGTGAATGCTCTTTCCGTTTGATAATTTTGGAAGTGGAGCTAAACCATAGTTAACACCAGATGCAGCATACT
Organism: Aeromonadales bacterium; assembly: GCA_012519775.1. Classification (GTDB taxonomy): domain Bacteria; phylum Pseudomonadota; class Gammaproteobacteria; order Enterobacterales; family Succinivibrionaceae; genus Succinivibrio. The sequence continues at coordinate 236 of JAAYPN010000082.1, read as the reverse complement.
CACCTAATACCCATGGGCCATTGATAATAGCTGCAGCCTTACCCTGCTTGAAATAATTCTCTACATTGCCCCTGCCTGCATCTGAAAAAGGAACATCCTTTGGAATGTAGTTTTTAGATCTTCATAAAAACATGTTGAAAAGAGAGCAAATATCAAAGCTCAAAAATTAGGATCAACACGTAATAAATGAATTGCTTTTAGGCTGAATATAAAGTAAAAAGGTTACTCAAGTTTTT
>JAAYPN010000081.1 GCA_012519775.1 Aeromonadales bacterium | reverse complement strand
TCCTTCATTTAAAATCTTTGTAGTGCTTTTTTTATCTGAATTTAAAGCACCATTAGTTACAGATGGTAAATCTAAAGCTGAATCAGCGGCTTTAGAAGCTTTAGAAGCAGTCTTTCTTTTTGAAACAGTTTTAGATGAAGTTTTTGCGCTTTTAGCACTCTTTGTAGCAGCAGATGCTGAAGATGAAGACTCTCTAGGAGCAGTCGATGCTGACATTTCCTCATCTTTTAAAGGAGCTAAAGGGGCTAAAGCACCTGAATCACCTGAATCACATAAAGCACCTGAATCACATAGAACACCGTCATTTAAAATTTCTTTTCCAGTATCTTTTTTAGCAGATTTTAAAGGCTTTTTAGATACAGACTTTACCTTTACTGCCTTGGTATCAGAAGCATCATCTTGGTCTTTTAAAGAGCTTTTCTTTTTAGGGGTAGCTTTATTCTCATTCTTTTTATCAGAAGGAAGATGTAAAGATGAGCTATCATCTAAAGATTTAGCTTCTTTGTCAGATTGAGCATCATTTAAAGATTTAGTATCACCTGATTTGTGCTGTAGCTTAACAGGGGAGGATAAATCATAAATGATGTCATCATTTATGATATCTGATGATTTATCATCAGATTTAGTGTCTTTATTTAAGGTGGTTGTCTTTAAGATAGCGCTACTACTCAAAGACTTCTTATCATTGCTCTTTGGAGTATCTGAAAGTTCTATAGATTTAATTTCATTTAGAATATCCTCTTCAAAAGATTTACGAGATGGATTGCTATAGTCTTTAGAGCTATAGCAATCACATGAATTATCCTCATCATCTGAAGATGAGTAGCCTTTTGGGCCTGCAATTTCATCTGCCTTAAAAGAGTCTCTCTTATTTAATGTATCTTCATCATTAAAAGAACTGGATAAATCATTTAAAAAGAAACGTTCGTCATGTAGGCTGCCCACCTTATTACAAGTTGCATCACACCTATTAGGATCAGAATTTTTATTACTGTCGCTGTGAATGAGTCCATTAAAATCTCCTTCAATTTCAATTATGGGAAAAACACCTTTAATAAATCTGCCGTCAGCAAGTTTTGCAACATACTCAAAATCCGGAAGATTCATCAAAGCCTGAGAGGTAAACAAAGGACTGTCAGTACCTCTAACTCCAAAGTTATGTCCGCTTGTGGCGCTATTAGCATCCTTATCCTGAAGAGTGCCTGATACGCTAAAGCCCCGGCTTTTCTGTAGCACGGTAGTAGTAGGAAGGGTTGATGTAATAACATCAGCCGTTTGTAAATCTTTAACTCTTAAAGAGATCATGTTATTGCAGTTGGCGATTAACTGATTGGCTGCACTTGAGTTACCGGTTCTTTTTACAAGATCTGAAAAAGACTGTGTTGCAAGAGTAAGAGCAAAGTTAGCTCCACGTGATTTATTTAAAAGCTGCACTAAAGCTTCATTAGTGGTTTCACTTGCCTCATCAACAAAGATGGAGACACGACGTTTTATAGCCTTTAAATCATCAGGGGTGGATTTACATGATGAAACAGTGTGGGCACTGTTTCTTTTTAGGATATCCTCGTTGATATAATCCTCCTGACCTGATGCATAGATGTCGCTAGCAAGAGAGGATAGATCAGAGAAGAGAAGCTTACCTACGTAGGATGCAAGCGTTGCATCCTTCATGCTGTGAAGAGCAGCATAAAAGATCTTATTCTCCTTATACAAATCACGTGATGTGATTGCATAATCTGGATTTGAAAAGCACTTATCAAGATTAGATAAAGATAAGGTATTTAAAATAGGGGCAATACCTGCTGTAACCTTTGAGAAGAAAACTTCATCACGATTTGCAAGTAAAAACAAAAGCGCAAGATCAGATGATTCAGAGTAGTTTTCAACATTCTCGATAAGGTAGTTGTAAAAGTCATTTAAAGACATGAGTTTTTCTTTTAATCCTAATCTTCGTTTTGACTTTTTAGAAGGCTTAGAATCATCATCTAAAGTCTTGTCATCAAAGGATACAGAGCCTCCTGTTAAGGCTTTTTTAGATAGCAGATCATCAATCATATCTTTTAGCTTTGCGCCGTTTTTATAGGATAAAAGATTGATATCAAGACCTTTTACAAGGCAGTAAAAGAAGTTTGTGGCTTTATCGTTTTTAATCTCAATGAGGTTATCGATAAAGTAGGAGACAATACCTGAGTAGTAGCATTGTGGAGTCATAGTGTTTTTAATGGAGTTTAAAGACACATTTTTATGTAAAAAGTTAAGGCAGACTACTGCACCGCAGATGGCCTCGTTAGCGTAGTTTACAAAGCTGTCGACATTACCTGATGCTGAAACCATAAGAGATGAGATTTTATCTGCAATCTGTGTAGGCTTAGTAGATGATCCTAAAAGGTTAAAAGGATTTGTAGTAAGCGCAAGATCATTTACATCTAAAACCTCATAGTCGTACTCACGACCTACAAGCTTGGCAATTGAGTAGCTTTTTTTCTTAAGGTCAAAATCACCTTTAGGATCGATGATAATCACTACATCGTTACGGATGATAGCTTGGCTTATTAGAAGCTCAAAAGCTCTTGTCTTACCTGATCCTGTAGTACCAAAGATGATGGTATGACCGTTTAAATCCTTTACATGAGAATAGACAGGTTTTTGGTTATTCTTTTCAAGAGCGTGCAACTGCAAACTTCCATGACCTTCATAATCGGAACCGATAAAGCCTAGCTCCTGCAGATTGTGCAGTGCTCTTGTATGGTATGGAGTAAAATCAAAGCCTTTACCTAAATATAAAGCTCTTATGCCTTCATTTGACTGAAGATTGCATAAGGCTCTTGTAAGACGCATTTTAGGCGTGATGCTAATACCCTGATTTGATGGCTTATCATAATCCTTATCTATAATTCTTTTAAGTTTATTAGGGCAGTGTCTTGCTAAGGCAAAGCAAAGTGCCTCAAAATTATAAAGAACTGCAACAACAGGATAGCTTACGATATACCATGTGGTCTCAAGATACCATTTAATTCTCATCTTAAGAGGCCAACGCTTTAAAAAGTCATCATCATCGTCTTCATAGGTTGTAGTAACAGATAATGGACCTTTTCTTAATGTCAGGGTATTAGCACCAGCGTCAATGAGCTTGGTAAGATCTAAAACGCCGATTTTAAAAAAGTGAGAGCTTTTATAGGGCACTGTTGTGCAATCTTTGTAATACAAAAGGAAAATGACTATAGCGCCTAAAAAAATAAAGGATGCTGTATAGATAGAGCTTATGCTATCAATGCGGTGCCATGCCACAATTAAAATAAGACCCATGCACAGAGACAGCATCAGTACGTATATAAAATTATTAGAGCGTGTAAGTACGTAAGATTGTCTTTGACGTTTTTTACTCATAATTATTCCTAAAAAGGTCTGTACCTTTAAAAGGTACAGACAACGTTTTTGAAGACTAAACTTTGGTATTTAGTCTATAAAAGGAATTTTTATGAATTCAAAAGTATAGCGGTAAAATGAAATTAACTTAAAAAAGTAGCT
>JAAYPN010000080.1 GCA_012519775.1 Aeromonadales bacterium | reverse complement strand
GATTTATTATAACGTACGCTTATTGAGCGTGAGAACCACATGTTGCTTATCTCGTCTAACTGTCCTGTCTGGAATGCATAGAGAATAGCTCTGTTAATGTTGTGCAAGAGTTTAATATTATTTGGTGAAACTGCAACACGATATAAGTGGTAATGCTCCTCGCTCTGCAGATCAAGTACGTTTAGCTGCTTTAGCTTGTGTTTTGTAATGTAGTAGTTTGCACTTGAGCGACTGTCAACAACGCCAATGCAGTTTCCTGTATATAATGCTTTAAAGGCAGCTTCAGTGCTTTCATAAATCATGATTTTTGAGTTACTGAAGTTCTTTCTTAAAAACTTCAAAACATGAGGTTTGTCGGTCAGACAGTAACCTTTTGAGGTGCTCTTATTTTCGCTCTTTTCTAAAAACTCATTTGATGTTTCATCGTTTCGTCTGACGATGATGATATTGTTTTTATAATAAGGAATGGATAGCAGGTACTTATCACCTGACTTCAGATCTTTTGCATCAAATGGAGCAATGACAACATCTACCTGACCGTTTGTAAGACTTCTTTCAAGTGAACTAAAAGGAATGATTCTAAACTCGATGTTTAAATCAAGTGCGTTTCCAATAATATTCATCAGGTCAATATTAAAGCCGCGTAACTCGCCGATATCATTGGTAATACTAAATGGGGCAGAGTACCCATCCACGCCAACGTAAATGGTATTCTTCTCCCTTAGCATATATCTGAAAACGCCAGAGCCTACAATAAGTAGTAATGCAGTTATCACTACAAGCTTAATTAACCTAATCAATTTCTATCTCATTTGTTTAAATCTTGATATGTATGATAAATATACAATTAGTTTTGATTAAGATCAAAATTGAGCGGTTGATATGTGAGTGTTATCTTGAAATAAAGGGGATTTTGATGGGAATACGGAGAGCTGTGCTCTCCGTATAATGAATTATTCTTCTTTTAAAGTGTCAAGAATATTGTTGCCAAACCAGTGCATGCTTACCTTTTCAAAGGTGCCGTTTGCAGCAACATCTTTTAAACCGCGATTGATTTCATCAAGAAGCTTCTTATTGCCTTTTCTTACAGCAATACCGTAGTACTCTTTATCAATGTGCTGCTTAATCTGAATTGAGGTGAAACGACCGCTTCTGTCTTTGGCCAGGAAGAAGTCATTTACAGGCTTGTCGTGAATAGCAGCTACACAGCTGCCGTTGCCAAGCTCAATGTAAGTCTCAGGAGGAGTATTAAAGATTTTAACCTCTGATTTGTCTAAGAACTTCTGTGCAAAGTTAGTACCGGTCGCTGCAAGCTGTGTACATACTGTTTTACCCTGCAGTTTCTCGTATGAGTCATATTCTTTGGCGTTACGCTTTTCAATCACATAACTCATACCGCAAAGATAGTATGGATCAGAGAAATCGACCTGCTTTGCTCTTTCCTCAGAAATAGTAAAGCCGGAGATAATTAAATCAATGTTGCCAAGCTTTAATGATGGAATAAGACCATCAAAAGGCATAACAGTAATTTTTACTTCATAACCTAAGTCTTTACCGATCTCCTTAATAAGGTCGATATCAAAACCTGTGATATTGCCATCGTCGCCGATATAAGTAAATGGAGCAAAGGCACCTTCGCAGCCAACATTTAATACCTTGTTGTCAGCTGCATCTGATGTAAATGAAGCTGATAAAAAGCCAAAGCCTAAAAGACCTATTAGGGCAGATTTTAGTGATTTAATCATTTGATGATCCTCCGCAAGTTATTGTATTAGATTTAGCAGAAAAAAGTAACAGAATCACAATTAAAAGAAATCAGATTTTATTCATTAAAAATGAAATGTGCCTGTATTCTATAGCTACAGCTAGAGCATGAAACTATAAATTCTGTTTTTTATCTTTAATAAGTGTTTTTTTATCTCGCTCGATTAGAGTGCTCTGTGCTCTAAAAGTTGCCTAAAAGAGCTAAATTTTTTATAATGATTAAATTTAAAAGTTATGATGCGTAGTTGTATTTTGAATATATAAATACTTTCAAAATATAATTACTGCATGTTTATTATCAAATGCCTATAAACAACAGAGGCTTCATTTATATGTCAATGCGTTCAAATTACTGCGCTGATGTGAATTTAACCCATAAAGATACTACTGTTACTTTATGCGGTTGGGTTAATCGTAGACGTGACTTAGGTGGTCTAATTTTTATTGATCTTCGTGATAGAACTGGTCTTATTCAGGTGGTTTTTGAGCCTGATAACGAGCAGCTTCATGCTATTGCTTCAACTTTACGTAATGAATTCTGTATCTGCGTAGAGGGTGTGGTTAAAGCACGTCCTGAAGATCAGGTAAACAAGAAGATGGCTACAGGTCAGGTTGAAGTGTATGCAAAGAACTTAAAGATCTTTAACAAAGCCGGTGTATTACCACTAGACTTCAATCAGGAAAACTCAGAAGAGCAGCGTTTACGCTACAGATACTTAGATTTACGCCGTCCTCAGATGGTGGAGAAACTTGTAAACAGAGCAAAGATCACTCATTTTGTTCGTCAGTTCCTAGATAGCAACGGTTTTTTAGATATCGAAACCCCAATGTTAACTAAGGCAACTCCTGAAGGTGCACGTGATTATCTTGTACCATCACGTATTCACCATGGCAAGTTCTATGCTCTACCTCAGTCACCACAGCTGTTCAAGCAGCTTCTGATGATTGCAGGTTACGACAGATACTATCAGATCGTTAAGTGTTTCAGAGACGAAGACTTACGTGCTGACAGACAGCCTGAATTTACCCAGATTGATGTTGAGACATCTTTCATGTCATCAGATGATGTACGAGCAATCATGGAAGAAATGATATGCAAGTTATTCAAAGAGATGAAGAACGTTGACTTAGGTCCACTTCCTGTAATGAGCTGGGAAGAGGCTATGGACAGATTCGGTTCAGATAAACCAGATTTAAGAATCGGTTTTGAGCTGAAACTTGTTGATGATGTTGTAAAGAACTCCGAGTTTAAGGTTTTATCAGAGCCTGCATGTGATGAGAAATCACGTGTTATCGCTTTTGCTCTGCCAGGTGGCGCAGCTTTAAGCCGTAAGCACATTGATGAGTACACCGATTATGTTAAGAAGATGGGTGGCTCAGGTCTTATTTACATCAAGGTAAACGAGCTTGCACAAGGTGCATCCGGTCTTAAATCCTCAATTAGCAAACATGTAACAGAAAAAGAATTACTTGATTTAGTAGCTAAAGTAGATGCTAAAGACGGTGATATGGTATTTATTGGCTGTGGTCCTCGTGTTAAGACTGCTACAGCAATGGGTGCACTACGTTTAAAGACAGCAAGAGATTTAAATCTTGTGTCAGACGGTTACAAGGCATTATGGGTTGTAGATTTCCCAATGTTCGAGATGACCGAAGAGGCAGGTTTAACTGCAATGCATCACCCATTTACCGCACCAAAGAATGTAACTCCAGAGCAGCTTATTGCTGATCCTATGTCAGTTTATGCTGATGCATACGATCTTGTAATCAACGGTTACGAGTCAGGCGGCGGTTCAGTACGTATCTATGATGAGAACATGCAGAATGCAGTATTCACTGTACTTGGCATTTCTAAAGAAGAAGCAAGAGAGAAGTTCGGCTTCTTGCTAGACGCTCTATCATTTGGCGCACCTCCACATGCAGGTTTGGCTTTCGGTCTTGATCGTGTAACCATGTTAATTACATGCACAGATAACATCCGTGATGTAATTGCATTCCCTAAGACCACAGCTGCAGCATGTTTAATGACAGATGCACCTAATGTTGCAAATGCTGATGCATTAAATGAGCTTGCAATTGAGATTACAGATTTAGAAAAGTAATGCGAAGCTTTCAGATAGGAGATTAAAATGGCAGGACATTCAAAATGGGCTAATATTCGTTTCCGTAAAGCAGCCCAGGACGCAAAACGTGGTAAAGTTTTTACTAAACTTATCCGTGAAATTACAACTGCAGCTCGTATGGGCGGCGGCGATGAGTCAACCAACCCACGTCTACGTTCAGCTGTTGTAGCAGCTCTTGCTCAGAACATGACCCGTGATACCATCAAGCGTGCTGTTGACCGTGGTATCGGTGGCGGTGATGGTGTTGATTTAGAGAACATCACTTATGAAGGTTACGGTGTTGGCGGTGTTGCAGTTATGGTTGAGTGCATGACTGATAACCATAACCGTACCGCATCAGAAGTTCGTCACGCTTTCTCTAAGTTTGGCGGTAATCTTGGTACTACAGGTTCTGTAGGCTACCTGTTCACCCGAAAGGGCGTTATCAGCTTTGCTCAGGACGAAGAAGGCAACATGCCTGTTGATGAAGACAAGGCAATGGATATCGGTCTTGAGGCTGGTGCTGATGATGTTGTAACAAACGACGATGGTTCAATCGATGTTTACACAACACCAGAAGCATTTGCTGACGTTGTAGAGGCTTATGAGGCACAGAGTATCAAACCTACTAATGCTGAAGTTTCAATGGTTCCATCAACCGAGTCAGAGTTAGACGCTGAAACTGCAGTTAAGTGCATGCGTATGATTGACGCTCTAGAAGATCTTGATGATGTTCAGAACGTATATCACAATGCCTCAATTCCTGATGATGTTGAGCTAGATTAAGCAGCAGTAAAAAAAATTGTAAAAATTTTTTGCTTTTTACTGGTTGTTAAACTATACCTTATTAAGCTAAGTGGGCAAGGAGTGTGCTCCTTACCCATTTGCTTTTAACTACAGCTCCTTATTTAGGAAAAAAAAGATAAATGGATAACAATTCAGCAAGTACCGAATTTAAGCAACTTATCGCAAAAGGTAAGGATCAAGGTTACTTAACAATTGACGAAATCAATGATTTAATTCCTCCTGATATTATCAGTGGCGATCAGCTTTCTGTATTTATTCAGACCTTCATTGATATGGGTATTACCGTATGTGATACACCTCCTGAGGCTGACGACCTTTTATTAAACGGCAATTCTCAGACTGATTCAGAAGATGTTGAAATTGTAGCTAATCAGTTAGACAGTTCAGTAGACATTGGCCGTACCACCGATCCTGTACGTATGTATATGCGCGAGATGGGTAATGTATCCTTATTGACTCGCAAAGACGAAATTGAAATTTCAAAGCGTATTGAGCGTGGTACAAACGATGTACAGCTATGCCTGGTTGAATATCCTCAGGCTATGGAAGAGTTATTTGCCCGTTATGAGCAGACTCTTGATCCAATGTCAGAAATCAAGCTAGGTGATATTATCAACGGCTTTGCTGATCCTTCTGAGCAGGAAGACGATGAAGCTAACATTGATATCAATGTAGATGAGAATGCAGAAGCTCAGTTAGATAAAGAAATTGAAGCTTTAGATGAAGACGAAGATGATTTAGGCGTTGCTATTGCAACCACCAAGAAATCAAAGAAGAGCAAAGCATCAAAAGCTGATGACGATGTTGATGATCTTGATGATGAGGATGAAGACGAGCCAGCTGATTCTCCAAATAATTCAGGTCCTGATCTAGAGGAGACTCACCGTCGCTTTACAGAGCTTAGAGTACAGTTTGACAAGGTAACAGCTGCAAGAGCTAAATCCCTAACAGATAAGAAGTACCTAAAAGAGCTTGAGAAGTTAATTGAGATCTTCAAGACCTTTAAGATTGTTCCATCTCAGCTTGAAAGCCTGCTTCGCAAAATGCACGATATGATGGATCGTGTTAAGAGACAGGACAGACGTATCCGTGAAATCGCTGTTGGCCGTTGTGGCATGAAGATTGATGAATTAAAGAAATTCTACAATGAAACAGATGACGAAGCTGATATGAACTGGTTTAAGAAAGCAACCAAGCTTAAGAAGCCTTTTGCTGCCAAGTTAAAGGAATATGAAGGCGAAGTTCAAAAATGCGTAGACAATCTAAAAGAGATTGAGCAGGACGCAGGCATTAACATCGCACGTTTACGTGATTTGTCACGTAGAATCATGATGGGTGATGCTATGGCTAAGAAAGCCAAGAAGGAAATGGTTGAAGCAAACCTTCGTCTTGTGATTTCTATTGCCAAGAAGTACACCAACCGTGGTTTACAGTTCCTTGATCTGATTCAGGAAGGTAACATCGGTCTTATGAAGGCTGTAGATAAGTTTGAGTACCGTCGAGGTTACAAATTCTCAACTTACGCTACATGGTGGATTAGACAGGCTATTACCCGTTCTATTGCAGATCAAGCTCGTACTATCCGTATCCCTGTTCATATGATTGAGACTATTAACAAGTTAAATCGTACCTCTCGTCAGATGTTACAGGAAAAGGGTAGAGAACCAACAGCTGAAGAATTAGCCTCAAAGATGGGCTTACCTGAGGATAAGATCCGTAAGGTTATGAAGATTGCCAAGGAGCCAATTTCTCTTGAAACTCCTGTAGGTGATGATGACGATTCACATTTAGGCGATTTCATTGAGGATAGCTCTATTGTTGTTCCAGCAGAAGCTGCAACATCTGAGAGTCTAAAGAACGCAATTAACGGCGTTTTAGATGAGATGCCTCCACGTGAAGCTCAGGTTCTGCGTATGCGTTTTGGTATTGGTATGCCATCAGACCACACTCTAGAAGAGGTAGGTCGTCAGTTTGGTGTTACCCGTGAGCGTATCCGCCAGATTGAAGCTAAGGCTCTACGTAAGTTACGTCATCCTTGCAGATCACAGGGATTACGTGGTTTCTTAGACTAATTCACACATGAAAAAAGCCAATCGATTTTCGATTGGCTTTATAAAAGTCCCTTCATTGTAAGGGACTTTTGTATTCAGAATGCTATTAAAGCACAGCACCTAATTCCTGACGGATAAATGCGCCTGCACCTAAAAGACCTGCATCGCCGTTTGAAATAACGTATACAGGGATCTTAGAGAGCATATCCTTAAAGCGACCTTTCTTCTCAAAGTTCTCTCTAAATTTTGAATTCTTGAAGTATTCGATAAAGCGTGGAACGATACCACCTGCAATATAAACACCACCTTTTGATAACAGGTTAATTGCAAGGTTACCGCCAAATACACCCATCAGTGCGCAGAACTCATCAACTGTCTCTTTGCAGTCTGGGCATGGGGTAGCTGCAAATGCACCTGCTGTAACGTCGCAAGGCTCAAGATCTTTAACCTCATGACCGTTTAGAGTTGCAATTGCCTTATACATGTTAACAAGACCCTGGCCTGATAGTAATCTTTCAGCTGATACGTGTTCATACTTCTTGCGTAACTCAGCTAAAATTGCATCTTCTCTTGGGGTTGTGGTTGTTACATAAACGTGACCACCTTCAGATGGAAGAGCAATCCACTTCTGAGCTACCTTTACAAGGAAACCTACACCTAAACCGGTACCGGCACCGTAGATTGCCATTGGTGCGCCATCAACAATCTTGTCACCGCCTAACTGAGTCATCTGGCTCTTGTCAATTGCAACTGCGCTCATTGACATAGCAGTGAAATCGTTAATAAAGATTAGATTATTTAAGCCAAGGTTAGCTTTCATCTGAGAAATAGAAAACTCCCAAGGATTGTTGGTCATCTTTATATGATCGCCATCTACAGGACATGCAATAGCGATACATGCATTTTCAAATTGTGCACCTGTTTCCTGTCTGTATTTAACAATAACGCCTTCTAGTGACTCGTTATCAACTGAAGAATACACTTTAGTATTAGATAATGTTCCATCAGCTAAATTAACTAGTGATAATCTAGCATTGGTACCGCCAACATCACCAACTAGTGCAACGCCTTGAAGCTTGCTCATTTTGACCTCTAAATATTCGTTAACTAAAAAATTGCAAAGTACATTATACTTAATCTTAGTTTTGGAATTATCCACAAAATTCTACTAAGACTTTATAATATTAACCATCTCACATTATTTTTTGTTATAACGCAAAATAGAATATACATTATTTGTTATTACGCACTATATAAGTGCTAGTACTCTTAACATAAGTACTAGCATAAATTATTGTCAGTTAACTGTTTTGACTATTATTATCATCTGTATTTTTTGCATAATAGTAATCAAAATCATCTGATGATAAGTCTAATGATGCAAGCAGAGTGTCTGAATACAGTTTTGAAAAAGACTCCTGCTCTTTTGAATAGGACAATTTTGATTTTGTCTTTTTCTTATCATAATTAAACTTATGTTTTGATGAATCAGAAAACAGAGTGTTATCAGAATTATCAGCATAATTATTTAAAAAATCCTGGCCATAAATTCCTGAAAAAGGTGGTACAGGAGCCTGAACAGGCTTTGTTACCACACTGATGCTGTGTATTAGTGTTCCTTTTAGATTTTTGTTTTGCACAAAGTAGAACTGTGTGCCGTTATCTTTATTTGAGTAGGTGTGATTGTAGATCCCTGGTTTATTTATATCACTTGTATAATCAGCTTTAATATCAACGTAGTTTTCTACATTAAAGTAAGGATTGTTTACCATCTGCATATAGTTGTAGCTCTTATTCTCATCATAAAGATAAGTCTCATTCTCTCCTACAAAAAACGGAGCATAAAAATCCTTTAGCTGATAGCCTGAATCGGTTAACACGTAATTGTAGGAATCAGGAGTGCAGTTTAAAGAATTATAAGAAACGCTTGGGTTTCCAAAGAGTTTAAATGATGAATCATCGGATACATCATTGTTTGTAAAGACATCTCCTTTTAGGGTAAGAGAAGAGAGGGCTGCACCTGTAATATAACCTTTTGAGATATTCTCTTTATCATTGAGTCTTTGAAGTGCCTTTTGACTGAATGATGCTGAGACATTGAAAAAGGTGTTGCCAGTACCTGATACACCTGCAATACCGCCTGTGTTTACCTTGTTAGACCCAAGATTTGAAAAAATAACATCAAAGTCAGTTACATCAGAATTTGAAATGGTGCTGTTTGTAATAAAGCCTGCTAGTGCTCCTAAACTGGTATTGTTTTTTCCGTTTTCCAAGGTGATTTTTGAGTTTTTAATTTTTAAATCAGATACGGATGCGTTCTCAAGTTTTGAGAATAAACCGATGTTTGTATCTTTTGAGCCATCAAAAGTCAGATCAAAAGTTACATTGTTAAAAGCACCATCAATCTTTCCTGTAAAGGCGCTGCCTCCTGTAAGGGTATTGGTGATATTTCCTAAATCGATATCATTGGTAATAAAGTAACTGCCATTAAGATCATTTGATATGTTTAAAAGCTCTTCTTTTGTGGAGATGGCTGTCTGTCCTGTATGATCTACAAGACCGTCTGTTCCTGATAACTTATATGTTTTTGAAAAATCAATGCCGTCTCTTCCGCCTATATCGATTCTTTTAGTGGAGCTTATAATCTTTAAATTGTCAGAATCCTCGTTAGTAAGAAAAACTTTATTGTCATTAGTAAGAGTTTTGATATTCTCAATATCACGAATGATAACCTGTGAGCCGTCAATTAAAAGATTGTCGGTTTTTACAGAGCCTATGAGTTTTACTTTTCCCATACCCTGATAGCTAGTTGAAAAATCACCAGAATCCATATAGTTTAAGATCTGCTTTTCATTTATCTTTGAAGTTGACAGTCCTACCTTGTGGGCGGTAATTGAGCCTGTAGATGAGAGGGTGATACCGTTTGGGTTTACAAGGTAAAACTCACCTTTATTTACAGCAGATACAGTACCTTCAATAACTGAGGCGCTGCTTCCACGCACCAGATTTAAATAGCTTTTGTCATCAAAAACCACCATCTTGTCTTTACCTACGCTAAAGGACTCCCAGCTGATTATATTTTTTGGAGTCTTTGAGGATACGTAGGTACTGATATCGTTAGTATGGATCTGGGCCTGTCCGTGCAGTACCTGACCTCCTGTAGGAAGGTCTGAGGCAATAGCAGATAATGAGATATTTAGTGAAACAAATACAGTTAATGGTTTAAAAATTTTCATGGTAAATCCTATAAGCTTGAGTAGCCAAATTTAATCAGAAGAGTAGTGCTGTTCTCTGCGAACTTTTTGTTCTTGCCAAAAGGGATATTGACTGATGGATTAAGGTAGAATCCCTCGTAATTAAAATTCGATCCGATACCAAAACCGTATAGACTCTCTTTTTTAGAATTTACGTTTTTAGCATGAGACTGCATTAAATTTACATAGACATTTGAATAGGTGTTTATTCTTGACTGCACCTTTAAATCGTCAAACAAACCGATATCAGCTGAGGCAATATTGCTCTGATAGGCTTTTACAGCATAAGCTCCACCTAACATGAATTTATCTGATGCATCAACAGATGTGTTTGCATACTGAATATTAAGAGTGTTTGTAAGTGTCAAATCATAAGGAAGAGGCACATTTACCATATTCTCAAAATTAAAGATGGTGTAGCTCTTATCTTCGTATAAATTGTAGTCATCATCGTTTTTTAACCTGCCGTAATTTAAGGTCAGGTTATTAAAGACGGATACCTTTTCAGATAGGGCATCAAAACCTAGTGAAAAACGTGAGCCGTAGGTATGGCGCTTTAATCTGACATCAAAGGCATCAAGATTATCCTGCATTGATTTATAGTAGGGATTTATTTTTGCTTTTAATCTGTAATTCTCATCTATGTAAAGCAAACTTACAAAGTATGGGTCAAGATTGTATACACTGCCGTTTGCCTTTAAATCCTTGTACTCACCTGACAGATCATATAATCCATAGGAAAAGGATAGACCTAATACATCTAAATTACTGTCTACAGGCAGTTTAAAATCAAAGCCGTAGTTCTGCTGCTTTTTATCTGTACTTGATGCATAGAAGGAAAATTTATCGGCACTTTTAAAAATATTGTCGGTATTAAAAATTCCTACAAGGCGGTTTTTACCTGAGTTTTTAGTACCGTAGTTGTCATAGAAGATCTCATAGCTTACAGGATGTTTATTCTGTAGATTTAAAGTTAAATCAACCATGTTATCTGCGTTATTTGAAAAGTAGCCTGAGATATCAAAGACATTTAAATCCTGAACCTTTAAAAGGTGATTGTTGATGGTCTTTGATGAGATATCCTTATTCTGCTCATGGCGCACCGCATTTAATAATTTATAAACGGTGCCATTTGAGCAGTTGCTCTGATTCTCAATAATAATTTCGTTTAATCTTGCACTTTCAATTACGACCTTTAAGACGCCGTTAGTACTTTCCTGCTCAGGGAAATAGGCTCGGGCTGCAAGATAGCCTTGTTTCTGATAAAAGGCACTTAACTCATTTAAAAGATTCTGTAAAAGCCTTGCACTGATTTTTTTTCCAAGATAGTTGTTTAAAACAGTATTGAGGTTTTGAATTTTAAGCTCCCTTGAAGAGCTTATCTCAATATTGTTAAGAGTCTGTGCCTGGACCTTTGCTCCATACAGAGTACAGGCAAGTGCTGAAGTTGATACAATTGATAATAATATTTTTTTCATAAGGTATTCTCCAATCTGAATACCCTTATTATGAAAATAAAAAAATGGGCGCCTTCGTTTTAGTGCGCCCAAATGAAATAATCTGAATTTTTTTTTACTTTTTTTATTATCTTTTAATGAAGCTCATTAAAAGATACGAAAAAGTCTTTTACAAATAAAGAGAAGGTACATAAACCGAGAACATAGCGGCTGATGTTATATGCAACGAGAATAGGTCCATAGTTGTGAACGAGTGTATCGTTATCAAGGTTTAATGACGGCATGGTAAAGAACATCAGTATATAAAATGCAAGCGGCAGTAAAACCGTACTCCATATTATACAGGCTCTAAAGTAGAGCTTATAACGGTTGGCCTTAAAGCCTTCAAAGGCTATAAAGATAAGCGTAATAAATAAGATTGCAATACGCACAGGATCGGTTGGAAAAGATGCATAAGTGTTTGCTACAAACAGGTATAAAGATATCAGTTTTAAAATGCTTATCAGCAGGTATTTGTAATTGTCCATGCGTACTCCTTTTATGCCTTGATAAATTTTAACAAATAATTGAATTGATGAGGTGATTTATCTAAAATGCAAACTATGCTACTTTAGCTCAGTAGGTAGAGCAGCTGATTCGTAATCAGAAGGTCACCAGTTCGATTCTGGTATGTAGCACATGAGTTTCTAAGTCCTTTCTAATAAACATTTTATATACTTGAAAACAGGCTCGTACAAGCTTGTGATTTGTCACGCTAACAGATAAAAAAACACAAAACTTTAGTTAAATTTTATTAAATATATTAAAATGAGCAATCAATTTATAAAGTTAGGTTAAGTTTTTTTATGTCTGAAGTAGTCATCGGTATCGATCCTGGTTCTCGCTTTACTGGCTATGGAATTGTTAAATTAGCCGGTAACGATGCCCATTATTTAGGATCGGGTTGCATAAAGACCGGAGATGGTGATCTTGCATCTAAACTTAAGATCATCTTTGATGGTGTGACTGCTTTAATCGAACAGTTCAAACCTGACTGCATGGCTATTGAGGAAACATTTTTATCTAAAAATGTTCAATCTACAGTAAAGCTGTCAGAGGCTCGTGCAAGTGCCATTGTTGCAGGCGCAAATCTTGGTTTATCCGTATATGAATATACTCCTATGCAGATTAAGCAGTCTGTGGTTGGATATGGCTGGGCGGATAAAACTCAGGTGCAGTATATGGTTAAAACCATTCTGCGTTTAAATGGTACTCCTCAATCTGATGCCGCTGATGCACTGGCCTGTGCGTTATGTCATTGCTTTACAAGTAAAGTTACACGGGCAATGGGCTCACAGGTGGCTAATACATCCTCAATTCATGGCCGTCTTCAGGGAGTTAAATAAGAGATTTAAATATGATTGGTAGTTTAAACGGTAAAGTATTACGTGTAGATGGAGTAACTGCTCTTATTGAAGTAAACGGAGTAGGGTACGAGGTGGACATGCCTGTTACCTGTTTAAATTCCATTAAAAAAGACAGCACTGTCTTTATCTTTATTCAGCATGTAGTAAGAGAAGATGCTCAGGTTTTATACGGCTTTAACACCTATGATGAGCGAGCACTGTTCAGAGAGCTTGTAAAGGTAAACGGTGTAGGCCCTAAGATGGCACTTTCTGTTTTATCAACCTTTAGTGTTGAGGATTTTATCAATACCTTAATCGCAAATCAGAGCAAGGCTCTAGAGCAGATACCAGGCGTTGGTAAAAAGACCGCTGAGCGTATGCTAGTAGAGCTAAAAGACTGTGTAAAGAAGTTTTCTGATGGACTTGCTATTACCACTATGAGTGCAACTGCAGCACAGAGTGCCAACTCTAACTTTAATGATGCAGTAGCTGCAATGACAGCTTTAGGTTACAAGGAATTTGAAGCAGTAAAATGCGTTAAGGCTGTATTAAAGGATAATAATGATTTATCCACACAGCAGATCATTGTTGGTGCTTTAGCTCTAATCACTAAAGGCAGGGCATAAAGATGGCAAAGGCAGATTTAGGAATTGTAGCTGACAGCTTATCTGTTGACAGTGTAATCCGCCCTGAAAAAAGTGAAGAAGAGGAAATTTTAGAGAACAGCCGCTTCTCTGAGGATAGGGCGCTGCGTCCGCAGAAGCTTGAAGATTATATAGGTCAGGAAGATGCAAAAAAGCAGCTTGGTATTGCGCTTGAGGCTGCAAAGCTTCGTGGTGAGGCACTTGACCATGTTTTAATCTTTGGCCCTCCAGGACTTGGTAAGACCACTTTATCAAATATTATTGCCAATGAGCTTAGCGTAGGTATAACCCAGACCTCAGGACCTGCTCTTGAGAAAAAGGGTGATGCTGCAGCTCTTCTTACAAACCTGCAGCCAAGAAATGTCATCTTTATTGATGAGATCCATCGTCTGTCTCCTGTTATTGAAGAGTTTTTATACCCTGCAATGGAAGATTACAAGGTAGACATCATGACAGGTGAAGGACCATCAGCTCGTTCAATCAAGCTAAGTCTGAATCCTTTTACACTAGTTGGTGCAACTACCCGTGCAGGTACATTAACCTCACCACTTAGAGCAAGATTTGGTATTATTCTACAGTTAAAATTCTATACCCCAAAAGAGCTTGAAATTATTATCAATGCATCAGCAAGAAAGCTCAATGTTAATATTGAGCCTGATGGTGCTATGGAGATTGCTTCAAGATCACGTGGTACACCTCGTATTGCCAATCGTCTTTTAAGACGTGTCCGCGATTATGCGCAGGTTGTAGGTGGCGGTGTTATCACAAGGGAGATAGCAAAGTCAGCACTTAGCATGCTTTTAATTGACGAGGATGGCTTTGATGAGTTTGACAGACAGTATCTTCGTTGTATTATCGAGGATTTTAAAGGTGGTCCTGTAGGTATTGACAGTTTAGCTGCAGCACTAGGTCATGACAGAGATACTCTAGAAAATGTTGTAGAGCCATATATTCTGCAGCAGGGCTATGTGCAGAGAACAAGAACCGGACGCCTGGCAACAGCTAAAGGTTATGAAAAATTTGGATTAACAAAGGAATAGCAATGAGCACACAACCATTTACTTTAAATGCGCGTGTATATTATGAAGATACCGATGCCGGTGGCATCGTTTATTACGCAAATTACCTGAAATTCTGCGAAAGAGCCAGAACCGAATGGCTTCGCGGCATGAATATGAGTCAGCATGAAATGCTAGAGCAGCATAAAGGTTTTGTGATTAAGAATATTAAAGGTAATTATATAAGCTCTGCAAAGCTTGATGATTTACTTACAATAACCTGTATTCCTACAAAAGCACGATTTGCAAGTTTAAAAATTTTTCAACAAGTTTATAATCAACATCAGGAATTATTGTTTGAATTTGAATGCTCTATCGCATTTTTAAATATGTTAGAGAAAAAGCCAATGCCTATGCCAAAAGAGGCTTTGGATTATATAAAACAATTTGTCCCAGAGGATACAACTAATCTCGAGGTTAACTTTTAAATGGATAGCAATGGTTCATTGTCAATAACACATCTTATATTAAACGCAAGTACCTTAGTACAGGTGGTAATGCTTTTCCTATTAACATTATCAATTGTATCCTGGACTATTATTGTGTCACGTTCAAGTGCTTATAAGATTGCAAGAATTAAGGCAGACGATTTTGAAGAGAAATTCTGGTCAGGTATTGATTTGAACAATCTGTATCAGGACTGCATCCAGCGTGCTGATGAATTAAACGGCCTTGAGGTTATTTATGCTGCAGGCTTTAAAGAGTTCGTGCGTTTAATCAATTCAGGTCCTGCAGATCAGGAAGTTGTTATGGACGGCACCTATCGTCAGATGAAGGTATCACAGTCTCGCGAGATGGAGAATCTTGAGGCGCACTTAGGTACGCTTGCAACTGTAGGTTCAATCAGTCCTTATATCGGTCTGTTTGGTACTGTATGGGGTATTATGCATGCCTTCATTGCACTTGCTGCTGTTAAGAACGCAACCTTATCAATGGTAGCTCCTCCAATTGCTGAAGCTCTGATTGCTACAGCTATGGGTCTATTTGCCGCTATTCCTGCTGTTATGTTCTACAACCGTTTCGTAACTAAGGTTGAGGCTTTAGAGAACAGATATATAAACTTCATGGATGAGTTTGCAACTATTCTAAACAGAAGATTAGTTCGCGTACGTTCAGAGATGAACCAGAAGCAGAAAGAGCAGGCAGCTCCTGCAGTTAGAACTCCAAGCTATGAAGAGCAGAGAGCTACATCATTTCAGAAATCAAGAAGTTTCAATAACCCACTAGGCGATAGTCAGGGTAGTTTTAACAGACCAAGAACAACAAACAATGAGCCGGTTCATTACCACACGCCAGGTGTAGAAGGGGAGCGTGAGCGTAGCTTAGCTCGTCAGAACAATATGGAGCAATAAAATGCAGACAGCTCGTTCTCGCAGCAGATCAAGACCAAAAGCAGAGATCAATGTGGTTCCATACATTGATGTTATGCTTGTTCTGCTTGTTATCTTTATTGCAACAGCTCCTGTTGTTATGCAGGGTGTGACAGTTGATCTTCCACAGGCCCAGGCAGAGACAATGAATGCCGATGAGAAGACACCTATTATCGCTACAGTTGATAAGGTAGGACAATTCTATGTAAGCATCGATTCTAACTCTGTGAAGATGGGGAATTTAGATGAACTTACATCTTACGTGTCATCACAGCTGCAAAAAGATCCTGACAGACCTGTTGTAGTACAAGGTGATGCTCAGGTAGCTTATGACAATGTAATTCAGCTTATGAATGCACTCAAAAACGGTGGCGTAAAGAGTGTAGGTTTAGTAACAGAACCACTGTCTAATTAAGGTTTTTGTTTATGAAAATCAATATGAAGGTGGCTTTTATTATCGCACTGATACTGCATCTGGCGATATTTGCTGCCTTTTTAATCAAGATCCAGGACAAGCCTACCCGTCCTAATATGGGACAGGGCGAAATCATGCACGCAACTTTTGTGCCTCCTGCTAAGGGAAAGCCTACAGGTAAGGCTCAGGCAAAGCCTGCCCCTGCTCCTGTTCAGGAGACTGTAGCTGAGGATACCTCCAAAAAAGAACAGGCTTTAAAGGAGATTGAAGAGCGTTTACAGGCACAGAGGGCACAAGAGCTGAAGAATCAGGAAATGGTTGCTCTTAAGAAGAAGCAGCTAGAGGCTAAAAAGTTAGAAGAAGAAAAGAAGCTAGCTCTTAAGAAGGCTGAAGAGAAGAAAAAGCTTGAAGAGGAAAAAAAGAAGCTTGAAGAGCAGAAGAAACTTGAAGCGCAGAAAAAGAAGCTAGAAGAGCAAAAGAAGAAGCTTGAAGAGCAGAAGAAATTAGAAGAAAAGAAGAAGGCTGAGGCTGAGGCAAAGAAGAAGGCTGAAGCAGAAGCTAAAAAGAAAGCTGAAGAAGAAGCAAAGAAGAAAGCTGAAGCTAAAAAGAAGGCAGATGAAGCTAAAGCAAAAGCCAAGGCACAGGCCGAGGCTAAGGCAAAGGCAGAGGCTGCAGCAAAAGCCAAAGCACAGGCTGACTCACTTGAAGATGACATTCTAGGCACTGAAGATGGCGATCCTGTCAACGGCAAGGGCTTAGGTCAGGGCGGTGGCGGCGGTGATGCCGGCTATGGCGATAAGGTACGTGGACTTATAGAACAGCACTGGAGAATCGATCCGTCAATGAACGGCAAGAGGGTGATTGTATCTATTAAGATAGGCAAAGACGGTATGGTCTCAGGTGAGAGCTGTCAGGGCGATGAGAAGGTATGTCACAGCGCCCTTGAAGCAATCAGACAGGTTGGTATGTTCCCAATGCCACCTAGTGCAGATTATTCAAATGTAAAGATTTCTATGACACCAAAGCTTTGAGTGGCATATAATAGGCGTAAAAGTCTTTAAGGAGTTTATTTAATGTTTAAAAGATTGTTAGCAGCTGTAGCAATGCTTGTTGTAGCCACAACAGCAAATGCAGAGTTGCAGATTGAAATTACAGGTGGTATTAACGAAGGTCGCAAGATCGCAGTATATCCATTTGCTCAAGATCCATCCGTAAAACTTGATGTAGCTTCAGTTGTTAGTGCTGATCTTATGAGATCAGGTAAATTCTCACCACTTGCAAAATCAGTGCTTCCTCAGAACGGTGTAGTAAACGGTCAGGTAAATGCTGATGTAGTAGCTCCAACAGGCGCAGAAGTTGCTGTAGCCGGTGTTGTTCAGAGCTTAGGTGGCGGCATGTACAACGTAGAGTTCCAGGTTGTAGGTTTACAGGGCGCTAACAAGGGTAAGGTTGTAGCTCACTATCAGGGTAAGTCAGGTATGGCTACCATGAGACAGGCAGCTCACCGTGTATCAGATAGAATCTATGAGGCTTTCACAGGCCAAAGAGGCTGTTTTAGAACTCGTATTGCCTACGTTGTAACCAAGATGGGAGCTCCATTCCCATATCAGCTTATGACAGCAGATTATGACGGCTTTAACGAGACTCCAATTGTTAAGTCAACACAGCCTGTTATGACACCTTCATGGTCACCTGACGGTACCCGTCTTGCATATGTAAGCTTTGAGAAGGGAACCCCTGCAATCTTTGTACAGGACATTAAATCTCACAAGCGTACCAAGCTTGCTTCATTTACAGGCTTAAACAGCTCACCTGCTTGGTCACCTGACGGCACCAAGATTGCCATGACCTTATCAAAGGACGGTCAGCCTGACATCTACTACTTTGATTTAACAACCTCAAAGTTTGTTCGTGTTACAGCTAACAGAGCAATTGATACCGAGCCTACATGGTCATCAGACAGCAGAGCTTTATACTTTACCTCAGAGCGTGGCGGTAAGGCTCAGATTTATAAGTTTGACTTTAATACCAATAAAACCACTCGTGTGACCTATCAGGGTGCAAGAAATCTGTCAGCAAGATCAATTCCTGGCACCAACTCTCTGATTGTTATTACACAGGTAAATGGCTATAGAGTAGCACGTGTAGATGCAGACGGCAGTATTTATATGTTAACTACATCATCCTTAGATGAATCTCCAAGTGTTGCACCTAACGGAAGTATGGTAATATATTCAACAGTTTATCAAGGTCGTAAAGGATTAGCTTTAGTTTCTTCAGATGGAAGATTTAAAGCAAATCTCCCATCAAGCTCAGGTGAAATCAGTGCACCAGCTTGGGGTCCACTTTTATCTAAATAGTTGTTTTTAGGGAATATTTAAAATGTTTAAGAACTATTTATTAGCATTAGTATGTGCTTTATCATTAGGTACATTAACTGCATGTACTTCATCTGGCAAAGATGATTCTTCAGCTTTAGTAGAAGATGGCGGTGATGTAGCTTTAGGTTTAGATTCTGATGGCGCTTTAACTGTTGGTGATCCTAACAGCTCAGATTTTTTCAACGGCCCAGCAGAACTACAAAGCAACAACACAATTTACTTCGGTTACAATTCTGAGAACATTCAGGATCAGTACTTAGGTGTTATGCAGCAGCACGCTGACTACCTAAAGAAGAATCCTGATGCACGTGTAATCATTGAAGGTCACACCGACGAGCGTGGTACTCCTGAGTACAACATCGCACTAGGTGAGAGACGTGCCCGTTCAGTTGCTCGTTACATGCAGAATCTTGGCGTTGACGTAAATCAGCTTTCAATTGTTAGCTACGGTGAGGAAAAGCCTGCTGTAGAGGGGCATTCTGAGAACGCATGGTCTAAGAATCGTCGTGCGGTATTAAACTACTAATTCATAAAATTTTATGAATTTGAGGGGCAGGTCTTTATGACTTGCCCTAATTGTTTGTAAAATACAGAAAATTTCAGATATAAAAGGCTACATTTTTGTAATATTATGAAGGAAATATTCTAGGAGATAGTTTTATGAAAATGCCAAAGACCTATAAACAAAGCGTACTTGCTTTGGTTTTAGGGGCTTTTGTAGCAGTAAGTCAGAATGCTTTTGCAGATGATGCTCAGATACTTAATATGCAAAGAAATCTTCTGAACCTACAAAACCAGGTACAGGATTTACAGTATAAGCTTGCTGAATCTGAAGGTCAGGTTGAGTATCTGAATCATCAGATTGAGACTCTGCAAGCTAAGAATAATTCTCTTAAATCAAAGTTAGAGCAGGCAAGTGCAAATGCTGCTAATACAGCATCAGATAATACTGCTGCAATCAACGCAAACAATACTACTACCTTAACTAAAGTATCAGGTGGCGGTACTGCTACAATAAAGCTTGTAAAAAACGGTCTGACACAGAGCACAAAGCCTGATGCAAAGGCAGCACCTGCTGATGCTATGAAACTTTATCAGGATTCATTTAACCTGCTTGTAAAGGAGAATCTTAATGAGGCTTCTAAAGGCTTTAGCACATATGTAAACAAGTATCCTGATAACAGCCTTACACCAAATGCCTGGTACTGGTTAGGTCAGGTGCAGTACAAGCAGAAAAATTATCAGGAGGCTCGTGTAAGTTTTCTTAATACCGCTAAGTTTAAGGACTCAACAAAAAGAGCTGATGCTTTATATAAGCTTGGTATTACCTCACAGGCTTTAGGTGATAAGGAAAAAGCAAAGAAGTATTTTGAAGTTTTAGTAAAGAATTACCCAAATTCAAGCTCAAGTATTTTAGCCAAAAAAGAGCTGTCTAAATTGCAGTAAAATAAAATATACTAAATTCTACTAAAGGCTGACCTTCGTGTTGGCCTTTATTTTAGGTATTTTTTTATAAGACTGAATTTTTACTAAGCTTTTGATAAAAAAGCTATTTTATAAAAGCGCATATATATGCCTTTTATAAAAATAATTAAAAATAATTAAAAAAAAAGCTTGCATGTACGTAATTTTTTAGTAAAATAGTCGCCGTTGATTAGTTCAACAAAGCATTTGCAGGTTGGGTCGTTAGCTCAGTCGGTAGAGCAGCGGACTTTTAATCCGTTGGTCGAGAGTTCGAATCTCTCACGACCCACCAGCAAAAAACAATCGATTGGGTCGTTAGCTCAGTTGGTAGAGCAGCGGACTCTTAATCCGTTGGTCGCGGGTTCGACCCCCTCACGACCCACCATTCGATTGAAAGCATACAATGGGTTGTTAGCTCAGTTGGTAGAGCAGCGGACTCTTAGTCCGTTGGTCGCGGGTTCGACCCCCTCACAACCCACCATTGGATGCTTAGCTCAGTTTGGTTAGAGCATCTGCCTTACAAGCAGAGGGTCATAGGTTCGAGTCCTATAGCATCCACCATCGAAATTTGCTACTTTATGTAGCTTTTTTTGTTTTTACCTTCCGTAAAATTTCTGTTCACTTCATTTGCAGCTCATACATTATATGTGCGATAGTTTGAATATTTTATTTAAAAAATCTACTAATGTTATCTAACTTAGTCTTGTTATGTTAAATTAGACTCTATATTGGTACATAAATAAAAAGGTGAATATTGTGGCAGATCCTAGAGCTCCTTTTATTGTAAAGAATTTAATAAAGTTAAAGAAAGATGTAGGCCGTTCAGAAGAGTTTGATCAGGAAATTAAGTTGATTGCAAACTCAGGCATTCAGTTTATTGATTATGAATTAGACAGCGAAATTAAATTCGATGAGCCAGATGAAGGTACAGAAGATTACTACGCAAACTTCATTAAAAGAGGCATGTTCAAATTATTAGATAGTAATAATGAGGACACAACAGATCCTAACTTAGGCCACTATGCTAGATATTATCTTGATAAGAGTGAGAACTTTTTAATCATTGATAAAGATCTTCCAATGCACAAGATTGAAGTAGAGCAGTATCAGAAGACTGATAATGCTCCTTCTATGCAGGATTCTTTGAATTTATACAATGGTGTATGGTTCCCTGTACCTTTCTGTAATTTGAAGACCACAAAAGGTCCATGTGATTTTGCCCGTGCCCGTATTGTTAATCTCTCAGGTAAAAATGGTGTTGCAAACAACAAAGGCAGATACCATGTAACCTTTGCTTTTGATACTAAAGTTGATGATGAGAATAGAGATTTCCACAGTCTGCTTACAAGTGAAGATTTAAACGATGCTTTAAGCTTTAGAATCGGTATTGAAGCTACCAATCTTTTGCGTGGTACTACAGGCGATGGTACTAGCTTTACTCATGACTGGGTAAGAACCATTCTTGAGAAGATTTATCCAAAGACCACCACTGATAAAAAGGAAAGCTATAAGGCAAATACTGAAAATGAAAGTAAAGACAGCTATCTTAATAACAAGCGTTATGAGATGGATTATTTAAATGTTCTAGCTTTTATCGATAATTTCTTTAAGCCAAACAATATCCGCTTTGTTCATTTTGACCGTAAGAGTGCAGACTCAGACAGCGCTGTTGATGTAAGTTTGGTGTTAGATGTTGGTAATACCAGAACCTGCGGTCTTTTAGTTGAACTTGATAACTCATCAGATAATAACGGTGACTCTTTCCCTAACAGCCGTCCACTGATGCTTCGTGATTTGAATGCACCTGAGAACTATTACTATGGCGCTTTTGAAAGCCGTATCCAGTTCCAGATGGCTAACTTCGATTTTAACCGCTGCTCAAAGGGCGATACCTTTATCTGGCCTTCACTTGTACGTATAGGTACAGAAGCTTCAAAGCTTAGCGCTCTTTTAAACGGTGATGAGGGTAATACCGGTTTAATCTCTCCTAAGAGATATTTATGGAAGATCTCAGAGGCTGAAAACAACACCTCTAAAAAGCCAGAGTGGATTTTCAATGACAGATCATATCAGATCCCAGTCTTTAAAAGGGATGATGATACCTGGTCTGAAGAGTACTTCTATGCAAATAACGAGAAGCTCTCAGCTATCTACAAGCCTGTAAATAACTATTTAAATTCACAGGGCGACGCTCTGTTTGCTCAGTGTGGCAGTGACAGTAAGCTAAAGGCTAACTACACTGGTAAATCAACCATGACTTTTATGCTTATGGAAATCATTCTGCAGGCTATGATGCAGATGAACAGCTACAACTACAGAAAGTCACTTGAAAACAGTTCACTTCCTCGTAAGTTAAAGTCACTTGTATTAACCACTCCTCCTTCAATGTCTGATATTGAAAAGGAAATTTTCAGATCATGCGCTTATCAGGCAATTGGTATTATCTGGAAGAGCCTTGGCTATGATAAGTCTCCTTCAACAGAATTCAAGTTTGTTGAAAAGAAGGATATTTTCCCTTCAGTACCTGAGATTTACCTAAAGTGGGATGAGACTTTAGCAGGACAGATTGTATACTGGTACAACCAGACTAAGTGCGTATATCAGGGTAACAGCAAAGACTTTATTCACGACATAAGACGTGCTGATGCCGATGGCCGCTTTAACGAGAACAACAAATCAAAGATTGATAACTACTATGTAGATAACATAAGTGCCCGTATCGCCTCAATTGATATCGGCGGCGGTACCACCGATCTTGTGATTGCAGATTATGCCTTCCCAACCACAAGATACAACAATAAAGATGTGTATTTAAAGAAACTCAAAGGTGAGGAAGTTGAAAAAAAGGACGTAAAGAATAACAGTAACTTCTCATCTAATGTAAATATTAGAGAAGTCTTAAGAGACGGCTTTAAGATTGCCGGTGATGATCTTGTTTTAGATCTTTTAAGAAAATATGTTCTGCCTCAGTTACCTGAAGGTCAGGCTGAATCATTAGTAGGCAGTGACAGTGAGAAGATCTCAAAGGGTGTTGATACCATTCAGAAGAGAGTACAGACATCTGATAAGATTTTCACAAAGTTAACCTACAGACTTCTAGCTAGAATCGAGCAGATTGATGCTATTCCTTATAAGAGCTATAAAGACAATAAGCTTGTAATCAAAGGAACTATTGAGGACTTCCTGACAGGTAACGAGAAGTTTGAAAACGATGATCTAAATAACGAGGAGAAGTTAAAGCTTGAAAGCAGACCTTTAAATATTCCAGAGTCTGTAAGGGAATATATAGAGAAGCAGACAGACGTAACTTTTGATGAGTTCATGCAAAAAGAGCTTTCATTTGATCTCAACAGAATTAACTATGAGATCTCTCGTGGTGAAGGCTTTGATTTATGCAACAAGTGCCTTGATTATCTAAACTCAATTGTTAACGTATATCGCTGCGATGTGCTGCTCTTATCTGGTGGTCCTTCAAAGCTTCCTGGTTTACGTTCTATAATTGAAAGGAAGTCGTCATTATCACCAAAACGCATTATCTCAATGCACAATTACAAGTGTCCTTCATGGTATCCTGCCTTTGATACTGTAAACGGCAGAATATCCGATCCAAAGACATCTGTAGTTGTAGGTGCCTTATTAGGTTATACCAAGACCAATCCATCAAAGCTGATTTCATTCAAGCTAAACTGCAATCCTATTTCAGCAATAAGCCCAATGCGCTTTTTAGGAAACATCTCTGAGGGAGATTTAATCAAGAGCGATGATGTTCTGTATCTGTTCAAGAGCGGTGCTGAAAAAGACATTAAGAAATTAAATGAACAGCCTGACAGTGCTCTTGCTAAATTAAAGATTGGTATTACCTGTAACGATGAGTCAAAAACAAAACTTACAGATATCATAAGAGCAGTTCCTAATGAAAGGGAAGTTCATACAAATCTGTCATTGAAGATAGGTTACAGACAGTTTAAGGGGGACTCATTTGGAGCTACTCCAATATATGAAATTGAACCTTACTCAAGTGCAAAGGAGCTTGAAAAGGTAAAGGCTATTTCATGCTGGACTATGAAGACTAGTTACAACTTCAATGAAGGCGAGCTTGATGAGATGAAAAATGAAGGTCTTATCAAGCAGATGAATACCTCTGGCAACAGGATTGCCATTGATAACGCTAAGATTATTGAAAATGAGTATAAATCATCAAGAGAAATGATTATTGAAAAACTTGATTTCTCTAATGATCCTGCCTATGAAGAACTGAAGGCTCAAGCTAAAGCTCATGCTGATAAGGCTGTAAGTGAGATGAATCTTACAGGTCTTGGCAAAATCTTTGGTGCTTCAAAGAAAAAAGAAGAGCTTTATAAGAGCGAATACGATAAGTTCTACGCACAGGAAAAGGCAATACTTGATGCACGTCTTCAGGAAGAGAGAGACGATGAGATCTGGCGTATTACCGAGCTGTTCAAGCGTAAGGTTAGCTCTTTAGTTAAAGAAAGTCGTGATGAGATTGAAAAAACTGAAGCAGAAAAACTTCAGAATCTTAAGGCCAGAATCAATGAAAGTCATACCTTTGATTTGAAGATCACCAAGGTTGCAGAAGATGACAAGGCATACATTAAAAACAGTGCCATCTGTCAGTGTCTGAACTTTATTGATGATCAGCTTGTAAAGCTTCCTTGTGTTATTGAAAAAGACGATGAGGATAAATCAGTTATCAGGAATTTATTCCTGATAAAGATTGAATCTGCAAAGGATTGTGCAGACGGTACTGAAAACTTTGAAGAGTATCTGAACCTGCGTTTAAAGACTGTTTCAAGCAACAATGAAAATTACTGGAACAACACTGGTTTAATTTTAGGATAGGCAAAAATAACATGAGCGATATTAAGACAAACAGATTTAATGAAGTAGCAGCCGCATGTAAAAAAGCAATTACCTGGTTTGACGGTGTTGACGATCCTAAGATTATCAATGAAAGACAGGCCATCGAAGATTCATTATGCGAAATTATTAACGATTCTAATGCAGCCTATGCTGTATTACCTCGTAAAACAACCTTAGGCCTTTTCGGTGCGTCTCAGGCTGGTAAGAGTTATCTTGTGTCATCTCTTACAGCTGACGGGGATAAGGATTTAGTTGCTAATTTAGATGATCATATGATCAGCTTTTCAAAGCATTTAAATCCAGAGCATGGCGGTCAGAGTCAGGAGTCATCAGGTGTTGTAGCCCGTTTTACAACTGAAAAGGAAGAGACACCAAAGGGCTTTCCATTTCCTATAAAGCTCTTTACTGAAATTGATCTTGTAAAGATCCTGGTAAATTCATTTTATAAAGATCTTGATTTAAAGATTGAGGATTTTTTAACTGTACACGATCGCTTCTTTAAAGATAACGCTCAAATCAATCAGTTCTTTGATGCTGTATTAAAAGAGCATCCTCTAAAAGAGGGCGATACCTGCTATGTGCATGAGAATGATATCTATTCACTAGCTCAGTACACCAAACGCTCAGGTCAGGGCGTGCTAGCCGATACCGACTCACTAAAAGAGTGTGTATTCTGGAAAAGAGCGCGTAAGGCAATTGATAAGTTATCTTTTGAAGGCAGAATCAAAGTCTACAGTAAGATCTGGGGTGATTCAGCTGAGTTTGATGCTTTATTTAAAGTAATCGGTGAGCAGCTGAATCTGTTAAAGGGTGCAACTACAGCCTATGCTCCTCTTGATGTATGTATATCTGAAATCAGAGAGGATGGCACCTTAGTTAAAAAGGACTGCGGAATTTTAGATATTGCTGTGATTTCACAGCTTTTTGAAAACCACACTGTTGTTGTAAGCACCAATGACATAATTAAGATAGCTTTAGACAAGGAAGGTAAGAGTCTTGTTGAGATCCCATTCCCTGTCCTTACCTTTGCATGTAAGGAAGTAGCTTTCCCAATTCCTGAAAACTCAAAGGCAAAGAACTTTGACGTATTAGATTTCCCTGGCGCCCGTACTCGTAAAAAGGAAAGCCCTGTAGAGTTTAATGATTCACTATCAGAGTTTTTACGTCGTGGTAAGGTAGCTTACCTGTTTGAAAGCTATGCTGAAAAGCACGAGGTGGATTTACTTTTATGGTGTATTTCAGTAGAAGGTCAGCAGGAGGTTAACGAGCCTCAGATTGACCCAATCACAGAATGGGTAAAGAGCAATGTCGGCAGGACTCCGGAGGAACGAGAGGCTTTCCCATTTAAGGTAAAACCTTTAATAGGCGCATTTACCCGTTTTGACAGAATTTTAAGATACGCTCTTGATAAGCCTTTATCTGAGAGAAAGGAAACATTCCCTGGCATCTCAAAATCATTAGCTGGCTCATTACAGCACTTTAGAAAAGACTGGTTCTTAAAGTGGAACTCGCGTGATCCGTTTGATCAGTTCTTCTGCGTAAGAAAACCAAATATTAAAACTGTAACCGATCAGCTATACAAGTTTGATGAATCTAACAGAGAAACAGAAACCTTAGCTAATGATGAGATAAGCATTCAGTTTGATAACTACAAAAAGTATATCAAAGAGGCTCCTGAAGCACAGTTTGTCTACGATGAGAAAAAAGATGGCTCTCTGCAGCAGACCTTTGAGGCTGTATTAAAGCCAAATGACGGCGGTGTAAGCTACCTGATTGGCTTTTTAGATCAGAACTTCAAAAACTACAGAGCATCAAAGGACAAGTTTGAAGACAGCCTGAACAATCGTATTAGTGCGTTACTTGATAAAATCAGTACCTTTGCAACCATTGAAAGCATCAAGATGGTAAAGCAGAAGAAGGATAACTGCAAAAAGCTGATTAAAGAGCTGATGCAGTGTGAAAGACTTGCCGGTACCATAGCTGATCTGCGTCATTATCTTGAGCTTGATGAGGATAAGGCAGTAGATGATTACATTAAGAATAATCCAGAGGATGGAATTTCTGATAATGCTTACCGCTTTGCAAATGCCTTAAGCAGAATGTACAGAGATAATCTTGAGTCTATAAAGACAGGAGATTACTTTGACGAGCTCTTTGAGAAGTTAAACTACTACTGGGATCCTAAAAAGCAGAATTCCATTGTAGGTGAAGAACAGCAGAAAGCCCACTCATTCTTCTTTGATGAGAGCACTGGAAAGATCATTTCAAATTCAAATGATCTTAAGACCAAGTTCAGAACACTCTTATCTAATTATGTAGACGATCTTGACAGAGCATATGATGCTTTAAAGGTAGAGCAGGCAATTGTAGATAAACTAAAAGAGTATGAGTCTCAGAAAATTTCAAAATCAAAGATAGCAGTAGGTCAGGCTGAGCGCGGTATCAATATCATCTCCGACTTTAACACCTATCTTACCGTAGGTTCCATTGGTTATGATATTGACAGAATTACAATCACAAAGAACGGCAAGAAACCTCAAGTGGAAGACAGACCGCTGTTTAAAGAGAATGTATCCTGCGTATCAATTGATAATCTGAACACAGACGATGCTGATAACAAAAACTTCAAGATGTATCTTCTACCAGATATCACACCTGATATTGAAGAGAATTTTGAAGAGCATTATTACTCAGATTACTTTAGTGTTTATCTTGATCTTGTAGTAAGCAAACTTGATCTTGCCAAGGCTAAATATCAGATCACAGATAAACAGAACAAGATCCTCTGTGAAATTATTGAATCAATTGAAACTGCAAAAGAAAATTCAGACAAGGCAGAGTAAATAAAATAAGTATTCGGCCATAATTCAGGCCGAATCTAATAGAGAATTAAAACGGTATAAAAATGGCAGAAATTTTAGATCATGATGACGGTAGAATTTTAGCTTCAAAATCAGGTTCAAAACTATCATTACCTCACTTTCAGGATATAAAAGAAGCACAGTTATTAGGTATTGATAATAATACCGGTCTTGAAATTAAGATCTATAAAGATAAGAAACGCGATTTAGTTGTAGCTGATGCTTTTCCTGTTGTTGGTAGAAATATCGTATCAAATAATAACAACGGTTTTGATATTACACTTCCTGCAGAAGTTAATAATGCCCTGGTGTTAAAGAATAATCAGTGTAATTCCATTTTCTTTGTGGAATTTAAGATTTTTGATACACAGACAAAAGAGCAGAAAGGCGGGTTAATTACTTACAATTGCGGTGTTGAAGGTGATTTAACCGAGATTGTAGAGCACAATTCAACTCCTAATAAGGTTAATTTTGA
Organism: Aeromonadales bacterium; assembly: GCA_012519775.1. Classification (GTDB taxonomy): domain Bacteria; phylum Pseudomonadota; class Gammaproteobacteria; order Enterobacterales; family Succinivibrionaceae; genus Succinivibrio. The sequence goes on along the minus strand of JAAYPN010000080.1, from coordinate 2,658 downwards.
TATAAACAGCAAAAAGGAAAGCGTATCTCCAGTTGCAGCAGATATTCCTTCTGTTGAAAAGGAAAGTGAACCTGTACAGACAGCTGCACCTGTAGAGGACAACGCTCCTGTTAAAAAGAAGTCATTCCTTCCTTTAATTCTTGGAATTATTGGTGGTTTACTGCTTTTAGCTTTAATCATTGCAGCTATTATGTATTTTACTGGCATGTTCAACAAGGATGATAATGCCAAAGATGCTTCAAATGAGCCTGTTCAAGAAGAACAGGTTGCAAATGAACCTGAAAAGGAGAGCGAGGATGAATCCTCCGATCCTGTACAGGCTCCTGCAGATAATAGTGCCAACACTAATTTATCAGCATCATCTTCTGTGAATGTATGTTCTGTATCAGATAAAGCAGATGCACAGATTTTAAGTGCATGTTTAGGTTCAAAGCCTGGCAATGCAGTTATTGTAAATCTTGCTAAAGAGGCTGTAGAAAAGAACCGCTGTGATCTGGCAAAAAGAATTTACTCAAGTCTTGGCAGAAAGGATGCAGCTGTATCATTGGAGCTTGCAAAATACTACGATAGCAATTCAGCTAATAGCAGTGCATGTTTTGAGAAGTCAAAAGAACAGGCTACATACTGGTATCAGAAAGCAGTTGATCTTGGAGATGAGAGTGCAAAAAGCGCATTAGAAAAATTACAGTAGGGCAGAATCATGAGAATTAAAAACTTGGCAGTAGCAGTACTTGCTTCAATGTATTTAGTGTCTGCAAATGCTGCAGCACCTTTATTACAGGATGGTAAAAAGAGTCTTTATAAAAGAGTATTAACCACACCATCATGCGTTTTAAAAAAGAATGTCGCAGATAAAGACGGAAAGTCTATTGATGCCTTTTCAAGATTCTATGTCTATAAAGAGGATGGCGATTCAATTTTAGTAGGCTCAGATACATCAGGCAGCAATCTTTCATATCTTAAAAAGAGCTGCACCGTTGACTGGAAGATGCAGACTGCTTTAATGTTCAACAACCCAGCTAACAGAACACGTTCAATCATCTTTAAAGATCAGGAAACTTTAAACACTCTTGTGGAAAAGGATGATGCTAAAGCTGATGTAGCAAAGCTACTTAAGGATATTCAATCTAAAAAGGCCAATAAATCTGTGGTATCAGTTGAGCCTGAGACTTATGTTGATTACAAAAAGCAGTTCTATTTATTACCTATTTTAGATTACAGTGAGGCTATGTTTGCCGACGGTAATAATGTAAATGTGCTTAAGATTGCCTCAATTACCAAAAAAGGAGATGCAAAATCTCAAAACAGCGACGGCAATGCACTTAAGACTTTTAAGGCAGCTGTAGTCTTTGTAATCGATTCTACCATTTCAATGGACCCTTACATTGAAAGAACCAAGTCTACCATTCAGTCTATCAGTAGAAAGATTGAAAAAGAGCATCTTCAGAATTCTGTAAACTTTGGTCTGGTATCTTTCAGATCAAGTACTAAGGCAACTCCAAAGCTTGAGTATGTAACTAAAGTCTTTGTAAAACCAGGTGAGGCAAAAACCGCAGCTGAGTTTGAAAAGAAACTTGCAACTTTATCTCAGGCAAAAGTATCAAGTGCTGCCTATGCAGAGGATTCAATTGCAGGTGTTAACACTGCTTTAGATAAGATCGACTGGAAAGACTACGGTGGCAGATACGTGGTTTTAATTACAGATGCTAGCGGTATTAAAGGATCAGATAAATTATCATCTACAGGTCTTGATACTAAGGAGCTTCGTTTAGAGGCAAAACACAAAGGTGTTGCTATTTATACCATGCATCTTTTAACTCCATCAGGTGAGAGAAACAAAGATCATGACAGAGCAAGAGAGCAGTATCAGGATTTATCCTTTAACGATACCATCAACAAGCCACTTTACTACTCAGTAAATGCAGGTGATGTTAACGAGTTTGGTAAAAAGATTGATGTTTTATCATCAAGTATCACCGAGCAGGTAAAACAGGCATCCTTTGGTAAGGAAGCAATTGGTTACAATCCAGGCTCTGATGATACAGAGATTCAGTCTGATTTGCAGAAGCTAGGTCATGCTATGCAGCTTGCCTATTTAGGTTCTACATTATCCTCAAAATCACCTGATTTCTTTGAGGGCTGGATTGCAGATAGAGATCTGCTCTCACACGGTGTTCCTACAAGTACCCCTGTAGTTCTTGTAACAAAAGATGAATTATCATCATTAAAGGATGTTACCAAGAATATTTTAGATTCAGCAAATCAGGGTATGTTAGAGCCTGAGGCTATGTTTGAGCAGTTACGTTCTGTTGCCGTAAGCATGGGACGTGACCCTTCACAAATCTCAAATTCAAAGACTCTAAAGCTAGGTCAGTTAGGTCTTTTAGGCGAGTTTTTAGAAGATCTTCCTTACAAGAGCCGTATTCAGGAGCTTGATGAGGATACCTGGGCTGCAATGGGTCCTGATGAGCAGAATCAGACAATTGAAGATCTTGAGAATAAGCTTAACTACTATCAGAAGTGCAATGACGATGTTTCACGCTGGATTAAGCTGAACAAAGACGACGATGCTTCAATGGCTGTATACCCAATTCCACTTGAGGTATTACCTTAATCTATGAGTGATAAAAGCACCATATTACAGATACAGAGCTTATC
>JAAYPN010000079.1 GCA_012519775.1 Aeromonadales bacterium | reverse complement strand
AGTGGTGCGGGAGAAGAGACTCGAACTCTTACACCATAGGCGCCAGAACCTAAATCTGGTGCGTCTACCAATTTCGCCACTCCCGCGAGATTGTTTATGCTAAATGGGGTGGCTAAAGGGGATCGAACCCTTGACAACCGGAATCACAATCCGGGACTCTACCAACTGAGCTATAGCCACCATTGTAGCAAATCGTTAAATCAGAACTTGGCGCGTCCTAGAGGAATCGAACCTCTGACCCACAGCTTAGAAGGCTGTTGCTCTATCCAACTGAGCTAAGGACGCAAGCTATGGATTAGGTCAAACCTAAAAACCGCACTTCGTTATCAGAAGTGATTTAACGGAGAAAATAATACAAGAAGATTCCATTATCGTCAATAAATTTTTTACTATTTTTCACTTTATTTTCAAAACTGCCTTATTTTTGCGGTTTTTGCCCCCCTCAAAAGCAATAATATGTATTTCATGAGCCGAAAGTTTTAAATTTTGGTACAATTGTCGCACCCAAAATTTATTAAATGGCAAAATAAAATGATTCTAGGAATTCCCTTATATGAACTAATCATCACTATTGGTATTCTATTGCTATGTGGTGTTGTTGCTGGCTTTTTAGCCGGTTTACTAGGTGTAGGTGGAGGCATCATCTTTGTGCCTTGCTTCTACCTTGTTTTTACAGGTTTCTTCAAGATTGATCCAAACATAGCTATATTAGTATCAACCGGTACTTCTCTGCTATGCATGATTCCAACCTCAACATCAGCAGCCCGATCACAATACAAAAAAGGAAATACTGATATCGATGTGATCAAGGCTTGGTCTATTTTCATGCTGATTGGTGTGGTTGTCGGTATTTTAGTTTCAAAAGTATTCGGCGGCGCCTGGCTTACATTGTTATTTGGTTCTGTAATGATTCTAAATTCACTTAACACTCTGTTCAGAGCAAATGCAAAGCCTGCATTTGAATCATTACCAGGCAAGTTCGGTCAGTCAATTATCGCATTCTGCATTTCCTGCTTCTCATCAATGCTTGGCATTGGTGGCGGCACACTTACTGTTCCAGTGTTGAATGCTTGTTCTGTTCCTCCTCATAAATCTATTGGTACCTCATCAGCTGTTTCTCTGTTTGTATGTGTACCAGGTACAATTCTAATGCTATTAACCAACCAGACTCCAGACGGTGCTCCTATTGGAACTTTTGGCTTAGTTAATGTCTTAGCTGCAATTTGTGTGGTTCCAGTGTCCTATTTATGTGCACCATTAGGTGTCAATGTAGGAAAAAGCATTAAACCTGCAACTTTAAAGCGTATATTTGCTATAGCATTGTTTATAATTAGTGCTCGCATGCTTTATAGCGGTATTAGCTATTATGTATCTAGTGACACTGTTCAAAACAGTGTTCAAACCGAGCAATCGGCTCAAAACTCGAATGAATAGACCACAGTGGAGATAAAGTAAAAATGACTGCAAGCATCATTGACGGTAAGGCTATCGCAAAAGATCTACGCGCTCAATTAAAAGTTACTGTAGATGAAATGGTAGCTAAAGGATTTCGTCAACCAGGTTTAGCTGTTGTTCTTGTTGGCAGCGATCCTGCATCACAGGTTTATGTACGCAATAAGCGCCGTGCCTGTGAAGATGTTGGTATCAAGTCATTTGCTTACGACTTACCAGAGACAACCACTCAGGCAGAGCTTGATGCTCTAATTGATGAATTAAATCAGAATCCTGAGGTTGATGGTATCTTAGTTCAGTTCCCACTTCCTGATCACTTAGATGAGTCATCTATTGTTAAAAAGATCAGCTACACCAAAGACGTTGACGGTTTCCACCCATACAACGTTGGCTTATTAACACAGCGTATTCCTTACATGTGTGCATGTACTCCTCACGGTGTTATGACTCTTCTTCACAAGACTTTAGGTGAAGATTTAAAGGGATTAAATGCTGTTGTTGTTGGCGCATCAAATATCGTTGGTCGCCCTATGGCTTTAGAGCTATTACTAGCAGGTTGTACTACCACTGTAACACACCGTTTCTCAAAGCCTGAAGATCAGAAATCACTTATCAAAAATGCTGATATCGTGGTTGTAGCTGTTGGTAAAGCAAAGTTCTTAGATGGCGATTTAATCAAGGATGGTGCAACAGTTATTGACGTAGGTATTAACCGTCTAGCTGATGGTTCACTATGCGGTGATGTTGATTTTGAAAAAGCTTCACAGCACGCAGCTTATATTACTCCTGTTCCAGGTGGTGTAGGCCCTATGACTATCGCTACTTTAATGCAGAACACTGTTACTGCATACAAGAGTCACCTAGAGGGCTAATCTTTTAAATTCTAAAAAAAGAGCACGCCACGGCGTGCTCTTTTACTTTGTGTTTTATGCTTATAAACTGTCGTTTAAAATTTTAATGATAGCAGCCTTATCAATTGGACGGATTGCAGTTTCAACAGGCATCCAGTGAGAGAGCATATGATCTGCCATATCCTCAAAGTGCTCTGAGGTTACGCCAAGCTCACTTAGTGTCTGTGGAAGACCTATGGATTTAAAGAACTCACTTGTCTTTGCAATTGCAAGCTTTGCAATTTCCATCTTGTCTAAATTCTTATCAATATCAAATACGTTGATACCGTACTGAGCAAATCTGTCTACAGTATCCTCTGTTAATGAATATGACATCCAGTGAGGAGTAATAATTGCAAGGCCATAGCCGTGAGTAATATCAGTGTAGGCGCTAATCTCATGCTCAATACCATGACATACCCATGGTGATGGTGTACGACCTATGGCAAGTAATCCATTGCAGCCAAATGAGCTTACCATCATAAGTTGCGCACGAGCCTCATAGTTATCAGGATCTTCAATTGCTATCTTTGTATATTTGATTACTGTCTTTAACATGCCTTCGCACATCGCATCAGATAATACATTCCCCTCTTTTACAAGGTATGTTTCAAAGGTGTGTGACATGATATCAGCAGCACCTGCTATAGTCTGACTTCTAGGTACTGAGAAGGTATACTGAGGATCGCAGAACGATACCTTTGGCTCTAATATACCAGTGCCAAATAGAGGTAATTTCTCATTGGTCTCACTGTTTGAAATTACAGCAGAACAGTCATATTCACTGCCTGTTGCTGATAATGTAAGAACTGTAATTAAAGGTAATGCCTTTTTAACCTTGGAACAATCTAATACAAGATCCCATGGGTCACCTTCATAGTAGGCGCCACAACAGATATTCTTTGATGCATCAATTACACTGCCACCGCCTACAGCTAAGACAACGTCAATCTTCTGATCTTTGCAGATACGAACGCCTTCACGAACTGAGGTGATCTTAGGATTTGGCTCAATTCCTGATAGCTCAAATACATTAAAGTCTTTTAACTGCTCTATTACTTTGTCGTAAAGGCCAATCTTTTTGATACTGCCGCCACCATAGGTTAGAAGTACATTCTTTCCATAAGGTGCTACTGCATCTTTTAATCCAGAGATTCTATCTTTACCAAATACAATATGTGTTGGTACATATAAATCGAAATCCTGCATTTTTACTCCTAATTGTTTTTACCAAATACATTACTATTTAAATTTATTTTTTTATTTCTTAATAGTGCTTATCTATAAATATAATATCTAATTCTCTCACTTGTAAGATAAAGATAAAAAAAATGCAGACTACGTTTTATCATAATCTGCACTTTCATTTATCTGAATTTGAAGTTTAAATTAACCTACTAGGTTATCTAAATTCTCAATAGCAACATCTGGGTTAACATCAGCTGTGTAATCGATGCCTTCAACATCGAAGCCGAATAACTCTAGGAACTGCTTCTTGTAGTCTGCGTAATCAGATAACTCAAACAGATTCTCTGTTGTTACCTTAGACCATAACTCTTTGCACTTACCCTGTACAGAATCACGTAATTCCCATGAATCCATACGTAGACGGTTCTCTTTGTCTAGCTCTGCCTTATCGCCGTATAGAGCATCACCAAACAATCTGTAAATATGATCAATTACTGACTCGTAAATGCCCTGCTCACGCATTACCTTAAAGCATAGTGAGATGTATAGTGGCATTACAGGAATTGCTGATGAAGCCTGTGTTACAACACTCTTTAATACAGCAACCTTTGCATCACCCTTTAGAGAGCTTAAGCGCTCAGTGTTTGCCTTAGCAGCTCTATCTAAATCTTCTTTAGCCTTGCCTAAAGCACCGTGCCAGTAGATTGGCCATGTGATTTCAGTACCAATGTAGCTGTATGCAACAGTCTTACAACCTTCTGCTAATACACCTGCATCCTTTAATGCTTCAATCCATAACTCCCAGTCCTGACCTCCCATTACCTTAACGGTATTGTCGATTTCTTCCTGAGTTGCAGGCTCTAATGAAGCAGTAATGATCTCGTTCTTGTTTGTATCAATAGCTGTTGATGTGTAAGTCTGACCGATTGGCTTTAATGATGATCTTACAACCTCACCAGTCTCTGGCATCTTACGTACTGGAGCGGCTAGTGAGTAAACAACTAAATCAACCTGACCTAAATCGCGCTTGATTACTTCAATAGTCTTTTCGCGGCACTCATTTGAGAAAGCATCAGCGTTGATGTTGTGAGCGTATAAACCAGCTTCCTTTGCATACTTAGTGAAAGCTGCTGTGTTGTACCAGCCAGCTGTACCAGGTCTCTTCTCAGAACCGGCTTTTTCAAAGAATACACCGATTGTTGCAGCACCTGAACCAAAAGCAGCACTGATACGTGAAGCTAAACCATAACCTGTTGAAGCACCAATTACTAAAACTTTTTTAGGGCCGTTCTTAATTTCACCCTTGCTCTTAACAAGGTTAATCTGCTTTAAAACGTTAGCATCACAACCTGTTGGGTGAGTAGTTACACAAATAAAACCACGTGCTTTAGGTTCAATAATCATGAATTTTCTCCTTGTACGCATTCGCGCGAGTTAATTTTTCGTAATTTTATCATATTTTGTACGAGACTCTTAATATTGTTGATGTAAGTGCTATGTGGCTTTATTTTTTATTTTATAAAATTAGTTTTCAATTGCTTTTATAGATGGCTTTTAGTTGTATAATCTCAAAGATTTTACGTTAACTAAAAGCTCAACATATTAAAATATAAACACAAAATGAAAAATATTCTTAAAGCCGCAGCTCTTTGTTTATCACTTGCAGTTTTTTCAAATCAGTCTCAGGCGATTAGCGCTTCTTCACAACCGATTCCAGGCTCTTTAGTAGGTGTAGCCTATCTAAAGCCAAATGATAATAAAATCTATGGTCAGAATTACGATACCTACATGCATCCTGCTTCAACCTTAAAAGTAATCACAGGTTTGGCTGCTATCCTGTATTTAGGTCATGACTATAAATTCAGAACCAATCTTTCAGTTGAACCTAGCAATGTTGATGCAAACGGTAAAGTTCATACAGATGCAAACGGAACTTTACACGGCAACGTCGTTGTAAGATTTGTAGGCGATCCTAGCTTTAGCTCTAAAAGCTACAGAACTTTAGTTGGCGTACTTGCCAAAGCCGGTGTAAAAAAGATTGACGGTAGCATTATTCTTGATGTAAGCAGATTTGGCGGTATGAGTAAAGGTAAAGGCTGGTCATGGGACGACACACCTATCTGCTTTACAGCTCCAGCTGGTTCTGCAATCATCAACAGAAACTGTGTATTTGCCCAGTTGCAGCCAAAAGGTATTGGTGCAGTAGCTGATGCAAAACTTAATAGGGCAAGCCCAATTTCTATCACCTCAGATGCTGTAGGTGTAAAACAGGTTAACTATGGCGGAAACTGTGAGCTGCAGGCAGAGCTTTACATGAAAAACCAGTACCATATTACAGGCTGCGTACCTGTAGTTGGTGATAATAATCCATGGCCATTATCTTTGGCTGTGTCCGATCCTGATCAGTGGGCTGTAGACTGGACTAACATCGTATTTAAAGAAAGCAAAATTGCCTTCTCATCAATTAGTATTGCAAGACAGGAAATTACAGGTTTCCATACTGTAAGCTCAATAGAGTCAAAGCCACTTAGCGAGCTTACTAAGTACATGCTCTATCGTTCTAATAACCTGTATGCCGATGCAATTGCCAAAACAGTGGCAGCCGAATTCTACAAGCTACCAGCTACATATTCACGCACTGTGCGCGCACTGCGTCAGGTTTTAAGAAAATATGCAAATATCGATCTTGGTAATTCCTACCTTGTAGACGGTAACGGTCTGTCACAACACAATCTTGTAACCCCTCACAAGATGCTGGAGGTTTTAGAGTTTATAAACCTAAATGATGACAAGATTGATTTTATCAAGCTGCTTCCTGTAGCTAATGAGTCAGGTACTCTTCACTGGAGAGGTTCTACAAAGAATCCTCCTCTTGGTAAAAACGTGACTGGAAAAACCGGTGCCATTCAGAACGTATCAAATCTGATGGGCTTTATGAGAACCAAATCTGGTGTAAGAATTCCATTTGTGTTCTATACCAATTCCCTATCCTATGATGAGAGAACACGTGATCTGGTTAAATACCGTAAGATTGCCTCCCCTCACTTAGGTTATGAGAGATACGTTTTAGAGAAAATCTATGAAGAAAAGACAATGGGTGTAGATTTCTAATTTCAAAAGGCGCCAAAAGGCGCCTTCTTTGTGTTTTTTGCTTAACAAAATCATTTAGTAAACTAAAAGCAATTCACATTCATGGTTGTTTCAATAGTTAACCATGCAATTTTGTAGTATATTTATAACACTCAAAACCACTTTTAATTTTTTTAACGGGTACAAAATGAAATTATTACAAAAATCACATAAGCTCGATAATGTCTGCTACGACATTAGAGGCAAGATCCATCAGGAAGCTCTAAGAATGGAAGAAGAGGGTCAAAGGATCCTTAAGTTAAATATCGGTAACACCGCCACCTTTGGTTTTGAGGCGCCTGAAGAGGTCGTTCGCGATGTAATCCGTAATCTTCCAAACTCTCAGGGTTACTGCGAATCTAATGGTATTTTTTCAGCCCGTAAAGCCATTGCACAGTATTACCAGCAAAAAGGCTTAAAGAACGTTGATGCTGATGATATTTTCATCGGTAACGGCGCATCTGAACTTATCACCATGACTATGAATGCTTTCTTAAACAATGGTGATGAAGTACTAGTTCCAGCTCCTGATTATCCACTATGGACTGCTGCTGTAAACCTAGCAGGCGGTAAAGCAGTTCACTATATGTGTGATGAACAGGCAAACTGGTATCCAGATATTGAGGATATGAAGAAAAAACTATCCTCTAGAACTGTAGGTATCATTTTAATCAACCCTAACAACCCAACCGGTGCTGTATACCCAACTCCTGTACTACAGGAGATTGTTGAGTTTGCACGTCAGAATGATCTTGTGATCTTCGCAGATGAGATTTACGACAAGATCCTATTCGATGATGTAGCTCATAGAAGTATCTGTACTCTAGCAGATGACGTTACTGTAGTTACCTTCAACGGTCTGTCAAAGGTTTACAGAGCATGCGGTTTCAGACAGGGCTGGATTTTAATTACAGGTCCTAGAAAGCGTAATCAGGGCTTTGTAGAGGGTATCAAGCTGATGATGGCTATGCGTCTTTGCGCAAACGTTCCTCTGCAACATGCTATTCAGACCGCTTTAGGCGGATATCAGAGTATCAATGAACTTATCATTCCTGGCGGTCGTCTGTATCAGCAGCGTACAGCCATGTATGAGAGACTGACTGCTATTGACGGTATTAGTGTTGTAAAGCCTCATGGTGCTTTATACATGTTCCCTAAACTTGATAAGAAATTTAATATCAAGGATGATCAGAAGTTCTGTATGGATCTTCTACGTCAGAAAAAGATGCTGATTGTTCAGGGTACAGGTTTTAACTGGCCTGAACCTAACCACTTCAGAATGGTGTTCCTGCCATCTATTGACATCATTAACGATGCCTGCGACAGATTAGAACACTTCCTGAAGACTTACAGACAATAGTTATTTATAAGAATGTTGAAGGACTGCTCAGGCGGTCCTTTTTTATATGGTAAAATAGTCTAAAATACAAATAGTATTAGGTGTTTTTTAGGTAGCGCATGAAAGATTCTGACGTTTTATTTATTACCAATAAAAATGGTATGAAGACTCATGCAGTACTTCCTATTGAACTCTATTCAAAGCTTATTGCCCTAAAAGGCCTTTTAAATGTAACTGCTCCTTTAGGTGAACATGAGCTTTATACTTTCAGCTGCCAGAATGTATCTGCAAAAGGCTATCCCTTTGGCACCAGACGCAAACCTTACTTTTATGTTACTAAAGACTCTCAGGCTGTTCTTATGCCTGTTTCGTCAGTTCCTGGCCATATCCAGCAGATGAGAGAGGAACTGCTCTCTGATAGGACACTGCAGCTTGATCCTCCTAATAACTGTTTTGTATTTACTAAAGATTATAAATTCCAGAGCCCTAGTGCAGCTGCTGCCATCATTGCAGGTACTGTAAGAAATGGACTTGATGTCTGGCTAAATCGAGAAGGCTTTTCTCTAAAAGACTCAGGCTTTGGAATAAAAGTTAAAAAACGCGCACCTAATAAATAGAGGTCTATATGGCATTTGAAAAAAAGGAATTTTCTAAACCAGGCTTTTCAAAAAGAAATGGTTTCAAGAAAGATTTTAAAGGTAAAAAAGAAGGCTTTAAAAAAGATTACTCGCATAAATCTTTTAATCATGAAGATGGTGAGAAGAAAGACTCTTTTGAAGGTAAAAAGCGCAGCTTTAAACCTCGCAGCAACGACAGTAGATTCAATCGTGAGGAGCGTGGTTTTAAACATCAGGATAATCATGCTGCATTTGTAAAGCGCAAGGGATTCTCTCCTTTCCAGTTAAGACTTGTAAACTCTATTCTTGAGGATGTGCTTGTAATGCACAACTCTTTAGACAGAGCTTATGCGTACTGGTTTAACAAGGTAAAAATCGATCCTGTAGAGCAGGGATTTTTAATCCGTCAGATTAACTTCATGTTCTCAAGACTATCTTTATTTGCCTTTGTGTCAAATTTAAAGAGACCTTCAGATTTTGAGCGACATGTAGGTAGATTAATATTCTCATACTGTGCCTATAAAGACTGGCCTTTACCTGAGCTTGAGGGTGAAGAAGGCTTTGACAGACGCGGTCTTAAAAAGCGTATTGCTGAAGCTAATGATGAGCCATTATATAAGGATGGCTGCCCATTATGGCTTCAAGAGCTAGGTTACAGCGAACTTAAGGCTAAATGGGATGAGCAAAGAGTAGCTTTAGGCGGCGAGGCTCATAGCTATATCAGAACCAATACCATTAAAGGTACACGTGAAGAGTTAGCTCACCTTTTATCTGAGGAAGGCGTGGTTACAAAACCTGTAGCAGGTGTTCCTTTAGCTTTAGAGGTTACCTCAAATTCTGCTCTGTTCCGTACCAAAACCTTTAAGGAAGGCCGCTTTGAACAGCAGGATGCAGGCTCACAGCAGATTGGTGAGTTTGTAGGTGCAAAAGCAGGTGAGCGTGTGGTTGATACCTGCGCTGGTGCCGGTGGTAAAACACTGCAGCTTGCAGCTTCTATGGAAGGTAAGGGTGTAATCATTGCAATGGATACCCAATCCTGGAAACTTGAAGATCTTAAAAAGAGAGCTAAAAGAGCAGGTGCATTTAATATCGAAACACGCCTTATCGATTCAACTAAAGTTATCAAGCGTATGAATGAAACAGCCGACAGAGTGCTCATTGATGCCCCTTGTTCAGGTACCGGTGTTATCCGCCGAATGCCAGATTCAAAATGGCGTGATGGTCGTGAACACTTAAATGAACTTCGTGAGGTTCAGGCCGATATTCTTAACCGCTATTCAAAGATTGCCAAAGTAGGTGGTATCGTTGTTTACTCTACCTGTTCTATCATGCCTAGCGAAAACGAAAAGCAGATTGAAAAGTTCTTAAATGATAATGAAGGCAAGTTTGAACTTGTTGATGATAAACATGTATTACCATCATCTGGATTTGATGGTTTCTATATGGCTAAATTAAAACGTCTTGCTTAATTTATAGGTTAGATTGCAAAAAGCCAGTTTTGAATTTTCAAAACTGGCTTTATTTTTAGTCTTTATTTACTTTACTGTCGTGTTAATTAAAAGCCTTCGCGACGGCCACTGTAAGAGCTGCGGAAGTTGCCTTTATCATCGCCACGTGAGTTACGACGACCGCCCTTATTGCCTCTGTCAAATGAGCCAAAATCAGGTCTGTCACGTCTTGAACCGTTTCTTCTGCCACCACGGTTCTCACCTTCAAAGCGCTTGAAGTCACGACCAGAGTTATGGCCCTGTCTGTCAAAGTCGCGAGCACGGTTGAATGAGCGCTCGTGTCTTTCGAAGCGATCGCCACGACCGCCATCTCTGTCCTGACGACCACGTGAACGTGGTGGTTCATCAGTGTAAACGCGTAAGTCTAATGCACGGCCACAAACTCTTGCCTGTGATAGAACATGCATGGTCTCACTTGGCATACCATCAGGTAAATCAACTGTGGTAAAGGTATCGAAAATTGAAATCTCACCAATGAACTTAGACTCGATGTTGCCCTCGTTTGCGATGGCGCCAACGATCTGACCTGGCTTTACGCCATCCTTACGGCCAATTGCTACTCTAAAGCGAGTCATTGACATGTCTGGGAACTCACGTAGTGGAGCTGCCTGTGCTGTTGGGAATGGACGTCTTTCACGTCTCTCGCCCCTTTCACCACGACCGCCTCTTGAGTTGTCCTCATCGAAGGTACGCATACGTGGCTCAGGCTTGCTCTCATCTAATAATAAGGCACCATCTTTTTGTACCATCTTAGCAAGAGCTGCACATAGAGTTTCAACTTCTAGTGAATCATCAGCTAACATCTCAGAGATAACTTCTTCATAAGTCTCAAGACCACCTTCTTCAATAGTGGTTAATACTTGATTCTTGAAGTTCTCTAAACGAGCCTTGTTAACATCTGCAACTGAAGGCATCTGCATTGGCTCAATTTTCTGACTGGTTACACGCTCGATTAGGCGTAGTGCACGTCTTTCGCGAGGAGATACAAATAGAATTGCCTCACCAGTTCTGCCTGCACGACCGGTTCTGCCGATACGGTGAACATAAGACTCAGCGTCATATGGAATATCGTAGTTGAATACGTGAGTGATTCTGTCTACGTCAAGACCGCGTGCTGCCACGTCAGTTGCGATAATGATATCAAGCTGACCTTTCTTTAAACGGTCAATGATCTTTTCACGCTGACGCTGTGGAATATCACCATGTAATGCAGCACATGCAAGACCACGAGCCATTAACTTGTTAGATACGTCTTCAGCATCAGTTTTAGTACGTACGAATACGATTACTGCATCATAGTTTTCAACTTCTAGAATTCTGGTCATAGCGTCAATCTTGTGAGCGCCTGATGCAACCCAGTAACGCTGATGAACAGTAGTAGCAGTTGTTGTCTTTGACTCAATACGTACGTCTTCAGGGTTCTTTAAGTGATTCTTTGCAATACGTGCAATTACAGGTGGCATGGTTGCAGAGAATAATGCTGTCTGACGAGTCTCTGGAGTGTTGCTTAAAATCCAGTCAACATCATCAATAAATCCCATGCGTAGCATTTCATCAGCTTCGTCGATAACCATGTGAGTAAGATTTGATAAATCAACCTTACCACGCTGGATTAAATCAATTAAACGACCTGGAGTTGCTACTACAACCTGTGAGCCATGACGTAATGTACGTATCTGGTTTTCGTATGAAGCACCACCATAAATAGGTGCTACTCTAAAATCATTTAAATACTTTGAAAAGTTCTGGCATGCCTCTGCAACCTGAATTGCAAGCTCACGTGTTGGCTCTAAAACTAAAGCCTGAATACATGCCTTTTTGCAGTCAATCTTAGATAAAATTGGTAATGAGAAAGCTGCGGTCTTACCGGTACCAGTCTGAGCCTGACCAATCATGTCACGGCCTTCTAATACTACAGGAATAGAACGCTCCTGAATTGGAGTTGGGGACTCAAAACCTAAATCGTGAACAGCCTTTAATACTTCTTTACTTAAACCTAGATCATCAAAAGTAACGATTGGCTCGTTCTCTTCTAACTGTTCTGCTGCTTGTACTAATAGGCTTTCTTCGCCACCATTGGTAGTAGCGATCTCTTTTTCTTGAAAATCTGACACTTTGTGCTCCTAAAATAGAGGAGCGTCTTCGCTTAATGACATGCTCTATAAATAATATTTTAGATATATGAAAGGAATAACTATATAAATAAAAACAGACACACGTAGATGAGCCATAACCCGCGGCTCAACCTTAAATTCGACACGCCTCAAAAAAATGAGGTTACATTATACTAAAATTGTGACCAGTTTATCAATATATAAAAAATATTTATTTCCTTGAAACAGGGGGTAAAAAAGCTTTCGTATGATTTTTCATGCGTTTTTTGAAGTTTGAAATAACCAAAATTAAGATCCAGTTCATAGTTTTTGCATTAAATTTCTGAAATATCTAATTTTGTTCAACTTATTGCTCAATTTACAGATATTATGAGTAAAATTTCAATAATTTATAAAAAAAATGGGCGAGTAAAAAAATGTTAACAAAATTACTAATCATGGCAGTTCTAAGTGGTGTTTTAGGGTACCTTTACAACCTGTCATATTCAATTAACTAAAGATTGAATGTAATCCAACTTTTGTAAAATTTATCCAACCTT
>JAAYPN010000078.1 GCA_012519775.1 Aeromonadales bacterium | reverse complement strand
ATAGATATGTCTCTGTAAGCAAATTTCAATTTAAAACCGTATAAAAATTCCTGCCGTAATCATATTAATTTGTTTAATAAATTCTGTATTTATTTAAATATCAAAGATGTAGAACTCTAAAGATTTATTTTTTTGCAAAATTGCATCAAACTGCACATCATTTTGAGCAATACATTTAACTTATCCTTTACATAATCTGAAAAATTAAATTAATAGCGTAATTATGCGATTTAATTAACGTTTTTAATAATTAAAAGGGAAGAGAAAACAGCATAAATATCTGATTAAGTGGTGATTTAATAAAACTTAGTGCAATGGATGCGAGTGCGGAAATCTAATATAAAAGCAGTGTAATATACTATACAACAGTGATTACAACGCTTACGTAAATTTACGTAATATTTATATCTGTCTAGGAAATAATAATGAAAAGCAAATTTTTTAAATTACTGTCTATAGTATCACTTTGGGCTTTATGTTTTCAGGCGCATGCCTTTAAAGTAGGTATTGCCATGCCAACGCAGAATGAGGACTGATGGTATGCTGAAGGTTTTCTTTTGGAAAAAAAGTTAAAGAAAAATGGCTTTGATGCTGAATTATTCTACGCAGGCGATGTAAAAAACTCACTTCAGCAAAGACAGATAAGACGTCTTGCAGATGAAGGCTGTAATATGCTGGTAATTGGAGCAGTTGACTGTATAGCACTTTCAGATTCTATAAATTATGCTAAATCTAAAGGCGTTACCATTATAAGTTATGACAGACTTATCATGAATAATCCTAATCTTGATTATTACACTACATTTGACAATCATATGGTAGGCAGCTTCAGGGAAGTATATAGTTGATAAGCTCAATTTATTCAGTGATAACGTTGAAACCAAATACATTGAGATCTTCTACGGCTCAATGGATGACAACAACGCTAAATTCTTCTACGAAGGTGCCATGAACCTTCTAAAGCCATATATTGACAGTGGCAAGCTAGTTTTTCTGTCAAATCAGACTACACCTGAACGTACTCAGACTCAGTCCTGGTCAACTAAAATTGCTCATAAGAGATTGGATAATCTTATTGAGACATATGGTTATTCTCCACAGGGGATGAGACTTGATGCCATCTAGTCACCTGCTGACTGTATTTCTGAGGGTATCGTTTGAAGCATGGTTATTCAACAGGTAACATGCCTGTAATTACAGGTCAGTACTAGACTAAAGATGAATTGCGATGATCCGCTCGGGTGATATGTCTATTAGTATTTTTAAAAGTCCTAAAGAGCTTTGCGGCTCAATTGTAGATATTGCCAAAAAGATAAGTCTGGGGAAAACAATTAAAACTCCAAAATCTGACTCTTATTACAATGGCGCAAAACTTGTTGATACAGTTCTTTCTTATTCAGATGTAGTAGACAAGGATAACGTAAATAAATTTTTCTAATCTAAGGTGGTGGCATCGACCACCACTTTGAATTTGCACAATTCATTAAACAATTCTCCTAAAAAATCATCAAATTAGTAAATTTTTTTACAATTATTTTTCATTTGTTGCGATTTATTATCAGCTTCTTTACGGCTTTGCAGATAGCTTATTATACAATTCTAAGGCTATTCTCTATGTAATAGAGGGATTTTGTGATCACGCTTTCAATAATTAAAACTAATAATCGCAAACGTTTACAAAATCTTTGCAAAAAGTAAAAAATAATCTATAAATATATACAACGAATCGCGAGATTCAACGAATAAAAATATAAGGTTTGCCATAAGGAGATAAACATGCTACCTAATATTCCTACAGTAAATCTAGGTATTATAGCAGTATCAAGAGACTGCTTTATCAGATCACTTTCAGAGCGTCGTCGCGCTGCAGTGGTCGAAGCCTGCAAGAAAGAAGGTATCAACGTTAACGAAATTAAAGTAACTGTTGAAAACGAGAAAGATGCAGTTGCTGCAGTTGAAGAAGCAAAGAAGGCTAACTGCAATGCACTTGTAGTATTCTTAGGTAACTTTGGTCCTGAGACCCCTGAAACTCTAATCAAGAAGTTCTTCGATGGTCCATGCATGTTTGTCGCAGCAGCAGAAGAGACTGGTAATGATCTAGTTGACGGTCGTGGTGACGCATACTGCGGTATGTTAAACTGCTCATACAACCTAGGTCTTCGTAAGTTAAAGGGATTTATCCCTGAGTATCCAGTTGGCACTGCTGATGATATCGCTCTAATGGTTAAGGATTTCATGCCTGTAGCTCGTACCTTAATCGGTCTTGCAAACCTTAAGATCATTACCTTCGGCCCACGCCCACAGGACTTCTTTGCATGTAACGCTCCAATCAAGGGGTTATATGACATCGGTGTTGAAATCGAAGAGAACTCAGAGCTGGATTTATTAGTAGCTTACAGAAAGCACGCAGGTGATCCACGCATCAAGGCTATCATGGATGATATGGCTAAAGAGCTAGGTGCCGGTAACACCTACCCAGATTTGCTAGAGCGTATGGCTCAGTTTGAGTTAACGCTAACTGACTGGGCAGAGCAGCACAAGGGTAGCCGTCAGTATGTAGTATTTGCTGACAAGTGCTGGCCTGCATTCCCAGAGGAGTTCGGTTTCGAGCCTTGCTATGTAAACTCTCGTTTAGCAAGCCGTGGCATGCCTGTAGCATGTGAGGTTGATATCTTCGGTGCATTATCAGAGTACATCGGTGCCTGCGTAACTGAAGATGCTGTAACCTTACTTGATATCAATAACTCAGTTCCAAAAGATTTATTTGAAGAAGACATCAAGCCTAAGTTCCCACAGTACAAGCTTACTGATACCTTCATGGGCTTCCACTGCGGTAACACTCCACTTTGCAAGTTAACTGATACTACAAACTGCAACATGAGGCTAGGCAAGATCAACTACCAGATCATTCAGCACCGTTTATTAGAGCCAGCAGGTTCACAGCCTGATTTCACTCGCGGTACTTTAGAAGGTGATATAGCTGCAGGTCCAGTAACATTCTTCAGATTACAGACCACACCTGATACCAAGCTTCAGGCTTATGTAGCACAAGGTGAGGTTCTACCTGTAGGTACACGTTCATTCGGTGGTATCGGTATCTTTGCTATCCCAGAGATGGGCAGATTCTACCGTCACGTATTAGTTGAGAAGCGTTATCCACACCATGGCGCTGTAGCATTCAGCCATGTTGGTAAAGCATTATTCAACATCTTCAACATGTTAGGTATTGAGACTGTAAACTACAATCAGCCAGCTTCAGTTCTATACCCAACTGAGAACCCATTTGCTTAATAATCTTTGTTAACATCCTGCCAGAGGCCTGTCCTCTGGCTTTTTTATCTTTTAAAAGTGAATATTGCAACTGACATTTGTTAGTTTTATTATGCAACTATCGTTTTTGCATTAAGATATAAACTATGAAAATATTCATGAGATTATTTTTAGTAATATTTACTGCCATCTTTTCCTTTACTGCATTTTGCGGTGATTACTCAGTATCAGATACACCTACACTTATTAAAATAGCTGAATCTGGCGATAGGATCGCTCAAACTTAGCTTGGAAGCCGTTATTTTGGTTCTTCTGAAAAACTGTGGTAAGCACTGATTTGGTTACACAATATTAACCCAGTGCTTATATTAAACTGTGAGTGCTCTTCCTTTAAATGTACTCTTAATTCTCAAAAAGAAATATTCAAAATCTCTAAAACCAAAAGCAATGTTTACGGTCAGACAATGTCACTTGTAGTAGCTATGGTATGGTCATTCGTAGTGTCAGTAATCGCCTTCAAGTTAGCAGGCATGATTGTTGGTCTAAGAGTTACCGCTGATGAAGCGTCTGAAGGCTTAGACTTAGCATCACATGGCGAGCGTGGCTACAACCTTTAATCAATAACATCAGAGTTTAACCATGAAACGTATTGTTGCAATTATCAAACCATTTAAGTTAGATGACGTTCGCGAAGCATTAGCTACCATTGGTCTTTCAGGTATGACAGTATCAGATGTAAAAGGTTTCGGTCGTCAGAAAGGTCACACCGAGAAATCCCGCGGTGCTGAGTATGTAGTAGATTTTTCTTCCAAAGTGCAAACTAAAGATTGTTGTAGCTGACGAAGAAGCTGATAAGTGCATTAAGGCAATTATCGATGCAGCTCATACCGGTAAGATCGGTGATGGTAAGATCTTCGTATCTGATGTAGATCAGTAATTCGTATCAGAACTAGCGAAGAAAACGAGGAAGCTCTATAAAGTAGCTCCGTAAACAACCAAAAACCTCAATCTAGAAATAGATTGGGGGTTTCATCAATCTAACTATTTCTTTTCTGAAAATACGCTTATAGTTTGCATAGCAAAGCGCTTACCGTAAATTACAAAGAGCTCCTCAAACTCATCAAGTTTCTCACCTAAGGCTACAGGACCTAGATGAATTACAGGGACACCATAGGCTCCACCGCCTGAGTAAACCATCATTCCTTTTACCATCTCATGAGTAAGAATACACTGCATGGTGAGTTCACCACCGCCATGAACATAGTTTGCTGTTGCAAAGGCACCACCTAATTTACCTGCAACGTTTAGTGGTTTTAGGTTATCCTCAAGCCAGGTTTTCATTCTTGCTGTAAGGTAGGCACTATAGGTTGGAGAGCCTATGATTATGCCTTGGGAGGTTTTTGCGTATTCATCGTCTACATTTGTAATGTTAAAAGCTTTTGCATCCATCCCATTTACTTCTTTAATGCCTTTAACAATAAATTCAGCCGCTTTTTTTGTATTACCTGTTTTGGTATCGTAAATTACTGATATTCTCATTTAATAAATCCTAAATTAAAACAAATGAAACTTTAATGTCTTCTATGATGAATAAACGCCAGAGAACCTGGCGCTTATATTAGTGAGTGTAGCTCTGAGCTAAAAGTTTTGGATACTTTTTATGTTTGAAAAGGTATCGCACTCTCAAAAGATAGGTAATAGAACTGTATGTAAGGGCAGCACAAAATGCTATCCATATGCCGTATGCTTCAACTTTTGGCAAACCAAGATAACCATACGCAAGGCATAGACCTAAAGGAATGCCGATGATCCAGTAGGCTACAATGGTGTTAATAAGTATAATCTTTGTATCCTTAAAGCCTTGAAGAACACCGCAAAACAGATTCTGCCATGAATCAGGAAAGAGGTAAAAACAGTTTAGCAGCATCAGTCCGTTTGTAATTGCAAGTACACTTGTGTCCTTGGTGTATAAACGTGCAATATCATCACGTAAAAATAATAGTACCATAAAATATACCAGATAAAGAACTAAATTGATGGCAGAAGAAACCTTCAAGCTGATGAAAGCCTTAATCCAGTTTTTTGAGCCCATGTTTGAGGCCGTTCTGATAGTGGCAGTTATTGATATACAAAGTGGGATCATGAATATCAGTGATGACACGTTCAATGTAATAGAGTGAGCTGCCACGATAATTGGACCTAATGGACTTAGGATTACTGCCGCTAACGAGAAGCAGGTAACTTCAAGAGTTCTGGTAATACCGATAGGTACAGACAGGTGCAGATAGGCTTTTGAGATGCTTTTATCTAATACATTTACATTCTTATTATTATCAAGTCGAGGATATTTCTTTGATTTTCTGACATATAAAACCATCAGAACAGCGCATAGAATGTTGATAAAACAGCTTGTGGCACCGCAGCCTATACCGCCCATTCTTGGCATACCAAATTCTCCAAAGATAAAAATATAGTTAAGTGGTATATTAAGAACAAGCTGCAGTATTCCAAAAATCAGTGTAGGTTTGGTAATACCAAGACCTTCAGAGTAAGAACGGTATACGTTATATACAACAGTAAAAGGAAGAGAGAAGGCCACGAAATATATGTAGTTTGTAGCAACTTCGATCATAGCTTTATCTGATGGAATAAAATTGTAAATCGCAGGGCTTACAGCAAGCAATGCCGCTACAATTACTCCAAAGGTTATGCAGATAACAAGAGCATTGAAAAAGCTCTTTTTCATCTTTTCAATTTCACGACGTGCATAAAGATGTGAGGTGGTTGCAGTTACTCCGTATGCAAGGCCTGCTAAAAACATATATGCAGGCCAGTAGAAAGCACAGCCTACAGCTACACCTGAAATATCGATAGTACCAGCAAGACCTGCCATCAGTGTATCTACAGTACTCATTGCACATGAGCATAACTGGCCGAGTAAAAATGGTATAAACAGCTTTATCTGAGCTTTAAACTCTCTTGTGTAGGCATAGCTGGTATTACGCCTGATTAAAGTAATAATGTTCATTTTAAAACGTATTTCTGATTGATTTATCTAAAGACTTATATAAGTTTAGAAATAAACCACTCAATGCAATTTACTTTGAAATTGCACTTTCAAGATTAAAGAGAAAAGAAAGGATTTTAGAGGGACTATGGCCCTTAATGTTTTGAGCGACTTAACCATAGCCCCCGACTTACGTCATGCTTATAATACTACATCAATTGTTTGATGTGGTAATGAAAAAAGGAGATCTTCATAAAAACATGTTGAAAAGAGAGCAAATATCAAAGCTCAAAAATTAGGATCAACACGTAATAAATGAATTGCTTTTAGGCTGAATATAAAGTAAAAAGGTTACTCAAGTTTT
>JAAYPN010000077.1 GCA_012519775.1 Aeromonadales bacterium | reverse complement strand
TTATTAAACAAAGGATGTGCAATTTTGATGTGATTTTGTTAAAAAAAAAGCTTCGCTTTATAACAAAGCGAAGCATAACCTAGGAAAAAATCATTACGAATTAAGCTTTAACTTAATACAATAGCTAAAGTCTATCCGTTTGAAACGCTAAATAAATTGAGTTTGATCACTGTTTATTGCAATCAAAGTCATTGAATATATTAGCTTTTGAGATAAATCACATTTTTATAGGTAAGAAATCCTATGAAAACGGTGTACTGCTCATGTTTTAATTAAATGAATATTTTGCTAAAGAAAACTGTAATTGTACCGAATATTAAGATAACGGTACGTAAATTTATCGTATTAAAATGAATAAAAAATTATACAAATAATACATCTAAACGAGAGAAAACAATGGGCTTATTTCTTACTAATACTGCGTTTTCAAGCTGTACTAGGTATATGTCAAACATTACCAAGTCGCTTGATACTGTGTATAAAAGATTAGCTTCAGGTAAAAGAATCAACTCTGCAAAAGATGATCCTGCCGGTTTTCAGATTGCCAACCGTTTAACAAGTCAAATCAATGGTTACAAGCAGGGTAACAGAAACATCAATGATGGCATTTCGTATGTGCAAACTATGGAAGGTGCCTTAGATGAAACTGTTGACATGCTACAACGAATCAGAACATTAGCTATTCAGTCAGCAAACGGTACAAATTCTCAGGCGGATAGAAATTCTATCAATAATCAAGTCTCGCAACTATGTGAAGAAATCACAAGAATTGCTAAAAAGACTACTTTTGGTGGTATTCCTCTTTTAGATGGATCTAGAGGTGATACACATATACAGGCCTCTGGTACAGCATATGACACAATTAAAATTCCTGATTTTTCAAACGGATTTACTTTGTCAGGCTTAAATACCTATCTTGGTGGCGATGAAAATTCTGATTACGTGACAAAAGATGGTGATGTCTTTAGATTTACCTTATCTACAGCAGAATGCTCTCAAAATGTTCTTGATAATATTGATGGTTTTATCAATGCTGTAACTGCATATCAGGGAACTTTAGGTGGTCTTCAGAACCGTTTTGAATCAGCAATCCGTCTAAATGGTAATATGAGAGTAAATTTAGAAGATGCACGCTCTCGTATTGAGGATACCGATTATGCTGAAGAAGCACAGAATCTTGCGCAGCTTAATATTCAGCAGCAGGTATGCGCTATGATGATGAAACAGGCAGCTCAGAGTAAAAACTTTATACTGCAACTTCTACAAGGCTAGAAATCAAGCTCTTCTTTTAGTGTTAGAATACACTCTAGCCTTTAAGGAGAGACAATGCTTGGATTATTTGTAACCGGTACAGGAACTGATATCGGTAAGACCTATGTAAGTGCCGCAATTGCCCGTGAGCTTACCTCAAAGAATTTATCATTAGCATATTATAAAGCTGCAGTTTCGGGTGCTGATTCTATTGAAGAGTCAGACGCAGGATATGTAAGAGATGCTGCTAATATTAGGCAGGACACCGATACTCTGTTAAGCTACCTTTATAAAAAGCCTCTATCTCCACATCTTGCAGCTCGCGGTGAAAACAAGTTTGCAAGTCTTGAACATATCAAAAGTGCTTTTGACTCATTAAAGAGTAAATACGATTACGTTTTGTCAGAAGGCGCTGGCGGTATTATCTGTCCTGTAGTCTATGAAAAAGATACCAAAATAATGTATCTTGATATTCTAAAGACTCTGAATTTACCTTGTGTCATCGTAGCTGATGCAGGTCTTGGTACTATTAACCATACTGTTCTTACTATAAACTATTTACAGGATCATAAAGTTAATATCAAAGGCGTGATCTTAAATAAGTTTGATAAAGACAGTCTTATGCATCAGGACAATCTTAAGATGATTGAAGAAATCTCGGGTATAAGAGTGATCGCCACACTTGCTGATTGTGAAAAGAAATTAAATTTACTTGATAAGAATATGGAAGATTATTTTGATGAATGCTAATTACAAGGAACTTCAGGATTTTGATAGAAAGTATATCTGGCATCCTGCCTGTCAGATGAAGGATTATGAGGATTTTCCTGCAATTCCCGTAGTAAAAGGTGAAGGCCCTTACCTGTATACAGCAGATGGTAAGGAGATTTTAGATATCGTAAGCTCCTGGTGGTGTAATCTTTTAGGCCATTGCAATGAAGAGATTTCAGATGCCATTGCCAAGCAGGCTAAGACACTTGAGCACGTTATCTTTGCAAACTTTACTCATCCATGGGCAATTGATCTTGTAAAAGAATTACTAACTATTGTTCCTAAAGGATTAACACACTTTAACTTTGCTGATAATGGTTCATCATCAGTTGAGATGGCATTAAAGATTGCTTTCCAGTATCAGCATCAGATAGGTCAGAAGCAGAGATTGAAATTTGCCTGCCTCTCAGATGGCTATCATGGTGAAACCATTGGTGCCTTATCTGTAGGTTCTATGGATCTCTATAACTTAATGTACAAACCTATGATGATGGATAATATCCACATTGAAGCTCCAGATTTATTTGAAAGAGCAGATGTAAGCATAGAGGAGAGTATAGAAAAAGCCAGAGCAGTTTTTAAAGAGCATGGTGATGAATTATGCGCTTTGATCGTTGAGCCATTACTGCAGGGCGCTGCAGGTATGCGCATCTATCCTAAAGAGTATCTCAAAGCTTTATTTGATTTGTGTAAAGAGTATAAGGTACTGCTTATAGCTGATGAGATTGCAACAGGTTTTGGTAGAACCGGTAAATGGTTTGCCTGTGACCACGCTAAGATAACTCCTGATATTATGTGTTTATCTAAAGCAATTACAGGTGGTTATATGCCAATGTCTGTAGTTTGCACCACAGATGAGGTTTATAAGGCATTTTTAGGTGACTATAAGGATGGAGTTGCATTCATGCACTCTCACACCTATGCGGGTAATCCACTAGCCTGCAGTGCAGCCCTTGCTGTTATCAGAGTTTTAAAGCGCGATAACATCATTGAAAAAGCAGGTGAAATGGGTAAGTGGCTATCAGAAAAATTTGAAAGCACCTTTAAGCCTTTAGACAATGTAGGTCAGGTAAGACATTTAGGTCTTATCAATGTTCTTGAACTTGTAAAGGATAAAAAGTCCAATAAGCGCTTTAGCTCTGATTTACGTCTTGGCTATAGAATTTATAAGAGAGCTTTAAGCTATGGTCTGTTATTAAGACCAATTGGCGATACTCTGTATTTCAATCCTCCTTTAAATATTAAAAAAGAGGATTTAGAGAAAGCACTTGAGATTGCTTACAGGGCAATTACCGAAGAGCTAGCGTTAATAAAATAGCTTTTTTCAAAAATATTTGAAAAAGTATTGTTTTTAAATGGCATTTATATGCCATTTATTATTTAAGTGCAAAAAAAAGTTACAAATAAGTGCTTGCTTAACTTAAGTAATACCATTATAATGCACTCACTTTCAACGGATGCTTAGCTCAGTTTGGTTAGAGCATCTGCCTTACAAGCAGAGGGTCATAGGTTCGAGTCCTATAGCATCCACCACGATAGGCTACCAGATGGTAGCTTTTTTTATGCCCAAAATCTGATCTTTTTCTCCATTCTCCAACTTCTCCTTGATAAAAACGTCTAATAAAGAATTCAAAATTAACTAATTGAATAATGTACTAAAAATACAGAAATATTCTAATAACGTAATAATCAGATCTTATTTTTTATAAAACGCAATAAAAGAGTAAATATATTGCAAAAAGTGATTGACAGTTGAAAATAAATATCAATAATAGCTATCAAAAGAAACATTTATTACCCATAAGTGTTTCAGGTGTTTTTCCTTAATCATTTCAAAAACACATCATATTCAGCAAATAAACAGATTTGCCTGCAAATAGTGAATGACCTTTTTTACATAAAAGGCCAGATCGCTTCATATATATTATTAATTTTATTGAGTTGTTTGTTTTAATCTATATTTTTAGTTGGAGATATCATGTCAGGTAGCTTGCTGTTTTGTATATGCTTAGCTTACTTCGCGCTAGCATATTTTGTTTATGGCGGTTTTTTAAAGAGACTGTTCTCAATTGATCCAAAAAGACCAACCCCAGCAAATACACAGTTAGATGGAATTGACTTTGTTCCTACTCCAGCACCTGTTCTTTTCGGACATCACTTTGCCTCAATTGCAGGTCCTGGCCCAATCGTTGGCCCAATTATGGCTGCATATTTTGGTTGGCTCCCAGCTTTAATCTGGATCCTTGTAGGTTGCGTATTTGTTGGCGCATTCCACGATTTTGCTGCATTGGTTATTTCAATCCGTAACAAAGGTCGTTCAGTATCATTTGTTATGGAGAAGATGATGGGCTTTAGCGGAAGACAGTTATTCCTATCATTCTGCATCCTATGCCTATTATTAGTTGTTGCAATTTTCACTTTACTGATTGCAGGTTTATTTACCAAATTCCCTGAGGTTGCAACTTCATCATTATTCTTTATCATGCTTGCACCATTGTTCTCTTTAACCACATTAAAGTTACGTGCAAGCCTGTTACAGGTATCTGTTGTATTTGTTCCATTAGTATTTTTTGGTGTTTACCTAGGCCAGATTTGTCCATTTAGCTTAACCGATGCTTTTGGTGTTGCTCCTGAGAATGTAAAGAATGTATGGATTGCAGTTTTAGCTGTATATATTTTTGCAGCTTCTGTTATGCCAGTACAGTGGTTATTACAGCCAAGAGATTACTTGAACTCATGGTTACTATATGCAATGTTAGCGTTAGGCTTTGCTTCAATTGTGGCTTACCATCCAGAAATCAAGATGGAGTCATTTGAAGGCTGGTCAGCAGTAACAGGTGACGGCAAGACTACAGATTTAGTTCCTGCATTATTTATCTTCATTGCATGTGGTGCATGTTCAGGTTTCCACGCTTTAGTTGCATCAGGTACAACCTCAAAGCAGTTAAAGAGCGAAGCTCACGCATTACCAATCGGTTATGGCGCAATGTTAATCGAAGGTGTTTTAGGCATCATGGCTCTTGTTGCTGTTATGTCTATGGATAAGAGTGTATTCGTTGAGTTAGGTAAGAACCCTGCTGTTGCTTTTGCAACCGGTATCTCAGGCTTCTGTGATGCTTTAGGTTTAAATGTAGGTTACGCAAAGATCTTCATGTCACTTGCAATTTCAGCATTTATGATGACCTCACTTGATACAGCTACACGTTTAGGCCGTTTCATCTGTCAGGAATTATTCATGCCAAAGAACAAGAATGAGAATGATGTCATTGAAGTTAAGTTAGACTCTGTAAACCCAGTTCGCAAGGTTCTATTAAACAAGTATGTAGCATCATTCATCATCGTTGGCGCATCAATGCTGATGGCTTTAAGTGGTGAGGCTGCTTCATTATGGCCAATCTTTGGTGCATCAAACCAGTTAATGTCAGCATTAACTCTACTTGTAATTTCATTATGGCTTCTATCTAAGAATGTAAACTGGTTAGTGGCTTTCATTCCAATGGTATTCATGATGATTATGAGCTTATGGGGTGTTGTTCAGGTTATCGAGCAGCAGTGGAACTCAAACGGCGTTTTAGTTTTAGTTGGTGTTGTTCTTGTTGTAATGGCTCTTTTAATGGTTTCCTTAGGTGTTAGCGTAATCATGCATCAGGTGAAGCTACAGCTCCAGAAGAAAGAATCTGTAGCTTAATAAGCTTAAACAATCCTTTTAAGTTTCAAAGGCCAGAAAAGCAATTTTCTGGCCTTTGTCGTAGAACATAAATAAATCTCTTTCTCTTTTTCTAAAGCTTCGGTTAAGACTCTTTTCTAATTCTTACTTATTCTCATTTAGTAAAAATTTTTACTTATAAAAATTAACTTACTTTGATTGGATTTATAGGATCTGTTCTTTAGCGAACATACCTAGTATTTGTTACAATATACATATTAAAAGGAGACATGATGACCATTAAAAGAAAATCTTCAAAAGATAAATCATCAATTACTTTAGATGTATTACATAACTTAGAAAAACAGTTTCTAGAATATGATTCTGCACCTTGTGTATTTAATAAAGGTGCTGTAGCTGCTGAATATAAAAAGCATTGTAAAAAATACATTCGACCAAAGCAGCTGACAAAAAAAGAAGAAGATTTTTTATATGCAGCATACATGCAATGGATCGTCAATAAGGATGAAGATGCTTTACTCAGATTAGATGAAGCTCTTTATTCTCTGCATGAAGCTGTTATTCTTAATTATGTAAAGGAAGACTGTAAGAGTCTAGATGATTTAGAAAATACACTGACATGTGGCGGTGCAATTGACCTTTTAGACAGCATGATGGAATCAATGCAGCTTATAACCCCTGTAATCCATGATGGTATTTTGGATTATGTTGATTATAAAGAGAATCATGGGTTTAATGTTGGCTTGAATAATAGCTCTCTTTTTGCTGTTCCTCCTAGCTTTTCATATCTGATTGCACGCGTTACTACAGCTGCCATTGTCAATAATAAAAATAATCTTTTAGAAGAACTGCGTGATTGCGTTCCAGAGATGGTAACAGCAGCGTCATATCCTCTATGGGAAGGCTATGAAAAAAAATATAATTCTAAAAATTCTTTGCCAGATATTTTATCTTCTATCCTGCTTTCTCCATTTAGCCCAAATGGTTTTGATTATGAATCCGATCCTCTTATTTATGGAATGCCAGGAGCAGTTGCTTACAGAATTGCCAATAGCTTCTATTATGGAGATGGAATAAAGAGCGATAAAGAGATTGCAAAATTCTGGTTTTCTTATGGTGCAGGTGTAGGTGATGTAAAATGTTTGATGGCTTATGTCCTGTATTATTGCCAGGCTAATTTAGATGCAGAAGATACTGTTTACTGGTCAGCAACTAATGTAGGCTTTCTTTTAACATTGGCATTTATTGATGCGTTTTCACTTTATTTATATGCAGAAACAGCAAAAATCTTATGCATTTCAAAGGATCAGGCAAAGAATGATAAATATGTTGTAAATACCTTATTTAATTTGCTTTCCTATTCCAATGAAATGATGGGGGCGCATGGTTTTACCTCAAATCCATATAAATATTTAGATGACATCTTCACCTCATTTTTAGAAGTCTTTCAATATATAATAAACTTCACAAAATATGACGACAGACTTATTAGTGCAATGGCTTATTTCTTAGAGCTTATAAGATCTCAATATATAAATGGAATTACCAATGTAGATAAGTTTGTAAAACAGCTGCTCAATGCTGTTGGAATGAAGGATTATAAGAAAAAAGATCTTAAAGAAAAGCTCATTTCCCTTGCTGAGCACGGTGTGAAAAAAGGTGATCTCTACAGTCACGTTGCCTATCTTGATATGTGCTCTTTAAATAAGATCCCACTCTCTGATTTGAACAAGAAATATCTGGAGTTTTTATCGGATTCTGGTTATGCAGAAATTACCTACATTATTGGTAATAGCAAACTAAAAGGCAGCGATGCGTCTAAAGCTCTTCCTTACTGGAAAAAATCAGCTGAAGATGGTGATGGCTATGCTATGTTTAATTGTGGTTTGAATTGCCTTGTACACGGTGATAACAAAATGGCAATTGAATATGCTACAAAAGCGATTAACTATGGTATTGTGCAGGCCTATTATCTTCTGTATAAAGCATATCTGAGCACCAACGAGGCCTTGGCACACACCTACCTGCGTTATGCAAGCGAGTATATGTTCCCTGATGCTATTGATGAATATAATACACTTATGATTGATTGCGAGTTCAGACCACTGCCTTATATGGACGCAATTATTGAGCTTGAAGATCTTGCTGAATATAGTTACGAGGCCTGTGTTGTAATGTGCGATATCTATTCAGGGAGTTGTTTACTTCCTACTAACCTTAATAAGAGTTTTGACTATCACAGACGTAGTATTGAACTTGGTAACAGCTCTTTTTATCCTTACTACAGGCAAATGTACGAACAATCATTCCCTGCTGAAAGGGATAACTATAAAACCTTTATGTCATACAGAGATAGTCTTAGAACAAATAATACCGACTTCTTATTCTTTACCCATCAGGGAGAATCAGAGTCTGCAAGAATAAACGAACTGATTGGAAAAATCATTGATAGTCTAATTAAAGGTAAAACTCCTTTAGAAAAAGAGATTTTATCAGGCCTTTACAAGAGCAGATTCTGGGAAAATGTTGGAGGCTACAAGGGGAGACTTCCACGTAACATTGACAGAAAGTCCTCAAAATGTTTAACCTTCGTTTTAAAGAAAAAACTTTTAGAAGGTATTTACTGTGTTCGCCGCGACTATATTCTTGATGAGCAGATTGATGACGAAGACAAGTTGCAAAATGCCTATACCTATTTAAAGGGAATTGAAGAGCAGGGGGCCTGTGACAGTCTGGATTCAGTACTTGCAAAGGGCTTTTTAGCTGTTAGAAGCTTTACTCACAAAGCTAATTACAGCCTTTTCAAAAAGTGCATGACAAAAGCAAAAAGCGCAGGCTCTGCTACAGGTTCTGCCTATAGTAAACTTGATTTTGAAATGCTCTTTGAAGGAACTGAAGATCTTGTTTCATCAGATTGTGATGATAAATCAGCAAATATATACGATCCGGAAGTCTTTGTTTCACCGGTAGATCAGTAAAATGCAGTACTTATTAAAAATTACCATAAAGGATACAAACTGCTGGCGTTTAATCGCGGTAGACGGCAGTGCTGATATTGCACACGTTGCACAGTTAATTGCTCTTGCCTTTGATTATGAAGAAGGTGAGCAGTCCTTTACTGTCAATGATAAAAATATAAGCGCAGGTAATGGCGGCAGGGCTATAAGAACTGAAGAGCTCAATACTTTTGATTATCTGAATTTAGATACAGATGATGAATTTATTTATCAGCATGAAAAATTAGCAGACTTAAAGCATATAGTCAGAATAATGAAAAAAGAAGATCATTTGTTCTGTCTGCTGCCATCCTGTCTTGTAGGTTCAGGTTTATTACCAAAAGATACAACATTAAATTCAGAAACAATCAATAATTATCTTGATTCAGATGACATGCAAAGCCTGGATTTGCGTGAAGTTACAAACAGACTAAGAGCATTTGGTTCTAAGCGTAAAGATGTAAATGAGGCAATGGTAAGCGCTGGAGCTGCACCAATTGTCTTTAAAGTTGGAAAATAATTATGTCACTTCATATGATTGAAAATGTCACCATTCCTGATGACTTTAATTTACCAAAGAGAATTACAAAACAGGAGCAGTTAGAAGACGACAAGCTCTTTGATAAGGCCTTAGCTTTAATCAAAGAGAAGAATGCACTTTTAATTGCCCACTATTACACTAGTCCTACCATGCAGAGATTGTGTGAGGCAGCAGGTGGAGCTATTGGTGATTCACTTGAGATGGCTCGCATTGGTCGTGATAGCGATAAGGATCTGATTTTAATTGCAGGTGTTCGCTTTATGGGGGAAACAGCTAAAATTCTATCTCTTAACAAGACTGTTATCATGCCAAATCTAAAGGCTGAGTGCTCACTTGATTTATGCTGCTCTGTAGAGGATTTAAAGCGCGCTAAAAGCGAGAATAAAGATGCTACTGTAGTTGCATATGCAAATACCTCTGCAGAGGTTAAAGCACAGGCAGACTGGATTGTAACTTCATCACTTGCTGTTGAGTTAGGCAAGTATCTGACCAAACAGAAACAGCCTAT
>JAAYPN010000076.1 GCA_012519775.1 Aeromonadales bacterium | reverse complement strand
TTTTTATTTTTGCAGGATTTAACTTTGATAATACTTCCAGAAACTCATATCTTATCCCCTCTTTTTTGCTACAGCAAAAAACGTCTTTTTGAAGAAATAGCTCAATATGCAGCATTTAGAGTAAAAAAAGACACAGATGACGTGATAAGAGCATTAAATGAGCGTGAAAAACTAGGTACTACCGTGTTTTTCCAAGGTGTGGCAATGCCTCATACTGTTATCGATAGTGATGAACCTACCTTCGCGGTATTAAGCGTGTTAGATAAACCTATTACATTCAATTCTATCGATGCTGATGAACAACTTATAGATATTGCTCTGAGTTTATTCATTTCACCTAAAGATAATATTGAATCTATTGAGTCTCTATTAAAAAACCTTACAATAGTATTATCAAATATCGATTTGTTGAATTCTCTACGCCTGGCTAAAAATGAAAAACCAAAGCTAGAAATCATCTTAAACCAAATTGATAGCCTTCTAGATAACAAAGAAAATTTAGAGATTGATAAACAGTAAAAGGGTTATATGGAAAAAAAAGCTAAAGTTGAGTTAGTTGTTATTTCAGGTCGTTCAGGTTCAGGAAAGACTGTTGCCTTACATGCACTTGAAGATCTTGGCTTTTACTGTATTGATAACCTACCAATTGCCTTTTTAAATCAGCTTATTCCTTTAGCAAAAGAAAGCTATCCTAAGATTGCAGTTTCTATTGATGTCAGAAATATTCCTTTGCAGGATGACTATAATGAGTTAAATGATGTCTATATCAAAGCAACTCATGATCCTGAAATTAACTCTACTGTTATTTTTATTGATGCTGACTATCAGGTCTTAATAAAACGTTATTCAGAGACAAGAAGACTTCACCCTTTATCTCTACATAACTTGTCTTTAAATGAAGCTATTAAGAAAGAAACTGAGGTATTAAAGACTATAGCCTCTGTAGCTGATCTTCGCATCGATACTACAAATCTATCAATTCATCAGTTATGTCAGCAGGTTATTACCTGTATTCAGGGTAAGCCATTCAAAAAAATTGTTATGATTTTCGAATCTTTCGGATATAAGGACGGTATAACCAAAGATGCTGATTTTATCTTTGATGCTCGTTTTCTTCCAAATCCTTTCTGGGATAAAAGCATTAGAGAATACTGTGGTTTAGACCAGCCTATTAAGGATTTCTTTAGTAAATATCCTGAAGTTGAAAACTATATCAACAAGATTGACGATTTATTAAATGGAATTTTAAAACCAATAGAACAGAGTGACAGAAGCTACCTTACTGTAGCAATTGGCTGTACTGGTGGATATCACCGTTCTGTTTATATTGCACAGGCTCTAGCAGATAGATTTAAGAGCAGAAATGTCTGTGTAAAAGTAAGACACCGTACTCTAATAAAGAAGCAAAAGGTTTAAGCCTTCTTATTTTGAAGCTGAGGTTTCTCAGCTGCAGATGATGTCTGAAGAATAAGATCTTTGATTTTCTTTAAAGAACTGCTTTCAATTTGACGTACGCGCTCTACAGATATTCCAAGTTCATCGGATAATTCCTTAAGTGTAGCTTTCTTTTCATCAAGCCATCTGCGCTTAACAATGTAGTTTGATCTTTCATCTAATGAGCGAAGAGCCTTTGATAATCTATCAAGCTCATAGCTTTGATAATCTCTATTCTCGAATTTCTTTGCAAAATTTGAGTTCTCGTCTTCAAGATATGAGGCAGGAGCAAACATAGGAAGAGAGGCAACAGAATCAGAGCTGTCTTCAGTGGATAAATCATAACCGATATCCTGACCTGACAGTCTTGTTTCCATTTCAGCCACGTCATTAGCGCTTACCCCTAAATCATCAGCTACATTTTCTCGCTCTTTTTCAGTAAACCAGCCTAAGTGCTTCTTATTCTGTCTTAACTTAAAGAAAAGCTTCCTTTGAGCTTTAGTAGTAGCAATCTTTACTACACGCCAGTTCTTAATCACATAATCATGTATTTCTGATTTAATCCAATGAACAGCAAAAGCAGCTAATCTTGCACCTGCATCAGGATCAAAGTGCTTAACGGCCTTCATAAGGCCAATATTACCTTCCTGAATTAAATCAGCTAATGGAAGTCCATAGCCTGAGTAACCTCTAGCTATACTTACTACTAATCGAAGATGCGATAAAACTAATTTTCTGGCAGCTTCAAGATCACCATAATCTCTTAGTCTGATAGCAAGTGCTCTTTCATCTTCAATATCAAGCATAGGAACGTTATTGATAGCTTTTGCATAGCTTTCAATATTTCCTACAGGGCCTAACATCCCCATCTTTTCTTTATTGTTGATTTCAGACATTTACGTATAGCCAGACTTAGTGTGTTAATAGATTATACTAAACCAAGGATAAATCTATCTCTAAATAATAAATAATCTCAATTTATTTATAGCTAATAGATTTTAGAATAATGCATCCACAAAGTTTTCTACATCAAACACTCTTAGATCTTCTGTTTTCTCACCGATACCAACGTATCTTACTGGTACGTTATATTTATCAGCTAAAGCAAAAACAATTCCGCCTTTTGCAGTACCATCAAGCTTAGTTAAAGTTAATCCTGATACATTTACTGCACTACCAAAGATATTCATTTGAGATACTGCGTTTTGACCTGTCGAAGCATCTAATACAAGCATTACTTCATTTGGTACATTTTCATCAATTTTCTTCATCACACGAATAATCTTCTTTAACTCTTCCATTAGATTGTCCTTATTTTGAAGTCTTCCTGCAGTATCGCAGATAAGCACATCTGCCTTATGAGCCTTAGCTGAATTTAAAGCATCAAAAATAACTGATGCACTATCAGAACCTGTAGGTTGAGAAATAACCGCAGTATCTGTTCTTTTACCCCATTCTTTTAACTGCTCAACTGCTGCAGCTCTAAAGGTATCGCCAGCAGCTAACATAACCTTTAACCCCTGAGACTTATACTTCTGAGCTAACTTTCCTATAGTTGTAGTTTTACCGGCGCCATTTACACCTACCATTAAAATTACAAATGGTAAATCACCTGTTTTTTTAATCTCTAATGGGATTTCACAAGGTTTTAAAATATCGGATAGAATCTTCTTTAAGTTGTTCTTTAAAGCTGCTGCATCATGTAATTCACGTAGCTTTGATTCTTCTCTTAACTTTTCAATAATTTTCTGAGTTGTTTCAACACCAATATCAGCAGTTAATAATGATGTTTCAAGATCTTCATATAAATCTTCATCAATCTGCTTACCTGAAACAAGACTCTCTAAACCATAAGCTAGGTTTTCTCTGGTTCTCTTTAATCTTTCAAAGAATGAAATTTTTACCTTTTCTTTAGTTTCTTCAACTTTAGGATCTTCTTTTACTTCAACCTGTTCTACAGCAGCTGCTTCATTACTTTTTTCTTCTTTAATTTCTTTACTATCAACTACTAGATTTGAATTGCTTTTTTCTTTTTCTAGATTCTGTTTTTTTGCTTCATTATCTTTTTTAGAAAAAATTGAAAAAATTCCCATTGACAACCTCAATCTATTTAATTTTTCTACATTTTGTAATTATAAGCTAAAAGTACTCTTCTTTGCTTATACAAGATGATTCATATTTTTCTTTCATGTTATTTTTATTTTGATAAACTAATTAGGTAAGCACATAAATCAAGGCATTACTATGAACAATACAGAACATGAAATTAGAATTATCGGCGGCAAATATAAAGGAAAATTATTAAAAGTACTCGATGAACAAGGTTTAAGACCTACTCCTAATCGAGTCAGAGAAACAATATTCTCATGGCTTAAAGATGATATTCAGGAAGCTAATGTTCTTGATCTATTTGCTGGCTCCGGAGCTTTAGGTTTTGAAGCATACTCTCGTGGTGCTGCATCTGTTACTTTAATTGAATTAAATAAGAACAGCGCAAAACTATTAAAAGAAACAGCAAAGTCTATGGATTCTAAGAATATCAGTGTGGTAAATGAGGATGCTTTAAATTACCTTTCCCAAAGCAAAGCCCACTTTGATGTTGTATTTATCGACCCGCCATACAAACTAGATGTTTATGAGAAAGCTCTTAGTCTGTTGAATAAGAATGGTTTTATTGATAATGACAGTATTATCTATGTAGAAATAAGAAATGGTTCTTCACAGGCTGTTCCTGGCTTTGAAATTTATAGAGAACAGGCTGCAGGTCTTGCAAAATATTCTTTATGGAGAAAGAGTAAACTCCTCTTCTAATTGAGTTTAATTTAATAATTAAGGCGCTATACTAGTTTCGCGCCTTAAATCATTCTGTTAGCATAACACCTAATTAGTGTCTTCTATTTCTTGCTATCTCTACAACCTTCATTCTAGCCATAGCATCAGCTAACTTAGACAATGCATGAGCGTAATCAGTGTCACCACTATAATGCTTAGCTAAGGCTTCCTTAGCAGCGTTAATAGCAGCTTGTGCCTTTGCCTCATTAATGTCATCTGCTCTTAAAGCAGTGTCTGCCAGAATAGTTACACAATCAGGTTGAACTTCTAATACACCACCAGCTAAAAAGATTTGGTCTTCTTTATCTTGTGAATCAATAAATGAAACCATACCTGATTTAATGGTGGTTAATAAAGGTGTATGACCGTATCTTATGCCTAGCTCACCCTCTGATCCTGTAACACGAACAGTTTTAACAGAACCACAATATAAGCTACCAACGCCACTAATTACGTCTAGATGGAATGATATTGATTCCATTTTCCACCTCTTTATTATAAATTCTTAGCTTTTTCTACAGCTTCGTCAATAGTACCTACCATGTAGAATGCTTGCTCTGGTAAGTTATCATACTCACCGTCAATAATTCCCTTGAAACCACGAATAGTTTCTTTTAATGGTACATACTTACCTGGAGTGCCTGTAAATACCTCTGCAACGCTGAATGGCTGTGATAAGAAACGTTCTACCTTACGAGCTCTTGCTACAACAAGCTTATCCTCTTCTGATAGTTCATCCATACCAAGAATTGCGATAATATCTTTCAATTCTTTATAACGCTGCAATACTGTCTGAACACCACGAGCTACTTCATAGTGATCTTTACCAACTACATATGGGTCTAACTGACGTGATGTAGATGCTAAAGGATCAACGGCTGGGTAAATACCTAGTGAAGCAATCTGACGTGATAGAACGATAGTTGCATCTAAGTGGGCGAAGGTAGTTGCTGGGCTAGGATCGGTTAAGTCATCAGCTGGAACATAAACAGCCTGAACTGATGTAATAGAACCTTTCTTAGTTGAAGCAATACGCTCCTGAAGCACTCCCATTTCCTCAGCTAGTGTTGGCTGATAACCAACAGCTGAAGGCATACGGCCTAACAATGCAGATACCTCAGTACCAGCTAGAGTATAACGGTAAATGTTATCGATGAACAATAGAACATCTAGGCCTTCATCACGGAACTTCTCTGCAACAGTCAAACCTGTTAAAGCTACACGTAGACGGTTTCCAGGTGGTTCGTTCATCTGACCATAAATCATTGATACTTTATCAATAACCTTTGATTCCTGCATTTCGTGGTAGAAATCGTTACCTTCACGGGTACGCTCACCAACACCAGTAAACACTGATAAACCTGAGTGAGCCTTAGCGATGTTGTTAATAAGCTCCATCATGTTAACGGTCTTACCAACACCAGCACCACCGAATAGACCTACTTTACCACCCTTTGCGAAAGGACAGATTAGATCCATAACCTTAACACCGGTTTCAAGAATTTCGGTTGTTGATGACTGCTCTGAATAGGTTGGAGCAGCGCGGTGAATAACCCACTTGTCTTTCTCTCCAATTGGGCCTTTCTCATCTACTGGCTGACCTAGAACATTCATAATACGACCTAGAGTCTCTCTACCTACAGGAACCTTTACGCCGGCACCGGTGTTTACAGCTTCAATGCCTCTGCATAAGCCGTCTGATGACCCCATGGCAATGCAACGAACTACACCACCACCAATTTGTTGTTGAACCTCAAGAACAAGGTCTGTACTATGATTACCATCGCCATTTACCTCTAGAGCATCATAAAGCTCGGGAATGTGACCCTCAGGAAATTCAACATCAACAACAGCGCCGATGATCTGTACGATTGTACCTTTCTCACCAGCACGATTTGTAGTTTCTGCCATTTTTTAATCCTCTATGTTTAAACTGCTGATGCACCGGATACGATGTCGTTTAATTCCATCGTAATACCTGCCTGTCTTGCCTTATTGTATTCAAGCTGTAAATCAGTTACTAAAGATTCAGCATTGTCTGTTGCAGCTTTCATAGCAACCATACGTGCTGCCTGCTCAGAAGCAAGATTCTCTAGAACAGCCTGATATACCATCTGCGTTACATAACGATCTAACACAACATTAAGTATTGGCTTAGGATCTGGTTCATATAAGTAATCCCAGTGATGAGTTATCTTACCTTCTTCAGTGTTATCCTCTAAAGGAAGTAACTTACTTACTGAAGGAATTTGAACCATAGTATTTTTGAAAGAGTTGCATGACAAATATATTTCATCAACTTCACCATTCAAAAATGCATCAGTCATTACTTTAATGGCACCAACTAGTTCTTCTGGTTTTGGACCATCACCAAAGCCTGAATGCTGAGCCATTACTTCAATATTGCCTCGATTAAAGAAGCCTGTGGCCTTTACGCCTAACAGAACTACTTTTACACCAATTTCCTGATTGAAAAATTCCTGCATCTTCTGCAATACTTTTCTAAACAAATTGATGTTTAAGCCACCACACAAACCTCTATCTGTTGATACGATGATGAAACCTACATTTTTTACAGGTCTATTCATCATAAAAGGATGATTGAATTCTGAGTGGCATGAAGCAATATGATTAATAATATTGCGCAAACCTTGTGAATAAGGACGAGACTGGCTCATTTTTTCCTGAGCCCTACGCATCTTAGAGGCGGCTACCATTTGCATAGCACTAGTAATCTTCTGTGTATTTTTCACAGAAGCTATCTTAGTACGTATTTCCTTTGCACCTGCCATTTAAGAGCTCCTAATAAGTCTGTGTTGATTTAAAGTCTTCAACTAATGATGTTAATTTCTTAACAATATCATCGTTATAGTCAGGCTTTGCATCAATGTCCTTTAATAGTGAATCGTACTTAGAATGAGCAAACTCAAGAATTGCCTTTTCAAAAGGTAATACCTTGCTTAACTCAACGTCTTCTAAGAATCCTCTCTCAGCTGCGAAAATAACAAGAGCCTGCTCTGCAACAGTCAATGGCTTATATTGATTCTGTTTCATTAGTTCTGTTACTTTCTGACCATGGTCAAGCTGCTTTCTTGTTGCTTCATCAAGGTCTGATGAGAACTGAGCGAATGCTGCTAATTCACGGTACTGAGCTAGTGCAGTACGAATACCACCTGATAGCTTCTTAATAATCTTAGTCTGAGCTGAACCACCCACACGTGATACTGAAATACCAGGATCAACAGCAGGTCTTACACCAGAGTTGAATAAGCTGGTTGTTAAGAAGATCTGACCATCGGTAATAGAAATTACATTGGTTGGAATAAATGCAGATACGTCACCAGCCTGTGTTTCAATAATAGGTAAAGCTGTTAATGAACCTGTTTTTCCAACAATTTTGCCACCGCTTAACTTCTCTAAGTATTCTGCATTTACTCTTGAAGCACGCTCTAATAGACGTGAATGTAAATAGAATACGTCACCTGGGAAAGCTTCACGCCCTGGAGGACGACGTAATAGTAGAGAAATCTGACGATATGCTACAGCGTGCTTTGAAAGGTCATCATAGATAATCAATGCGTCTTCGCCCTGATCCATGAAGAACTCACCCATTGCACAACCAGAGTATGGAGCAATGTACTGAAGAGCTGCTGTATCAGATGCTGAAGCAACAACAACGATTGTGTTTGATAAAGCACCTTCTTCGTCTAATTTTCTTACTACAGAAGAAATTGTTGATGCTTTCTGACCGATTGCAACATAGATACAACGTACACCATACTTAACTTGGTTGATAATTGTATCGATTGCAAGAGCAGTTTTACCAGTCTGACGGTCACCAATGATTAACTCACGCTGACCACGTCCGATAGGAACCATTGAATCAACTGCCTTATAGCCGGTCTGAATTGGCTGTGAAACACTCTGACGTGAAATAACGCCTGGAGCAATCTTCTCAACAGGGTAGAACACATCACTGTTGATTGGACCATTGCCGTCGATTGGCTCGCCTAGAGCATTTACTACACGACCTAATAGAGCATTACCTACTGGAACTTCCAAAATACGACCAGTGCTCTTTACAGTCATGCCTTCTGATAAGGTGCTGTATGGGCCTAAAACGATGGCACCTACAGAATCACGCTCAAGATTTAAAGCTAGACCATATAAGTCATTGCCAAAATCAAGCATTTCACCTTGCATCACGTTGAACAAGCCGTGAATTCTTACGATACCGTCGTTAACTGAAACGATAGTACCTTGATCACAAGCCTCTGTCACAACCTTAAATTGCTTAATTCTTTCTTTGATTAAATCAGCAATTTCAGTTGAATTAAGTTGCATTATTAGTCCTCTTTATTATCTGAGGGTTGATGACAAGTTAACTAAACTTGTCTTTACACTAGCATCAATTACGCTATCGCCAATCTTCAAAACAGCACCACC
>JAAYPN010000075.1 GCA_012519775.1 Aeromonadales bacterium | reverse complement strand
TTAATTTTATTAAGACAGGTGACCCAAATACTGATGGAGTTAAAACCACACTATTAAAGTGGCCTAAATACGACAATGAAAAACATTATGTATTTAAGGTGGATACATTTTCAACTGTCGAAAAATATGAGCTTTTAGAGCGATTAGATGCACTAGAGCAAATTATCTTTGACAGGAAATTAAAAGAATCTGAAAGTAAAACTCAAGAAGAGCTTGAAAAGTCATTTCATGAAGAATAAAGAGGCTAAAAAAAGAACCTTTCAGTGTAATTCCTGTAAGCTCACCTCTACAGAGTATTCAGTACCGTACCAAAGTTAATAAAAAGCGCCACTGTTGAGAGTGGCGATACTATGTAGTTTGTATTTAGTTTATTTTGAAATCTTTATCTTGAAAGCTCATATGCGATGGTTTCAAGTGACTTACCTTTAGTCTCTTACATAATGAAGGCAAAGAAGCCGAAGATATAGCCTGCATCGAATGCACCAATTGCAATTGGGAATAACAGAGTTAAACCTGCAACAAAGATCCAGTGAGTAAAGCTACCTAAAGACTGACCTTTAGCACGAACTTCTGTAGGAAAGATTTCTGAGATGAATCCCCAGATGATAGTACCAGAGCCGATTGCATGTAATGCAATGAAAGCAATCATACAAACAAGCACTAACATACTTACATTACCTAAATCAGAAGATGCATTGCTATTGATGTTAACCTGCGACGCTAATATTTCTCAGAGCAGATTATAAATCGCAGTCTTGCTAATACAGATATCTTTAAAGCAATGAAGATGAGTTACCAATTCTTTGCAAAATTGCAAAAATAAAAGAGACAAGTGTAGAGTCATATAAAGATTATTTGAAACAGCGTGGAATTGATTGATTCATTTTACTGAAGGAGCTGAAAAGAGCACTGTTTATTTAAACGATGAAGTATCAGCTGTTAAAATTCCAAAGGTACAGGTTGTGGACACAGTGGGGGCAGGAGATTCATTTACAGCAACTTTAGTAAGTAAGTTAATGCAGGGCGATTCATTAAAGGCTGCTCATCAAAAAGCTGTAAATCTTGCAGCTTACGTATGTACACAACAGGGGGGCAATGCCAGATATTACTCCTGAGCTTTTATAACGAATACTCCTTATGTTTGTTTGATTGTTCATTCTGTAGCCAAAGTGGTTCATGCTTTAGCTATTTTTTTAGATGGTCAAAAGAGACAAGTTGAGGAAGACTGAAATTAAGTAAACTAAATTATTCGTCCAAAAGAACTAATCTCAATTGATATTGATCACAGATAAATAATGTTTTAGACAAAGAATGCACAATAACTATTTATACTAAAAACATAGATGATAGTCCAATCAGTGGGTGGGGGCGCAATGTCATTTGTTAAAAGTTGGGTATTGGCAGCTGCAATAACCTGTATCGTAAGCTCAGTATCAACAGCAAATGCTATAGAACTTGTTGTGTGGGAAGATGCTGGTAAAGGAATTGGAATAAAAAAAGCGGCTTCTGATTTTACAAGTGCAACAGGTGTTGCCGTAAAGGTAGTTGAATTCAGATATATTTATGCTTTAGAGCGCTTACGTTTAGATGGTCCTGCAGGTACTGGTCCTGACGTTTTACTTTTACCAAATGATGCTCTAGGCTCAGCTGTAGCTCAAGGCATGATTACCCCTGTTTACATGACACCTAAAGAGAAGTCTACATATGTGGATAAGGCACTTGATGCTGCAACTTATAATGGTGCCTGCTACATGTTCCCCAAATCTATCGAAACCTTAGCAGTTTTCTATAATAAGGCTCTTCTTCCAAAACCATTGAAGACCTTAGATGATTATTATATAAACTCCTTAAAAATGCGGGATTCAGAGCAATACGGTCTGTTAGCAAAATTTGACGATTTATATTACACATATGGTGTGATGGCTCCTTATGGTGCTTATATTTTCAATACTGCAAAGAAAAATTCCGATAGTAAAGATACCTATGATGTAAGTGATATCGGTCTTGCAAATGAAGGTGCTATTCAGGGCGCAATGGAACTGAAAAAATTCTATGATAAGGATTTGTTTCCTTCTGTAATAGAAGGCCGGGGAGCACTTAACAACATTATTAAGCTGTTTAAAAATGGCAAGGCATCAGCTGCTATCTTAGGTAGCTTTGATTTAATGTCTATCCGAAAATCAAAGATTGATTTTGGAGTAGCTCCATTGCCATATCTTGAAAACGGTAAACAGATGACTAGCTTTTTAGGTGTCCGTGGTTATGCAATTTCTCACTGGACAAATAAATACGATCTTGCTGTAAAGTTTGCCAAGTTTATTACTCAAGATAAATACAGTGTAGACAGGTATCCTTTAACCTTGGAATTACCTGCAACCAAAGATTCTTTAAAAGATCCATTAATTGCAAACGATCCATATGCAAAATCATTTGTAGAGCAATATGCAAACGCGCTGCTGATGCCGGCAAATCCTGAAATGTCTCAGGTCTGGTTACCATATGAAGAAGCTTTATATAATATAT
>JAAYPN010000074.1 GCA_012519775.1 Aeromonadales bacterium | reverse complement strand
CTCTTGATGCGACTAAACTTTATTAGCTTATATACAACATAGAAAAGCTTAATGTAACCTATAAGG
Organism: Aeromonadales bacterium; assembly: GCA_012519775.1. Lineage (GTDB taxonomy): Bacteria > Pseudomonadota > Gammaproteobacteria > Enterobacterales > Succinivibrionaceae > Succinivibrio. The sequence goes on along the minus strand of JAAYPN010000074.1, from coordinate 4,399 downwards.
CAACAACTATTGATGGTTTCTTTTTGCAGATAGTAAAAGACCAGCTTGAGAAAACAAATGCATCACCTGCAGATTATATATAGCGCAGTTTCATCCAGATAATAAAACAAAGTGACGACGTTGTTGTCGATATGGCCGATTTTAAGAACAAGCTAGATTATAAAGGAGAGGTTGAGATTAGCTATGGTCTCTCAAAAGAGTTTAAACATCAAGGCTATATGACTGAAACTGTTAATGCCACGTGCTGATGGCCCTTAGCCTCAGGTAAGGTATAACATGTGATTGCAGAGACTGACATTGATGGCTTTGCATAGCAGAGAATTCTAAAACGCTACAGTTTTTAGATGATATCTAGAAGCGATACCATCTGGTGGAGGCTTTAACGAAAAACTCGGCCGAAGCCGAGTTTTAGTTATGCTTAATTCACGTAAAAGTGATGGATGTAATTATCTATTACATCATGCCTGGCATACCGCCCATGCCACCCATAGGAGCTGCAGGAGCTGCGTCATCCTTACGTGGAGCATCTGCAACCATGCACTCGGTGGTAATCATTAAACCAGCGATTGATGCTGCGTACTGTAATGCTGAACGTGTAACCTTGGTTGGATCAAGAATACCCATCTCAATCATATCGCCGTACTGCTCAGTACCTGCGTTATAACCGTAGTTATCCTTACCGTTACGAACTTCGTTAGCAACAACTGAAGCTTCCTGACCTGCGTTGGTTACGATCTGACGTAAAGGAGCTTCCATAGCAGTTAATGCAACCTTGATACCTACGTCCTGATCCTGATTGTCGCCCTTTAGACCAGCAATCTTCTTAGCAACGCGAACTAGAGCAACACCGCCGCCTGGAACAACACCTTCCTCAACAGCAGCGCGGGTAGCGTGCATAGCATCTTCTACACGGTCTTTCTTCTCTTTCATTGCAACTTCAGTAGCAGCGCCAACCTTGATAACAGCAACACCGCCAGCTAACTTAGCAACACGTTCCTGTAACTTCTCACGGTCGTACTCTGAGGTTGAATCCTCAATCTGCTTTCTAATCTGAGCAACACGGTCAGCAATAGCCTCTGAATTACCCTCACCATCGATAATAGTGGTGTTATCCTTGGTAATTACAACACGCTTTGCAACACCTAGATCATCTAAAGTAGCCTTGTCTAATTCCATGCCAAGTTCTGATGAAATTACGGTACCAGCAGTTAGAATTGCGATATCCTGTAACATTGCCTTACGACGGTCACCAAAACCAGGAGCCTTAACAGCAGCAACCTTAACGATACCACGCATGTTGTTAACAACTAGAGTAGCTAAAGCTTCTGACTCAACGTCTTCAGCGATGATTAGTAATGACTTGCCAGCCTTTGCAACACCCTCTAGAATAGTGATTAAATCACGGATGTTAGAGATCTTCTTGTCGCATAATAGGATGTATGGGTTCTCTAACTCAACAGTACCAGCCTCTGTCTTGTTTACGAAGTATGGAGATAGGTAACCGCGGTCAAACTGCATACCTTCAACTAGATCTAACTGATCCTCAAGCCCCTGACCGTCTTCAATGGTGATAACGCCATCACGACCAACCTTTTCCATTGCATCAGCAATTAGGTTACCAACAGTAGCATCTGAGTTAGCAGAAATTGTACCAACCTGAGCGATAGACTTCTTGTCTTCGCACTTGATTGATAGGTTCTTTAGCTCTTCAGTAGCAGCAGCTACAGCCTTGTCGATACCGCGCTTTAAATCCATTGGATTCATGCCAGCAGCGATTGACTTTAAGCCTTCGTTTACGATTGCCTGAGCTAGAACAGTAGCGGTAGTGGTACCATCACCTGCTGCATCATTTGCCTTAGATGCAACTTCTTTAACCATCTGTGCACCCATGTTCTGGAACTTGCCTTCAAGTTCGATCTCTTTAGCAACTGAAACACCGTCCTTGGTGATTAGTGGTGCACCGTAGCTCTTATCTAGAACAACGTTACGGCCTTTAGGACCTAGTGTAACTTTAACAGAGTTAGCTAATACATTTACACCCTCAAGCATTTGTGAGCGTGCATCGTTTCCGAAAATAACTTGCTTTGCAGACATTATATTTACTTCCTAAAATCTAAAATTATTCTTCAACAATTGCAAAAACATCAGTCTCTGAGATGATTACCACGTCTTCGCCGTCTAACTTCTCTTTCTTGCAGCCGTAGCCTTCGTTGTAAATTACGGTATCACCAACTTTAACGCTCAATTGAGCAACTGAACCGTTATCTAAAACACGACCCTTACCAACTGCAACAACCTTACCGCGAGTTGACTTTACAGCTGCGCTACCTAATAGAATGCCGCCTGATGACTTTGTCTCTTCTTCAAAAGGCTTAACAATAACGCGATCATACAAAGGAATTAATTTCATTTGTTTCTCCACGGATTTCTTACCGTACTTATTTTTTATCGGAAAAATGGCGTCCGACAGTCACCTAGCTTTAACCTTTAATGCAAGTTAAAACCAATAATTCTTTAACAAATTTGTATATGGGGATTGAGAGAATAATTTTCAAGTAAAAATTAAAAAAAATTTTAATTTTCTGGATTTTTATTTTTCTCTTTTAGAAGAAGCTCTTTTTAAATGGTGCTTACAGACTTTTTGCGATCAACTACAGAGAGCTTTGAGCGCAACGTAATAATCATACCGACTATCACAATAAAGCCACCTATAAATTCCTGGCAGTTTACAGCCTCACCTAAAAAAAGTAATACCGAAGAATACACCAAAGACAGGGATCAGATATACGAAATTACCGCCTTTACTTGCTCCAACCTTGCCAATTGCGTAGTTCCAGGATGCAAAGGATACGACACCAGCCAAAATGGATAACACAAGAAAAGCAATTACATCCATTGTGGTTATCTTATAGACAACAAGTGCATCTGTTGCAGCTCCAAAGACTGTGCAGAAAATTGCACCAAAAAGACCTGACCTGGCGGTTAGAGCAAGTGCGTTTATGTTCTTTGTAAGTTTCCAGCTTATGATTACATAGCACGACCACATGCCTCACAGGCAATGATATAAAGCTCACCTATGTTTTATCTGAATGCAATCAGATCAGAAAATGAACCTTTGCAGACAATGTATATAGCGCCAAAGCAGGAGACAAAAATGCCAAACCAGCCTTTTTTACCGATACGCTCTCCAATAAATAAAAAGGCAAGCACAGAGGTAAAGGTAGGACCTATGCATTCATTTTAAGCGGCGTTTGATGCAGGAGTATATCTTAGGCCTTCAAATAAAAAGGTATTGTGTAAAAGATACCGACCAGTCCCATAACGATAAGGACTTTTAAATCATGAGCGCAGAGTTTGAAGCCTTTAACGCCAGAGGTCGGATAGACAGTAACAAACAGAATAAGAGCTACCACATAGAATCTTGCACCAATGATAAGTATAGGAGACATGCAGTCTTTTAGATACCTGCCGCAAGGAGGAGTTGTACCCCACAAAAAGCAGGCTAATAATAGAATAAGATAATTCTTTATCTGACCGTTTGTTTTCGCTTCAGCTTATACTGGCAGCTTATCTGTATTATGCAGGTACTAGCATATAAGTCTTTGTTTAAACTTTGTACTGTCTACTGTAAAAAAGAATTATCATTTTTCTTATCAGATGATTTTGTATCATCACTGTTCTCATCTTCATCATGAATTACAGTAGCATCAATGACTCTGCCTTTTGAAAAAGAACTAGTCTCTGAAAAGGACTGCCAGCTAAACTGTGAAGAATGAGTGCTGTTACGATATACCTTTTCAGCCTTTGACTGCACTGGAGGTAACAGTAAAAGAAGACCTAAAATATCTGAGATGAAGCCTGGGAATAGAAACAGGAAGCCAGCAAGTGGCAGCAGGATTAACTTAAAATCAACCACGCCCTGAGTCTGCATGATTTCCATAATCTTTTTAAAACGAAGCTTGATGAGCACGCAGCCTACAACCATTAACACGAACATCAGTAAAATTGTATTGAAACCACCAATTACAGAGCCTACCTTAATGATGACAAAAAGTTCCAGAACAAAGCACAGGAACATAATCAGAAAGAATTTTTTCATAAAACCTACTTTTATATTTGAAAATATTATTATTTCCGCTCTTACTTATGAAATAGAGACTAATTATTTCCTTTTAAAGTAACAGTCAGCTGTCATGTATTCAATAACCAGAAACCATGCTCTTTTGTACTTAGGATATCCTAAAAAAGTCTGTAAAAAGCTTGAATTTAGCAATTAAGATTGCAGTTTAAAATAAATAGTCTTTTGAAAATTAACAACTTTTAGAATATATCACACCGATAAATATACCACGAGTAATTAAGATTCATTTTGAGAATGAAACTCATTTAAGTGTTTTAT
>JAAYPN010000015.1 GCA_012519775.1 Aeromonadales bacterium | reverse complement strand
GTAGCAGAGTTTAACAAACCTGCAGTCTTTACGGACAGAAAGAAAGCTCAGAAGGCCGGATATCAGAAGCACAAAAAAGGCTTTGAAGGCTACGAAAAATCATCACCTTATGGTGGTGATTTTTTTTGCCTGAAATTTTCTATTTCTGGATTAAAAATGGCTTTTGTGGTAGATTTTAAGCTTGATACAGCAGTTTTTTGGCGTGATTTTAGATTTATTTAATCAGCTTATTTTGATGGTTTTTCTTTTGACTTAATGTTTTTTGATGTCTTTTCTACAAATCTAATCTCTGAATAGTTTTCAGTTACTTTTCTTTTCTGACCAGATACTTCAACAAGTTTTTTAGCTCTGTTTAAATCAAGATCACGTGGTCCAAGATCTTTTAGATTTTTAAAATTTAAAGGCTCTTTTTTAATTACATAATCTTTTGCATCGTCATTTTCTGAGTATAAAGAGCTTACACCTTTTAGGGTATCTACAATCTTTGTTTTTACATCATTTGTAGCCTGATAAAATGAATAGTCTAAACAGAAGGCAAAGAATGATAAGCCAAGAGATGAAAACATCATGGAAAAGAGCACGATTTTAAAAGCCTTTTTAGGAGTAAATCCCATACCCTGCAAAAGCTTTTTCTCATAGGCTTTTAGATTCTTATTTCTCAAGATAAGCTCCTTTATTCAGAGCATTATCAATTAGAGCATTGGCAATGTCTTCATCGTTTTTAGATGAAAATGCTTTGTAGGAGGCAATTAAATCCTTTTTATTTGAAAGGCTGCTTTCTAGGCTCTCACCTAGAGCTTTTTGAATTCTTAAAAGAGATTTTTTGTAGTTATCTGTTTTAATATCATCAAATGCTTTTGATAAATCGTCATTCACCTTATAGCTTATGAAGGTAAACTCACCATCAAAGTACTTCTCAATGTAGGCTGTCTTCACTCTCCAGAGCTTATCACCTAGAATGATTTCACTCTCTTTATCATTGATACTTTTAATAAGTGCATAATATGGCACCATCTTATCTGAACGCATTAAAAGTACCGAAGGTCTGTTGATAAGTTTTAAAAGAGAGAGCTCTCCTTGTATGGTGGTGCACTTTAGATTTACCTTATCTAAATCATTGCATGTTGCCTTGCTGCCATCAGCTCTTTTATATCCCCAGACTTTAATTAAAGTGTTTAAAGAATCTGAAAGAAACAGGCTCTGATTTACACTCTCATTGAAAAGATAGAGCTCTTTACTCTCTTTTGAGCTTGCAGGTAACAGCTTTTTTAGAGCCTTGTCATACTCGCTTTCTACAAATCTGTCCTTTTGAACTAGTGATGTAAGTGACTGAGAATCAAGCCTGTGTGGCAGATAAAAATAGGCAAGAGAAAATATACCCACACTTATGGCCATACCTAATAGCATTAAAGGAATTTTGGCAAAGACTGTTAAAAGACAGTCTTTAATAAATGATTTAAAGCCTAATACAAATAAGCTTCTCTCGTAACGTACCACCTTGGTGGCTTTTTTCACCATTGATGATGATACGTATTTTTTCTGTGCCTCAAAGGCAATGCAAAGCGCTCTGTCGGCAATTGAGTTAATTAGACGTGGCAGACCACCTGTACTCTTGTATAAAGCGCTTATGGCTCTGTTTGTAAAGATTGGATCATGACATCCTGCAATCTGCATTCTGAAGGTTACATATGCCTGTACCTCATCTCGCTTTAGAGCTTTGATAGAGGCAAAGGCTTTTACACGCCCCCAGAACATCTTATGCATTGGCTTTTGAATATTTGAAATCAGATCTTCCTGGCCAACCAGCAGAAAGTTAATCATCTTACCAAGAGAGCCTTTGATGTTTGATATTAGTCTTATCTGCTCAATTACATCATCAGAAAGGCCCTGAGCCTCATCGCAGATCACGGTAGTTACAATGCCAGACTCAACTGAGTGCTCTAATAATTTTCTAAGCTTAAGTGTAAGCTCAGCAATGGATTCAAAGGATGTGGCTACAACACCACTTGCTCTTAGAATGGTGGCAAGAAGCATATGCTCATTAAGACGAGGATCATCAATGGCAATGATGCGCATGCGCTTTGGAAGAGAACGGATAAGCATACGAACTAATGTGGTTTTTCCTGATCCTGACGGACCTGAGAGTACACAGATAGAGCCGTTTCTTGAGAGGTTATTAGTTAATAACTCTAAAGCCTGATGCTGACAGTTACCTACATAATAAAAACGGCTTTCAGTTAAGCCGTCAAAAGGTAACTCGTCTAATGAAAAATACTTCTCGTACATAATTAGCTAATAGTATGCTATTGAATGTACATGATTTTTCAATAGCATAATATAAATATCGATATTTTAAACTAGCATTAGTTTATAGTTTTGCTTGAATTTCATCAAGATCGAAATTGTATTTATCATAGTTAGGTGGCAGAGTTGGCATTGCCACGTCAAGTTTTAATACTAGTTTAGGTAAAAATGGCTTTGCGCCTGTAGTTGGGTTATACATCTCTAAGATCTGATAGAGCTCAGGATATACCAGATTCTCACCGTCAATGGTAACTTCCTTAGGATCATCAAAATTCTCTACGTAGTTACCACCGATTTTATTTTTAACATCATCTGTAAAAGACTGATTATCCTTGTTCATAGCTGTATAGTAGCTATGAGTGTCAGGTGTTCCTTTTACCTTATAGGCATGAGCCTCAGGTGCGCCATCTTCAAAGGTAACCTCACCAAAGTAAATTGATTTGCACAGCATGATAGCCTGCTTTAAAAGCTTTGCTGTATCCACATCTTTAGTGAAGGTAAAGTATCTTAGTACACCATCTACGCTATCTACCTTACGATTCTTTAAATCATATAAAATTGAGAAGGCTTTAGTTCTGTTCTTTTGTACACCAACGCCATTTAGCATCATAAATGAGTAAAGAATGGCACCTGTTGAATCTCCCTTGTCATATGCCTGCTTGAAGATATCAGCTGATGCCTCACCAATCTTTCTGCTATCCATGTTGTTAGCTAGAGCAATTACACCAATGGCACTAAGTGCAGGGCCATAACCTTCTTTTGCAGCAGCCTTAATAAGACTCATACCCTCTGAAAAGGACTTTTTATCTCCCTGTCTTAATTTGATTAAGCCAAGTGAATAAGCAGCTACCGGATCGCCATCTTCAACACCTGACTCATACATGGAAATTGCGGAGATGACATCTCTTTTAACGCCATACCCATGCCAGTAAAGACCTGCAAGTCTGCTTGTAGCGCCCTTAACATGGGCTTTTTGAGCATTAGTCCAGAGCTTTAGAGCACTAAATGGGAATAGAGCCTGATTTTCACCTAAAAAATCGATATCCCCCTGAAGCAGCAGTGCAATCTTTGAGCCTTTTAATTTTGCCTCATTTACAAGACGGATGTAATCCTGCGTGCTCATGCAATAATTAACTGCATTCTCGTACATTCTCAAAAGAGGGTTCTGACCTACAAGCTCACTCTCGTCATAATCTTTTAGTGACTCATTAAAATAGAAGATGGCAGAGCCTGCGCCCTGAGCATTGCCATAACCTAATAAGGCAAGATAGCCCATTACCTCATTTGAGCCTTTACAGCCGCGATGTTTTGCACAGTCTCTTGAATACTCAAGAGCTTTAGTGAAGTTACCGGTACGTGCGCATATCCAGGCTAAAAGCGGATAAGCCTCAATTGCACCTTGATGAGTGGATTTTAAAAAGTAGGACTGAGCTTTATGGTAATTTCCATCCTCAAGAGCACGAAGACCTGATACCACATAAGTCTCGCGAGTAGCAGACGAGTAATTCATATACCCTGCTACAAGCAGATAGGAGCCTAGCACAAAGGTTGCAAATAATGAGGATACAGCAATCAGTGTCTGGTTCTCTTTTACAAACTTTATAACCCCTTTGGAGTTTTTGGCCTTTTTGCTCATAAATCGTCCCATGTTGTTTTTATTCTTATAGTTATCTTAATTTTAACGAACACTGTCGGCACCAACATCAGGTACCTCAACTTCAAGATCTTTGTTTATAAGTGCAGTATCACGCTGCAGTGAAATCATTGCATTTCTTGCTGTTACTGACTCATCGGCAATAGGATTTTCCTCTTTGGTATTTAAAGTCAGGCTGTTAAACGGAACTATCTTAATGATGTTCTCATCAATACCGATATCAACATACGCCTGCTTTAAAGCCTGTGCTCTTTCCTTTGCTAAGGTAATATTGTCAGCATTTACCTTCATATCGTATGCATAGGCACGGATGGTGATATTGCTAATAGACTTGTCATACTTTAAGTACTCAAGCTGCTCATTAAATGACTGCTCTGATTTTGCTGTAAGCTTGCTTGATTTTAACTTGAATACAAGTGGCATCATCTTGATGTCATTGAAGTTAACTCTGATTAACTGCTCCTGGCAGGATAAATACTTTTTATAAGCTGCCTTAAAGCCTAGCGGGCTTATTGCAGGAATGATATTCTGTCCACTTGCAAGTTTATCATCTAAATATGGCATTAAAATCTGATTGCCAACATCAAGGTTTGCTAAGATCTTCCATGAAAGTGTAGGGCCAATATATGGGTTAAATCCAGGATATAAGTCAATCTTACCTAAAAGCTTTTCCTTACTGTTTGAATACCAGTCAGGTTTTGCGGCCACAAAGCGCATTACACTTGCCTGTCCGATACCAAGTTTTGGATGAATAATAAGTGCTGATTTTAAATTTCTGCCAGAGTATGTCAGAAAATTGGCATAACCGTAATCTGTGATTTCATAATACAAAGAACAGGTCATACGGTTTGACTTTGTTGACCACAGATTCTTAGCGTTTGGAGTAATAGAGGTAGCATATCTTATTTGGGCAAAAGCACTTGTTGAAAGCAGTGCCATTGCTACAATCAGATACTTAATTTTATTTAGTTTTCTCATTTTTAAAACCTACCTGCAAAAGACTTAATATCCTTTATTTATTTTTTGACACTAAGATTAAAGCAATTATAGTGCCAAATAGATAATAAAACTGCTAACTTGCCTGTATTTGTAGATATAAGCACTCTTTATTTTTGAGTAAATTAAAAGAATACTGCCAGTTTTTTTTAATTTTTCAGGAAAATATATGAAAATTGTCGGCTTTTGAGATTTTTCTGTCTAAAAAACTGTTAACTAATTTATAATAAAGCAAAATGGAGCTTTATAAGAATGCAGGTATATTTAGTAGGCGGAGCCCTAAGAGACAAACTTTTAGGCATAGATAATTCAGATAGGGACTATGTCGTTGTAGGATCTAGTGTAGATGAAATGAAAGCACTAGGTTACAGCCAGGTCGGCAAAGACTTCCCTGTATTTCTGCATCCTAAAACTCATGAAGAATACGCTCTTGCCCGTACTGAAAGAAAAAACGGTCAGGGTTATCTTGGTTTTAACTGCGATTTTAATCCAAACATCACTTTAGAAGAGGATTTAAAGCGCCGTGATCTGACCATAAACGCTATGGCAATGGATGAGAAAGGTAACATTTCCGATCCTTTTCATGGTCAAGACGATTTAAAAAACAAGGTACTCCGTCATGTATCAGAGGCTTTTGTTGAAGATCCTCTACGTGTACTTCGTGTCGCAAGATTCTATGCAAAGCTCTTCTCATTAGGTTTTAGTATCGCTCCTGAAACCATGTCTTTAATGCGAGAGATTGCCCATTCTGGAGAGCTTAAGACTCTTACTCCTGAAAGAGTGTTTTTAGAGCTTGAAAAGGCTTTAAAAACAGATAACCCTGAAAGATTCATTTTAGCTCTGCGTGAGGCGGATGCACTCTCTGAAGTGCTACCAGAAATTAACAAGCTCTTTGGTGTACCAGGTCCTATAAAATGGCATCCTGAAATCGATTCAGGTATCCACACCTGTATGACCTTAAATATCATTTCAAAAGAGACCTGTGATCCTGTTACACGCTTTGCCATGCTCTGTCATGATTTAGGTAAAGGTGAAACTCCAACCATCCTATGGCCTCATCACCGCATCCATAATGAGCTAGGCTTAAAACCACTGCGCTGTTTATGTCAGAGACTTAAAGTACCTGCAGATTATGAGCAGTTTGCTCATCTTGTAGTGCTCTATCACTCTGAGATGCATCATCTGTACAGAAAAGGAGCTTTAGGTATCGTCAATCTTTTTGATAAGCTTGATGCCTGGAGAAAGCCTGAGAGAGTCAAACCATTTGCTCTTTGCTGCAAGTGCGATTTCTTAGGTCGTCTTGGTTTTGAGAACAGACCTTTTCTGCGCTCTGAATACTTCCTAGCCTGCTTTGCCATCTGTCAGACTGTCAAAGCAAAGGAATTTGTAGAGCAGGGATTTACAGGTGCTGACATCAAAGCTCAAATGAGTAAAAAACGAGTTGAACTTGTAGATGAGTATTTAAAGACTGTTCCTCTTGATGAGCTTAATGACAGCAGTAATGAAAAACCAGCCCTTTTAAAAGCTAAAGATATGACCTATGTAAGAAAGCCTCAGAATAATGTACCTGTAACTCAAGGCTTCTTTAAGGTTAAATTTGCTCAGCAGTACGAGTTTGAGCCAAATGGTTTTGAAGAATAGCTTTTCACTTATATGTTAAGCTTGAAAAAAAGCTTAGATTTTAAAAATAGAGAAAATATCAGAACTTTTAACGTGATTAAAGGCAAACAGATTTGTTTGCCTTTAATATTTTCTGACTAGAACATCCACAGAAGTAATGCGCCTAAAATTACTCTGTAAATAACAAAGGCAGCCATACCTGATTTTGAGATGTACTTTAAGAACAGATGAATTACGATTAGAGCAACAATGAAGGAGATAAAGGCACCTAGGATTAGGTTAACCCACTGAAGCTCAAGTGTCTGCTCTTTATATAGCTTAATTACTTCAAAGAAAGCTGATGCAAGGATAATAGGAATTGATAACAGGAAGCTAAAGCGTGCTGCAGCCTCTGATTTCATACCTAAGAACAGGCCTGCTGTTAAAGTAATACCCGAGCGTGATGTACCAGGAATTAAAGCGATGGCCTGAGCAAGACCAATAACTACAGCCTGAGAGTAGGTCAGGTTACGTAAAGAATCGTGACGTGCACCTTTTACTGTATCAATATTACGCCATACCATTCTTCTGTTTACATAAGAGGCAAGACCTAAAAGCAAACCAAAGAAAATGGTGGCATAAGCAATAACATCAATAGATTCACGAATTGATGAGGAGACTGCCTTCTCAAAGAATAAACCTGCAACACATGCAGGGATGGTAGCGATAATTACGCAAAAGCCAATACGGGCAATTGGAGTTGGCTTGAATTTAATGCATGCTTCAATTGTGTAGGTACCAATCTTTACCAGATCGGCAAGATAGTAGAGTACTACAGCTAAAAGGGTTCCAAAGTGAACGGCAACATCAAATGCAATGCCCTGATCTTCCCATCCTAAAATCTTTGAAGGAAAAATTAAATGAGCACTTGAAGAGACTGGCAGAAACTCAGTTAAGCCCTGAATAAGTGCCAACACTAAAACATGCAATAAAGTCATTTTTATTATTAGTCCTTAACGTTGTGCCACTGAGGAGCTTCAACTGACCAGTCAACTGAGGTCTTAGTAACACGTCTGTTTTCTGGTAGGCGAGGTTCCATTTCCTGCCATAGCTCACCTACTTTAACATTTAGTAGTGGGTGTACTAAATCTGCATCAAGCTCACATAGGGGGCATAATACAAATGGGTAATCCTGAATGTCATGACGTGGTAACTTGCATGGAGTAGTAGTTACAGTATCACCAAATACCAGAATATCGATATCAAGACGACGCTTTACGCCAAAGTTAGTGCCGTTGTTAAACATTAACTCAGAACCTGCTAACTGCTCTACCTTCTGAAGGCATGCATAAAGATCTTCTAAACTTGCCTCTGTATCACCACCTAATACCATATTGTAGTAATCAGGCTCGCCCTGGCGGACTGGATGGCTTATCCAGACTGAGGATTTTGCAAAATTCTTAAACAATGGACCAATCTTTGCAACAGCAAATCTTAACGCATTTTCACAATTTAAATTTGAACCTACGCCAAGGTACACTCTAGTTGACATTTTTATCTCCAATTTCTTTACTTATCTCTACTCCGACACCTGCAGTATCGGCAACTGCCTGAGGTTTGTTCAATGTTATCGTAACTTTTTCTGGCTTAAACTCTTCTAGGATTAAATCACAAAGTTCAACGCCTAATTCTTCAAGAAGTCTTGCTTTTCTATCAATGATATAAGATTTTACACGCTCTGATAAAGCAGCATAGTTAATGCTCTTTTCAAGACAGCCTGTAACACCACATTCCTTTAAGTCTTTTTCAAGCATAATATCAACTATTAAAGGCTGTGGAGTTGTTCTTTCAAAATCGAGTATACCAATAATACAAACGACTTTTAAACCCTTAACAAAAATCTTATCCATTACAAAGCCTTAAGCTCGCTTAAAGCCCAGCGTGGATGCACCTTTACGGTATAATCACCTATTTGTCCTGCTTTAAAGCGCAGCATACCAACTTGAGCAATCATTGCAGCATTATCGGTGCAAAACTCACGGCGTGCAAAAAATGCTTTACCATGAATACTATTCATAAGCTCAATCAAGCGGCTACGGATATCGTTGTTAGCAGATACACCACCTGCTACAACAAGAGTTTTTAACCTGGTCTGCTTTAATGCTCTTTTGCACTTATTCTCAAGAGTATCTGCCATAGCCTGAGTAAAGCCTTTGGCAATATCAGCCTTAACCTCTTCAAGATCATCTTTATGAGCTAAGGTAGCATTTAGAACAGCTGTCTTTAAACCTGCAAAACTAAAATCGCAATTTGGATTTTTAATCATAGGTCTTGGGAAATTAAATACTCCCTCACGACCATTTGCTGCTAGCTTTTCAAGGCCAGGACCGCCTGGATATGGAATACCTAAAAGTTTAGCAGTCTTATCAAAAGCCTCGCCTGCAGCATCATCTACAGACTGACCTAAAATCTCGTAGCAGCCTGGTTTTGATACTTTTATAAGTAAGGTATGGCCACCAGAAATTAAAAGTGCCACAAAAGGAAACTCTGGCTTTTCATCCTCAAGCATAGGTGCTAGAAGATGTCCTTCCATATGGTGTACAGGTACACATGGAATTGACAGACCATAAGCTAATGCACTTGCCTCCATAGCGCCTGATAAAAGCGCACCGATAAGGCCTGGGCCTGCAGTATAGGCAATTGCGCATAGATCTTTTAATTGCATGTTAGCTTTTTCAAGGGCGATATTAACAAGAGGAACCACTCTTTTAATATGGTCGCGAGATGCAAGCTCTGGTACTACGCCACCGTATTGAGCATGCATAGGAATTTGGGTGTGAAGTGCGTGCGCAATCAGACCTTCCTTGTCATCATAAATTGCAACACCGGTTTCATCACAAGAGCTTTCTATACCTAAGATTCGCATTTTCTAACCTTTAAAAATTTAACGGTTCATTTTAGCAGACATTAACTAATGTTGCTTACTAAATCTAAACTCTTAGAATAAAAGTTACAGGACCATCGTTCTCTAGAGATACTTTCATATCAGCGCCAAAAATACCTTCCTGAACCTTTGGTAATTTCTCTTTGGCGTATTTGCAGAACTTCTCGTATAAAACCAAAGCCTCATCAGGTGGGAGTGCAGGATCAAAGCTTGGTCTGTTGCCTGCTTTGGTGTTAGCTGCAAGTGTAAATTGTGAGACTAATAGAATGTTGCCATCTACCTGTTCTACATTTAAATTAAGTTTTTCGTTCTCATCATAGAACATACGGTATTTTAACATCTTGTCAAAAAGCTTCTTTGCCATAGCCTCATCGTCTCCCTTTTCAAAGCCTATAAATGCAAGAATGCCTTTATCAATCTGACCGTTAACAGCACCATCTATCACTACTTTTGCATAATTAACTCTCTGTAATAAAGCTAACACTTTTTGCTCCTATAAATAAAACTATGCTAAATTATACAAAAGGAGATTTAAAATGATAACTAATCTTTTAAGTGTAGGCTTAGGTGGCTTTTTAGGTGCAATTTTACGCGCTCTTACAGGTATTTTTATCAGTAAGTTTCCTACACTGCTATTCTTTCCATTTGCAACTCTTTTAGTAAATGTTATAGGCTCCTTTTTAATAGGTATATTTCTTACTCTGCCTTTAATAACATCAAATCCAAATCTTAAATCATTTTTAACAGCAGGCCTTTTAGGCGGACTTACCACCTTCTCAACCTTTAGTTTTGATACTTTAACCTTAATTGAAAATCAAAGATTCATTGCAGCAGGGTTAAACCTCTTTTTAAACATAGTAACAGCTTTAATCTTCTGTTATTTAGGTACTCTAGTTTCAAAACTTCTGATGGCTAACTAATTATCTGCACTAATAAAATAATACTTGTGTTAAGCATGTATTAATTATGAGCAAAAATCGCTCACAATCGACTTTCTTTATTTACATAAATAGCATTTTTATGTATAATCGGCTCTGTTTTTTACCGTCAGAGACCTATTGTCTTTGACATTGGAAATTAATAAGTGAGGTGGTTTTCCACATGCCAGTCATTAAAGTACGTGAGAACGAGCCATTTGACGTTGCCTTAAGACGTTTCAAGCGCTCTTGCGAAAAAGCCGGTATCTTAGCCGATGTAAGAGCTCGTGAATTCTACGAGAAGCCAACAACTGTACGTAAACGTGCAAAAGCTTCTGCAATTAAGCGCCACGCCAAAAAGTTGGCCCGCGAAAATGCGCGCCATACAAGACTTTACTAATCACGCACCTTTGTCGTAAGACATGGCTGAATTAGTCTAGATGCTTGTGTGCACTAGCTAAAATCTATCACTAGATTTGTAACGAATAAGGGTAAACCTAATGGTTTACCCTTTGTTTATTCTTCTTCTAAAAGCTAGTTCTCTCACTTACCTGCAAAGGACTTCAAGATTGGATTTGCAGTATTATTCTTCCAGAAATCTGTAATTTTATTTACCCACTCAGGGCTATCATCAACATTGATACTTGCACCTAAACCAAATCCATGACCGTAACCTGGAATAGTAATAAATAGTGATCGCAGATTCAGCTTCTTAAAATCAGCTTCAGCCGATTTTAAAATTGTAAGATTTACAATCTGATCTTCCTCGCCTATAACAAAAGCTGAAGGCACATCATTTGCTTTTACGTAGTAACGTAATGGATAGATAAAAGCATTCATATTAGGTTTAGCTTCAAGCTTATCGATAAAAGAGTTTCTGCCAACCTTATGCATCAGATTCACAATAGCTTGAGCACCTTGTGAATATCCCCATAATGAATAACTGTTAGGATCGACATGCAGGATTGCTGCATTCTTATGGATAAAGTTAATTGCCTGTGTAAGATCTCTTGTAGACTGAGTGATATTCAAGGTTGAATTAGACAATACAAAGACGTTGTATCCTTTTTTAATAAGCTCAAGAGCCAGAGGAAAACCTTCATGTAAGATGCTCTGATAGGAGTAGCCACCAGATACAATCACAGCATAAGGTGCATCAGCCTTGCCTCTAAAATAGAACACTCCAACATTCTTATGTTCTATTACTTTTCCGTTTATATCCACACTCTTGTCTGTAGGATAAATCCTATAAAAAGCCTGTAACCCCCAATCTGTGGTATTTGCAAGATACTCTACACTCTCTAGTGTTTCATTTGGATTTACATTGTGATGCAGTGGCATGAGTTTAAAAAGATCTCTTAGCTGAGTCTTTTCATCGCCCTTATTTTTTATTGGAAAAATCAGTTTTGCAAAATCCTTAATGCCCTCATAATTCATCACTTCCTCAAATGTTGAGGTTTCCTTAAAATGAGGTGTCCATGAATAAGGCTTCATTTTTTCAGATAATAAAGCCTGTTTTACTGAATTGTCATCCTCAAGTAAGAGGTTCTGATATTCAGTGGTCACAGAAGTGTTTTTTGCGTGAGTTATTCCAGAGAAAGATACCATTACAGCCAGAGTAATGACCAAAATATTCTTTTTCATGAGCTTCCAACAAGGTTCTATATGTTTTTATAAAAATTCAATTTATACGATATTCTCCACCATTTATAAATATAGAGCAAACAGAAAATTTAGAAAGGATTTTATTGTGATAAGTATATGCGCTTCTAACTTTTACAGAAGCGCATTAAAAAAATGAGAGTTAAGGCAAATCATTTCCGGATGCGAGGTATAACTCGTACCACTGCTTACGACTTAGCTGAACATCACATGCTTTAGCACATGCCATCACTCGGTGAGGATTGGTAGTACCGATGACAGCCTGCATTAAAGGTGAATAGCGCAATACCCAAGCAATGGCAACAGCCTGCGATGTTACCCCCTGCTCTGTTGCAATTCTGTCTAAAACAGAATTCAATTTAAGATATAAAGGAGAGCCTACAAACACACCTTGAAAGAAACCGTACTGTAATACAGACCAGGCTTGAATTACCATCTTCTTTAAACGGCAATACTCAAGGATAGAGCCATCATGATTAACTGAAGCATTATTTGTCATATTTGCATTAAATCCAGAATCAAGCATTGGAGTATGGCAGATACTCATCTGAACCTGGTTTGTACAAAGTTCACAATCAAGACCGCTCTTTAAAAGGCGGATCTGCATTGGATTCATATTGCTAACACCAAAGTTTAAAACTTTGCCGTCACGTCTTAGAGTGTTAAAGGCCTCCCCTACCTCAGCAGGATCCATCAGTGCATCAGGACGATGTAAAAGCAGGCAGTCAAGGCGATCGGTACGCAGTCTCTTTAAACTGCCCTCAACAGACTTAATGATGTGCTCTTTTGAGAAATCAAAATAAGTGATGCCATCATCATCTTTATTGATGCCACACTTACTTTGAATAAAGAATGAATCTCTATAGCTGCTCTTTCCTTTGAGAGCTTCACCTAGTAAACTCTCAGCCTTTCCGTTTGAATAGCAGTCAGCTATATCCAAAAAGTTAATGCCGCTGTCTTTTGCTACATCCAGTAAAGACACAACATCCTCAAAAGACTTGCTTGGGATCCTCATACAGCCCAAAATGACTTTTGAGACCTTTGTCTTATTAGGACCAAAATCAATGTATTCCATAATACCTGCCTCTATAAATTAGCTTAATGGTCTTCTTCGTTTTTCAATGGCTCATTATTTAAATAAGCTTTGACGTTATTTGCCGCAATCTTGATAACACGTTCTGTAGTCTCCTGCAGGAAGAACCCGCCTGCTACATGAGGGGTTAATAAAAGTTTTGGCTCGCTCCAAAGTGGGCTGTCTTGATTTAGTGGCTCAGGCACGGTTACATCAAGAGCAGCACCTGAGAGCTTATCAGAGCGCAGTGCCTCTAATAAATCGTCCTGATTGATAGCATCGCCTCTTCCTACGTTGATAAGGTAGGCACCTGTCTTCATCATAGACAGGAATTTCTTATCAACAAGCTGAACAGTCTGTTTGCAGCTTGGTAGAACCATTGCCACGATATCAGACTGAGGAAGAACTTTATCAAGTTCATCAAGAGTGTACATCTCATCGATATAATCAGGTTTGTCATTTACATTACGACGAACGCCAATTACCTTTGCAGCACCTAGTGCTTTTACCTTACGAGCATAGCTTCTGCCGATATCACCTAAACCTAATAAAGCAATTGTTGAGCCTTCAACTGAAATGATTTTGCCGCAGTCTGACCAGTCTTTTTTCAGCTGCTTATCACGATATAAATGGAAGTGACGAATTAAAGAAAAGGTCATAGCAAGCATATGCTCGCCTACAGCAGGACTGAATGAGCCTACAGCAGTACATAATTTAATATCTTTATCTAATACACCTACGTAATTGTCAAAACCAGCTGAATTCAACTGTAAAAACTCTAGGGCTTTCGCATCTTTTAATAAGGCTGGTTTTACATTACCTACAATGATGTTTTTATCTTTAACATCATCAGCTGTAACTTCACTTTGCTTTTTAACACTGATTTGAAGATCGCCTGCCTGTTTAAATAAATCGATATGACGAGGCAAAACATCTAAAGCAATAAGTAATTTTTTAGCCATTTTAATCATCCATATTTATTCAAATGGATATTTAACACCTAGTTGAGCCCTGATTGAGTCAAGTAGCTGCATTATATAAAGGGTCCTTTCATGAGGCATTTCAGGACATTCTATCTTCTTTTCCTCAATTGCTCTTACACAGCTTGCAACCTCATATTCATAACCTGTGTACTGCTTTGGGCAGGCAATTTCCTTAATCAGCTGATACTGCTCATTAAAGACTTTAAGTCCCTGAGGATTATTGATGTTATCAACCTGAATGAAACCGTTACGGCAGTGGATCATACCGAATCTGTCAGACACGCCTAGAGCACTAGAACATAAAACAGCCATCTGAGCTGTGTTCTGATAAGAGAAAGTAATAGAATTTGATACATCCACCCCCTCAAGATTTTTTATGCATACAGCATCAACAGAGGTAGGATCGCCTAAAATCATATTCACAAAGTTTATAGGATATACACCTACATCAAGTAGCGCGCCACCTGCCAGATCCTTTTTGATAATACGGGTTTTCTCGGCTATAGAATAACCAAGATTTGCAGTGATCATAGTTACAGGACCTACGATATTTGATGCAATCACATCATTTATGATCTTTCGCATTGGCTGATAGCGGGTCCAGATAGCCTCAGCTAGCAGCAGTTTTTTCTCAGAAGCAAGCTTGATAAGCTCTTTAGCCTCTTTTGCATTTACGGTAAAGGCTTTTTCACAAAGAACATGCTTGCCGTGATTAAGACATGCTTTTGCCTGTTCAAAATGGAAATTGTGAGGAGTTGCGATATAGACTAAATCAACCTCAGGGTCGCAATAAAGCTCATCATATGATCCATAAGCCTTTTCAATACTGAATTCACGTGCAAAATCCTTTGCTTTATCAAGTGAGCGGGAAGCTACAGCATATAGATTTACACTCTCGTCACCGCCTTTATTCATCAGCTTAATGGTATGTGCCATAACTTTGGCAATACTGCCTGCACCAATAATTGCAAAATTAATCATGAGATTTTTCCTAAAACAGTTTATCGTTCTTTAATTTATAAAGCAGTATTTGACGTGTGACAAGAATTGAAGATAAAAAATTAGACAAGACTACTAAAACTTAAAAATTTGGAGATTTTCAGAAAAAATATTTTGAAGTTTTAAAAATATTTTATTAAATGCCTGCAACATAATGACAGGATTGCAGGCATAAAAAATTAGAATTCAAAGTCGATTGCAACACGCTCTAGAGCGATTGAAGGGCAGATTGAAGCTACTGCTACATGACGAGGATCGGTTGCATATGAATTTAAATCATCCATATTGTCAAACTCACAGATTAGAGTAGCATCGAATTTTTCTTTTGGATTTACGTTGGTGCCAACCTGCAGTGAACGTAAAACCTCAATCTGACCCATTAGGCCTTTCAAACCTTCAAGGAACTGTTTTTGTTGCTCCTGTGTGCCCTCTTTAAATCTCCACATTACGATATGTTTAATCATGATTTACTCCAATTTATCTGTTAAAAAAACTCCTTAAATTTTAGCACGAGATTTACCAAAAAAGGCAAGTACTATTTTTACGTGTTTAAAGCTCTCTGATCTTTAATTAGTTGCTCTATTTAGCTACAATATTTGTGCGATCTCTTTTGCAAAATGGCGTGGGTTTAATCCTGTTTAGTGGAATTTAAAATGATCCTAAATTATCTACTCGGCATCATCGTTTGCCTGATTATCGCAATCCTTTCATATATTCTTGGTAACATATACCCTATCGTTGGTGGACCTATTTTTGCGATTGTAATCGGTATGATTGTTGCTCTTTTCTGGAGTAATCATGGTAAGGCACAGACTGGTATCAAGTTTGTATCTAAACATGTATTACAGTATGCAGTTGTACTGTTAGGTTTTGGTCTTAACTTAAATGTGATCCTAACTATCGGTCAGCAGTCACTTCCTATCATTCTTTCTACTATTGCCACATCGCTATTGATTTCCTTCATCCTATGTAAACTAATGAACATGCCTACTAAGCTATGTACTTTAATTGGTGTAGGCTCTTCAATCTGCGGCGGTTCAGCAATTGCAGCAGCAGCTCCTGTTATTCACGCAAACGATGAGGAAATCGGTCAGGCTATCGCAGTTATCTTCTTCTTCAACGTTGTTGCAGCATTAGTGTTCCCTTATTTAGGTGATGCTCTTGGTATGAGTCACACAGCTGATGCATTTGGCCTGTTTGCAGGTACTGCAGTTAACGATACATCATCAGTTACAGCTACAGCTTCAACCTGGGATAGTATGTTTAACCTAGGTCATGGTACTCTTGATCATGCTGTTACTGTTAAGTTAACAAGAACACTTGCTATCATTCCTATTACACTTTGCCTGTCAGTAATGTTCTCATTACGTCATGAGGTTTCTGTAGCAAAGCAGTCAGCTGTTATCAGAATTGCAAAGCTTGTTCCTAAATTTATTATCCTGTTCCTGATTGCTTCTATCATTACAACTGTATGTGTACACAACGGTGTTGATCCAAGCGTATTTAAGCCAGCTAAGGAAATCAGCTTATTCTTCATTGTGATGGCTATGTCTGCCATTGGCTTAAACTGCAATATCGTAGCTTTAGTAAAGACTGGTGCTAAACCTATTTTCCTAGGTTTATCATGCTGGATTGCAATTACCCTTGTCTGTCTGTGGATGATGAAATTAAATTCAATCTGGTAATAACCGTTAAACAATACAAAGCGGCTTCTATATTTAATATGATATGGAGCCTCTTTTTTTGAGAGTGAACGAAAATCCTTTCCACAATCTATAATTTGCAGCTTACTGTTTCTTAAGATTAGTCATAAGCTGAATTAAAGCATACAGTGATCTGTTGCGGCTATCTTACTCATAAGATCATGAGGAGCACTTGACCTGAAGGCTTGAAATGAGATCTTCTGTTACAATCATCTATACACCACCTTCAAGACTCTCAAGACGAGCACTTTTGGTTATCATCTGCAAATTGGAATTTGACATTAAAGCAGTGTTTTTTTTTAATAGCTTAGTGATAACCTCAAAGTCAATCTCATAATTTACAAGCAAAGATGCATGATCGAAAATGCAGCATGAAAGGATATTACATGCTGCAGATAAGATTATTTTACGTAGTATACGTAGTTTTCTTTACGAGGTGCTGCCTTTGGAAGTTCACAGTCAGCATAACCTAGAGCAAGGTGACCTACACCTACATACTCACCTTCAATACCTAATGATCTGAAGAGATCCTTATAAAGCTCATGCTCCATAGATTCTTTTGCTCTATGGATCCAGCATGTACCTAAACCTAAAGCATGAGCCTCAAGCATCATATTACCAAGAGCTAAAGTACCATCATAAACACAGGTATTAGCACTTGCGTCAGCTGCAACCAGGATATAAACAGGTGCTTTGTAGAAGGTATCAAAATCAGGCTTACCGAAGATCTCTGAGTTAAGCTTTGAGATCTCTTCTTTTAGATCTTCATTTTCGATGACAATGATAACAGGAGACTGATTGCCGCGACCAGAGGCTGCGTAGGCACCTGCCTCGACTACTTTCTCAATCAGCTCCTGTGGTACTGCATCAGGTTTGAATTTTCTGATGGAACGACGTGTTTTGATGATATCTAATAACTCAATCATAGATGCTCCTTGATTATCCTACGATTTTATAAAGGTTGGTTATACCAAGCTTTTTACCGCACTTGAGGCCACACGATTCAATAGTGCCGCCGTCATTAAAATCTAAGGAAAGAAAAAGATTTATTGATACAAGATTAGTAGAGGTAATTACTGCCACTACATTATGGATTAAATTGCAATTTAGTGCGTAACTGAGAGTATAAGCTGCAAGTATACGACCATAACCACGGCTACGGTGATCTTTGCTTACGTATAAGGAAATTTCACAGGTAGTCTCGAATGCTTCCTTATCTCTGTACGATGATAAAGAACAGTAGGCTACAACCTCTCCTTTGTGAAGAAATACAAAGATAGGATGGTTAGTAGTGTTATGTGATAAAAACCACTCACGGGCACTATCAAGTGATCTCTTGTGAATATCAAAGGTAGCTATACCGTTTAATACTTCATAATTGTAGATATCATTGATAGCTTCAAGATCGTCTTGAGTTGCCAAACGAATATTCTTTAACATGTGAAACGCCTTAGATTGTCAGATAAAGTGACTATACAATAAAAGGAACGCTACATAAAGCGCAGAAATCAAAGAATAAATAACAGGGGCTTATAAACGCAAAAACCGCAATCCAAAGGACTACGGTTTTGTTTAATAGAAGCTTGGCAGTTACCTACTCTCACACAAACGTACGTTGCACTACCATCGGCGTTACTGCATTTCACTTCTGTGTTCGGAAAGGGAACAGGTGGGTCTACAGCACTATTGC
>JAAYPN010000073.1 GCA_012519775.1 Aeromonadales bacterium | reverse complement strand
TATGGATTTAGAGACTTGAAGTATTACTTTCTAAAGTTATTTCAAGCCTTTCAAGGAAAGAATCAATTAGTTAAAAGTTAACAAATTGATCCTAGAGGTTTTCAACATAAATTTATGAAGAACTATTAATTTTTTCAACGAATCACTTTAAGAGTTCATTGTTAAGCGATAAATTTATTCTTGAGTACAGTGAAGAACATTATTCCTGCAATTATTTCTCTCTGAAATATGGACTATGAACGAATAGTAAAAATGAATCTACTTGATACAAGTATAAATATGTTCACTTTTTTTCAATATAGGTTTTATTGATTTTAATATTCCTTTATGAACACTATTAATCACATAATGAAGAAATAGTTGACCTTGTTCAGAGCTAAAATGAATGAGCTTGATTTAGTACATGCTCAGATTATAAGTTTGCAGAAAAATAAAACCTCAGCAATATGTTTAATTAGCCGAGGTTTATTGAGCGATTAAAATGAGTCTTCACAAGCGCGTGGTTTGCTTTAACTCATTTTCAGATTTTATTCCCAACCAGAATCTTCTTCTGAAGCTGAGCTTGAGTTTAGCTTCATTGAGTTCCAGATCCTATTGGTGATCTTAGTCATCTTAGATGTTGTTGGTGTTAAGAAATACATGGTCTTCATCTTTTCAGCAGGGATATTTAAAGATGGATTGTCCTTTAAATCCTTATCAAGACCTTTAATTGCCTCTTTAACTGGCATCATGTATCTCATGTCGTTAGCAACTGTTGTAGCTACCTTTGGATCCTGCAGATAGTTGAACCACTGATGAGCTGCATCATAGTGCTCAGCTTTAGCTGCAATTGTCCAGCAGTCAAACCAGAATGTTGAACCTTCCTTTGGAATTACATACTCAACATTAACGTTGCTAGCTACACCTCTTTGTGTAGCCTGTAGCACGTCACCTGAGTAACCGATAGCCATACAGATTTCACCTGATGCCAAATCGTTGATGTATCTTGATGAGTGGTAGTAGGATACATTTGATGCAAGCTTAGTTAAAACATCTAAAGCCTCATCATAATCTTTTGCATTCTCTGAGGTTGGATCTTTGCCTAATACGTGCATAACAGTTGAGATAACCTCGATTGGAGAATCAATAACTGCAATACCGCACTGCTTTAATTTCTTTGAGTTTTCTGGTTTGAATAAAATATCCCATGAATCAACTTTAAAATCCTTACCAAAGATTTCAGCAATCTTGTCCTTGTTGTAACCGATACCAACAGAAATTTCTGTGTATGGATATGCATACGCATTATCAGGATCGATAGTTGATAGAGCCTTCATTCTAACTTCATCTAATTCTTTCCAGTTAGGGATCTTTGACTTATCAATCTTCTGAAGAGCACCAGCCTTTGCAAGTCTTGGTACATAGTAGCTTACCATCATTACAGCATCGAAGCCTGAGTTGCCTGAAAGCAGGCGAGCCTCAACTAGCTCATTACTATCAAAGACAGCATAGTTAGTTTTAAGACCGGTTGCCTTTTCAAAATCAGCAACGGTGGTCTGACCGATATAATCACTCCAGTTCCAGACATTTAAATCTGAAGCTGCAAATGAAGTTGCACCAGCACCTAATAAGGCGATACCAGCGACTGTCTTTGATAAATTCTTCATGAGCTAATCCTTGTTAATGATGAAGGAAAAAAACAATGTATTTTTTTTGCATTATATGAATTTCATCTCACATTACAATAAATTATTTTAATGGTGTGGCCCCACTAAGCTGAAGATGCTAAAAACAGAATAACTGTGTATAGCATCGATAGAAAGTAAATTAACAACCAAGAAGGTCCACAAGATAATTGTAAATGAAGTTGCAAAGAATGTCGAAAAAATTATTTCTATTGATACAGCCAAGAATTCTTTTCAGGTACTGGTGGTAAATCAGAAGACAGGTAAAAAGAAGAATACCAAGGTACAGCGTTCAAAATTTGTTGAGTACGTTTTAAAGCAGGGGCCTTGTCTAATCTTTATGGAGTCATGTTCAGCAAGTCAGCATTGGGCAAGACTAT
>JAAYPN010000014.1 GCA_012519775.1 Aeromonadales bacterium | reverse complement strand
GTTCCTCCTTAGTTCAGTCGGTAGAACGGCGGACTGTTAATCCGTATGTCGCAGGTTCAAGTCCCGCAGGAGGAGCCAAAAAGCCCACTAGAAGCAACTGTTAAGTTGCTTTTTTTGTTTCTACTCTCTATATTTTTCACTTTTCTTATTTACTTTTTCATAATTATAACTATCCTTTTATTGCAAAGTATTATTTTAAGGAAGTTTATATGAAATCAGCTTTAATTGTTTGTACTAACGGATCTGACGATGTTGAGTTTATCACTCCTGTTAACATCCTAACCAGAGCGGGACTGAAAGTTACAACATGCGCTGTTAACACTCAGGAAGAAAGACTAGTTAAATTAGCAAGAGGCTCCGTTACCCTTGCTAACACCACTATTGAAGATGTTACAGATACCTATGACATTCTGGTGATCCCTGGTGGACCTGGTGCTAAAACCCTGCTTGATTCAGATAAATTTAAAAAGCTTCTTTTAGATCAGAAAGAATCAGGCCGTAAGATTGCTGCCATCTGCGCAGCTCCAGGCGTAGTTCTATACAAAGCCGGCATCTTAACTGATGCAGATAAAAAGACCTGTTTCCCAGGCTGTGAATGCGGTGGTTCATTCAGCTCAAATGGCGTTGAAGTAACAGAAAACGGTCAAATCGTTACAGGACGCGGACCTAATTATGCAATGGAGTGGTCTTTAAATATCTTAAAGAATTTTATTGATGAGAATACATATAAAACTGTAGCAGAGCAGGTTTTATTCGGCGAGTAACACTCCTGTCCTACTCTCTTTATGATTGTCAATCAGGCGGCGCTAGTCCGCCTGATTTTCTATATATTATTTAAACCACTTAGCGTAGATTTTGTCGTACTGACCATTCTCTTTAATATTCTTCAGACCGTGGTTAATCTTATCCATTAAAGCTGTATTGCTCTTGTTGGTGATAATACCTAAATCTCTTGCTCTAACCATTGAACTTGCTACGTGTGCAAGCTTGGTATCCTTAGTCTGATTTAAATAGTATTCATTTACATGAGAGCCTGTGATTGAAGCTTCACATACGCCTTTACCAAGTTCAATGTAAGCCTCTGTCATGGTGTTGTAGTTAATTACCTTAGCATCTTCAACCTCTGATGCCACCTCTGCACCTACAGAGCCAATCTGAACACAGATCTTCAGGCCCTCTAAATCACTTAGAGTCTTATACTTTTCCTCATCCGCCTTTCTAATCATCATATTCTGACCTGCAACGTAGTATGGGTCAGAGAATAGAACCATCTTTTCACGCTCAGGATTCTTAGTTAAACCAGAGATTGCAGCATCAACTGTGTTATATAGGATTGAAGGGATAATACCGTCAAACTGCATGCTTACGATATCAACCTCAAAGCCTTCAACTTCACCGATTGCATCATAATGTCAATATCAAGGCCAACTACCTTAGTTGTCTTATCTTCAACGAAATCAAAAGGTGCAAATGTAGGCTCTGTAGCAACAGGAACAACGTCCTTTGCAAATGCATTTGAACAAAACAACATTGATGAAGCTAAAACAGTAGTCAGTAACTTTGTATTTATTTTAATAAATGACTCCAAAAGAAAAATTTTTCATAATTATTTCTTATCTTACATATTTTTTCGATCGTTAAATAAAATTGTCATAGAAGGTGTAAGCTGTTAAATTTATTAAACTATTAGGCACTGTTTTATCTTCATTTTGCTCAAAAATAAGCCTTTGTTAGTACTCAGATCACCTATTTTGGTAAGTTCTCTCTTCATAAATTCTGTATAATTAGAAAAAAAAGATATCGTCAAAAGGTTATAAGGGGCAATTTTGAAGGTCGGATTTATAGGAGCAGGTAAAGTAGGCTACTCTCTAGGTAAGTATTTCTCTTTACATGCTGTAAGTCTTTCAGGCTTTTACTCAAAATCATCAGATAGCTCAAAGGATGCTGCTCTTTTTACAGGCAGTTCTTTTTACAGCAGTGCAGATGACTTAATAAAAGACAGCGATATTATCTTTATTACTGTACCTGACGGCAAAATTAAAGAAGTTGCAGACAATCTTCCAAAAGCTTTGTTAAATAACAAGACAATCTGTCACTGCTCCGGCGCATTAACAGCAGATGAAGCTTTCTCAAATCTTAAAGATAGTAATGCCCATTTCTATTCAGTACACCCGCTATGTGCAGTAAGCGATAAATACAAAAGCTATTTAGAACTTGATAAGGTGTATTTCTTTATTGAAGGTGATGAGAATAATATTACCTTTATAAAAGATTTCCTTACAAAAGCTAATCTTAAGGTAAATACACTAAAAGCAGAGAACAAAGTAAAGTACCATCTTGCAGCTGCAATTATAAGTAATCATGTAATTGCCCTTGCTAAAATGGCAACAAACCTATTTAATCAGTGCGGCTTTTCAGATGATGATGCACTAAAGGCGTTAGGAGCACTAATGCTCAATAATGTTAAGCACATCTTAAATGACGGTATTAAAGACTCCCTTACAGGCCCGGTTCAGAGAGCGGATGTATCAACTGTACAAAAACATTTAAATGCTTTAGATGATATTTGTGATAAACAGTTGTACACTTTGCTATCAAAGCAGCTACTTTTAATAGCCAGAGAGAAAACACCATCTTTGGATTTTTCAAACTTAGAAGCTTTATTAAATGCTACAAATAAGGATTTAAAATGAAAACTACAGTTGCAACCTTTGCAAAAATGAAGCTCGAGCATCAGAAGATCTCTATGCTAACCTGCTACGACTACACTACTGCAAAAATTATTAACGAAACAAACGTTGATGCAATCCTTGTAGGTGACTCTGTAGGCAACGTGATGTTAGGTTATCCTGACACCCTAAGCGTTACTATGGAAGATATGATCACCTACGGCAGAGCTGTAACTAGAGGCTGCCCTAACAAACTTGTAGTTATCGATATGCCTTTCATGTCTTATCAGGTTTCTGTAGAGCAGGCACTTGTAAATGCAGGCAGATTACTAAAGGAAGCTCGCGGTAATGCGGTTAAACTAGAAGGTGGTGCTACTGTCTGCCCTCAGATTAAAGCTATGACACAAGCCGGAATCCCTGTAATGGGCCATCTTGGTATGACTCCACAGTCAGTTAACGCTTTTGGCGGTAACAAGGTTCAGGGCAAGACATTAGATGCTGCTAATAAGCTTATTGAGGATGCTCTAAAGTTGCAGGAGGCTGGTGTCTTCTCTATCGTTTTAGAATGTGTTCCTGCAAAGCTTGCTAAAATTGTTACAGAAAAGTTATCAGTGCCTACAATCGGTATTGGAGCTGGTGTAGAGTGCGATGGTCAGATCCTTGTATATCAGGATATGCTAGGTATGTATAAGGATTTCTCACCAAAATTTGTAAAACACTATGCAAATCTTGCTGATGTAATAACTGATGCTTTTAATAAGTATGATGAAGAAGTTAAAGGATCTTCATTCCCAGGCGAAGAGCACGGCTTTAAGATTGATGATGATGTTCTCGAAAAACTTTATTAGAGTTTTCTAATCATTATATGAAAATGGATAGCATAAGCTATCCATTTTATTATCTGTTTATAAAACTATCTCTTCCCGCTACGATTTAAATGTCTTGTAACATAATCGTATTAGTGTCCTATATCCTCTCAAAGACCATTCTTTTCCTGCAGCACAAAGACCTTGATACATGGAGTATTTACCACAATTGTGTTGATATTAGACGCAGTTCTTACTCGAGGAACTCCATTTGGAACGGTAGTATCTAATACCTCTTTCCACTCCGAGCTGTGACTTATAACGGGTAATTCAAATTCAACTCTCTGATAGTCCTGGTTAAACAGGAAACACCAGTTCTCATCCACATCACGGGTAAGAGAGCAGATGGTAAGTGACACAGATGATGTATTTGCATCATTCCACATCTGGGAATTCATTGGTTCACCGGTATGGCTGTACCATTTAGCTTCAAACTGACGATTATTCTTATGGAATGGATCATCGCGCAGTATAAGCTCACGAATCATCCGCGAATTACGTCTTAGACTTGAGATCCTGCCGATAAAATCGATAAACTCAATATTCTCTTTTGAGTAATCCCACTTCATCCAGGTGATCTCGTTATCCTGACAGTAAGCGTTGTTGTTACCCTTTTGTGTTCTTGAGAACTCGTCACCAGCAAGAAGATGAGGAATACCCTGAGAAATTAAGGTAGTAGCTATTAAATTGCGCTTTAGAAGCCAGCGTTTCTCTAATACCTCAGGATTGGTGCTAGGACCTTCCTCGCCCTGATTTGAGGAGTAATTGTCGTTAGAACCGTCCCTGTTGTTCTCTCCGTTTGCAAGGTTGTTCTTTTGAGTATAGGAAACCAGATCTTCTAGAGTAAAACCGTCATGATAGGTCACAAAGTTAACACTTGCGTTAATTGAACGCTCGTGGCTATTGAAGATATCACGAGAGCCCATTATTCTGGTGGCAAACTTGCCTATAATGCCCTTATCACCGCGCCAGAAGCGTCTTACGGTATCTCTGAACTGATCATTCTGCTCTGACCACCCCTGAGGGAACTGACCTAGTCTGTAGCCGTTAGGTCCTACATCCCATGGCTCTGCAATCATAATAGACTGAGCTAATCTGTTCACACAGAAACATGATTTTAAGAACGCGCTGTTTCTGTCAAACTCATGGAAAGAATTGCAATGACTCTCACGACATATAGTAACACCAAGATCAAATCTGAAACCGTCAACCTGCATGTGCTTTACCCAGTAGATCAGTGAATCCAACACAAGATTCAATGTAGGTCTTTCCTGAACATTTACTGAGTTACCACAGCCTGATACATCATAGAATGATGAGTAATCACGCTGTCCGTCATTACCGGTTTTGTAGATATAGTAATTTCGTGCATCAAGGCCCTTTAAGCTTAATACGCAGCCATTGATGCCTGCTTCTGCTGTATGGTTGTATACAACATCAAGAATAACGGCAATACCGTTCCTGTGAAGCTCTCGCACCATGGTTTTAAACTCAACTACCGCATTTTTGTACTCAACAGCGTAGCGAGGATCAGGTGCCATAAAATTGATTGGGTTATAACCCCAGTAGTTTACTAAACCTAATTTAGCAAGATGAGGCTCTGACATAAAAGCTGCAATTGGATTTAACTGAATTGCAGTTACACCTAATTTCTTTAAATGAGCAATCACGCTCTCATGACAAACACCTAAATACTTACCCTGCAACTTTTTTGGCACCAAAGGATTTAATTTGGTTAAGCCTTTTACATTTGCCTCATATATGATTAAACCATCTCTGCCAACATTTGGCTTTCTTACTTCCTGCCAGTCGAAGTCATTGCTTGTAACAATACACTTTGGAACAAAGCTAGCATTATTGTTTATATACTCGTTGTGATTGTAGATAAAAGGCTTTGATAAAGCTTTAGCATAAGGATCGGTTAATAATCTTCCAGCTTTAAAGAAACAGCCTTTTTCAGGATCATCCTCACCTAATGCTTCAATTGCATAATAATCACCTACAGATACGTTAGGCAAAAATCCATACCATACAGAACCTTTACGCACTGGAAGCGATACTTTGTACAGTTCTTTCTCATCATGATTATAGATGTGAACTATTATTTCTTTAGCTTGTGGAGACCAAATTGAAAAAAAACAACCGTTTTCGGCTGGAGTTGCGCCAAGAGGAACGAGCCTAAAATCGGCGTCTGAAGATAATTTCATCATAAAGAACCTTATTATAGTTATTATCGCTTGTTATAAATACATGACTTCACAACTTAAATTATATTAAGTTTTTTAAGCTTTACAATTTTTTAGTAAATGAAAGTGCAAATATTGATGATTTCATCAAATAAACGCTAAGAAAAAGCAAAGCCACCTCAATTTGAGATGGCTTAGAACTTATTTATTAAGAAGAGAACTAATCTGATACTTTCTTAATGAAGATAGTAGATAAAGGTGGTAAATCAAGAACAATTGAATGGTAGTTATTCTGCCATGAAATGTTTGAAGCCACCATAGTTGTAGAACCGGTACCATAACCGCTACCCCAATACTCTTTATCGTCAGAGTTGAAGATAACCTCATATGTACCAGGCTCAGGAACACCTAATCTGTATGCAACATATGGAACTGGTGTGAAGTTTGATACAGCTAGAATTGCATCATCACCACTAGTTCTTAACATAGCGAAAACGCTGTGCTCTGAATCATTTACATCAATCCATCTGAATGCCTCAGGATTGTAGTCTTCCTTCCATAGAGCAGGTTCATTCTTGTATAGAGTATTTAAGTCTTTTACAAGTTTCTGAATACCCTGATGCTTAGGATACTTCAATAACCACCACTCTAGCTCTGCATTGTCATTCCACTCAGAGCCCTGACCGAACTCTGAACCCATGAAGTTAAGCTTCTTGCCTGGGTGAGCATACTGATAACCAAAGTATGCACGAAGATTTGCAGCCTGCTGCCACTCGTCACCTGGCATCTTGTACAGTAATGAATGCTTACCGTGTGTTACCTCATCATGAGAAATTGATAAGATAAAGTTCTCATTGTAAGCATAAATCATTGAGAATGACATCTCACCGTGGTGATACTTACGGAAGAATGGATCAGTCTGCATGTACTCTAGAGAATCATGCATCCAGCCCATGTTCCACTTAAACTCGAAGCCTAAGCCACCTGTGAAGGTAGGACGTGAAACACCTGTAAAGGCAGTTGATTCTTCTGCAATTGTGGTTGCATTAGGGAATTTCTTATAAACACACTCATTGAACCACTTTAAGAAGCTTACAGCCTCATAGTTGATGTTACCGCCATCTACGTTAGGGATCCATTCACCTTCTTTACGTGAGTAATCCCAGTAAAGCATAGAAGCTACAGCGTCAACACGCAAGCCGTCAATGTGGTATAAGTCAAGCCATACTAATGCGGATGCAATTAAGAATCTGCGTACAGTATCTCTACCAAAGTCGTAAATCAGAGAGTTCCAGTCAGGATGCCAGCCACGACGTGGATCTTCGTACTCGTAAACACAGGTACCATCAAACTTAGCAAGACCGAATGCATCGGTTGGGAAGTGTGCAGGAACCCAGTCTAGGATTACGCCGATACCGTTCTGGTGGAAGGTATCAATCATGAACTTGAAATCATCGATAGAACCAAAACGTGAAGTTGGAGCGAACAGACCGGTTGGCTGATAACCCCATGAACCTGAGAATGGATGCTCCATAATAGGCATCAACTCAATATGGGTGTAGCCCATGTTCTTCACGTAGTCTAGTAATTCAGTTGCCAGTTCCTTATAGGATAGTGGCTGACCGTCTTCCTTTCTCTTCCATGAGCCTAAGTGAAGCTCATAGATAGACATAGGCTGCTCTAACTTGTTGTTTAGCTGTGACTTGCGCCAAGCATCATCATTCCAGGTATAAGTAGTCTGGTCTGAAATAATTGAAGCAAATGAAGGATACTGCTCGTGGAAGAAACCAACAGGATCAGCTTTGTGTGGTAAACGATTGCCATATGGATCTTTAATCTCATACTTATAGCGTAAACCAGCACCTAAGCCAGGAACAAACAGCACCCAGTGGCCTAGTAAGCTCTTTGCCATTGGTAAACGGCTGCCATCCCAGAAGTTAAAGTCACCGATTACGCTTACTGCAGTTGCAGAAGGTGCGTAAACAGCAAATTTTGTACCCTTAACCTTTACACCATCAACTTCAATTTCAATAAGTTGAGCACCTAAGGTCTTATAGATGTTCTCAGGATCTTCATTCATGGTGTTTAAACCATAGAAAGCTTCCTCTCTGAACTGATAAGGATCGATTACTTCTACAGTTGCATCTTTATACTCAACCTTGAACATGTAATGGAACTCTTTTTCAGCTTTTACCTGCTCCTCAAAAAGACCATCCTCATGAACCTGAGTTAAAGTACAAATCTTCTTTGAACCATCAATGGTATAAACATCTACGTTTCTGGCATTTGGCAGCCATGCACGTAGTACAAAACCATCTTTACCTTCAACTTTCTGTAAGCCTAGTGTTTCAAATGGCTTACCAACTTTTGCATTATTGAAATCATCGATCAGCATCAGCTTCACTCCTTAATAAGCGTAACTTTATTAGTTGTTACGTGCTTTTGTCATTTGGCTAGTCATATCTAGAACGTTAGGAGTTACAAAGATATCCTCTAAATCCTTAGTTAACTTTCTACGCCAATTTGGATACTCTAAATTTGTACCAGGAACATTTACTGGCTTATCAACACCAATCCAGTCCTCAACCTGTGATGAGAACAATGCGCATGAACCTGAGCACATGTGAATCTGTAGAGCTGTTGCTAACTCCTGGTTCATAACAGCCTCATTTGCATTACGTGTAAATGATGATGAAATTGAACCTAAACCATGCATACTATCTAAAATTCTCTGCTTTGATTCTGCACGAGCATTCTTTAGATCCTCTGCTTCCTTATCGGTATAAATACCTAGCTTCTTGCCTAATTCTAAATCGTAATAGTGCCACCAGCCTACTAATGTTGGCATATCGTGGGTTGTTAAAGCAGACATAGCCAGTGCAGTGTAATCACGTGGAGCGATATAACCGCCATCAGCAGCCTTCTCGTCAAAGAAGATCTTGTATGAGAATGCGCCAACCTTCTTTAATGCTTTAGTTAACTCTACAGGGATAGTACCTAAATCCTCTGCGATAACAAGACACTTGTTGCGATGTGACTCTAGGGCAATAATACCTAATAAATCGTGCATATCATAGTGTACATATGCACCAGTGGAAGCTGGCTCACCAATTAAGGTGATCCATAGTCTGTATAAACCTGCAGCATGGTCAATACGGATAGCACCGCAAGACTGCATGTTAGCCTTATACATAGCAATCATTGGTTTGTAACCGCAAGCCTTTAAAGCTGTTGGTGACATAGGTGCAAGCCCCCAGTTCTGACCTAGAGGGCCTAGTGGATCAGGTGGTGCACCGATTGAACCTTTCTTTCTGAATACGTTATCTACGTCTGCCCATACGTCACAGCTCTGCTTTGCTACACCAACTGCTAAGTCTCTGTAGGTACCGATTAACATACCGTCTTTCTTAGCTGATGAATATGCATCGTTTAACTGCTCGTAAGCTAGGAACTGTAGGTAACAGTAGAATAAAACGTCCTGATAGTGGTCTTTACGCCAGTTCTCTACGAAACCTGAATTTACTTCCTGGTACTCGGTTGGGAATAGTTCCCATGAGTATGCATCAACGCCCTTGTTGTATAGAGACTGCTGTAATGCATCGTAGGTTGCAAAGTTGATTAGGTTCTGACCGCCACGCTCTAGGAACTCATTGAATTTAATGCCACGAGCTGAACGTTTGTCATCAACCTTAACGTGATCAAAGATGCAGCGAAGAGCTTTTAGCTTTAACTCGATAACACCACGGTAATCAACGTATTCACGCTGACGTAGTGCTTCTAGTTTCTGCTGGAATTCCTGGCTGTTGATTAAAGCTAATGCTTCATCACAGTGTACTAATTCTGGTACGTCGTTTACGCTGATGTATACGATGTTGATCCAGTTACGTGATGATGGTGAGTATGGGCTTACACTTGACTCATCAGGAATTGCAGGATAGCCTGCGTGCATTGGGTTTAAACCAACAAACTGACCGCCACACTTGTGAACGCCTAGTAATAACTGTTTTAAGTCTGAGAAGTCACCGATACCCCAGTTGTGCTTTGAGCGAACTGAGTATAACTGTGAGCTTACGCCCCATACCTTCTTACCGTTTACAATCTCATCTGGAGTGTAAACCTTAGACTGAGTTCTGATTAGGGACATCTCAATTGACTTTAGAGATTTGCCCTTTGACTTAACAACACACTTACACTTGTGATAGCCGTATGGAAGCTGTGTTAATAGGGTATAACGTCTAATGTCATACACTGTTGAATTTACTTCTTTGAAATCAGCAATTTCAACCTGCTCAAGAGGTAGTGATCTTGAAACATGACGACCGTCTTCAAGCTCAATCTCTACTTCCAGAACAGCTTCTTCGTCTTCGCCAAAAGATTCTGGTGTACGAATATAAAACTGCTTAAAATCTTCATCGTTCAAAACAGTAACAGGATCTAGAATATCTTTAAACTCCTGAGTCAATTCTCTATCAAGAATTGCCTGTAATGCTTTTTCATCATCTACAGGGTAGCCTAAAATTTCTAGTGCTTTCTTTCTGCTGTCTTCACTAATTGTAACGTGACGAGAGGTTGCATCGATGTAATCTCTTGCAATACCTTTTTGATCAGCTAATAGTTGAATGTCTATCATTGTTATACCGTATTTTTTATTATAAAAAAAATCAAATTCCATAAGGACAAAAATTATTATTCTAATTTTACCCTTATATGATACAAAATCATGTGAGCTAATGCTCGTAAAATAAGACTTTTTTACATTTTTTTGATGTTAGCTGTAAAAATAAAAAATCTAATATTTAGTTTAAAATTGTGCATTGACTAGCTATTTATTAGAGTTTTTAATTTAGTTGTTCAAATTACTCCATACAAACGTTTTCGGTGCATTGTATTAGTTATTATACAATTAACTACACATAGATAGTTTTTATAT
>JAAYPN010000072.1 GCA_012519775.1 Aeromonadales bacterium | reverse complement strand
TTGATCCTTGAATCGCAACTTTGAAATTAAATTAGTTTTAAAAGAGCACTCATTCAGGCTTGCTGATGTTTGATGTTCGACTTCTCATTTTATGTGATGAAGATCGACTTCATTTTTTTATCGTAATAATCATTTATCAATGTATAATAAAATATCTTAAATATAAATAAGTTAGACAATACATGCTTTATTTACATAAGTAAAATAAAGCAGACTTGTATCATTAAATATACTTGTTAACACGATAAAATTCTAATAAAATACCGCCAAATTCGAAAAACAGGTTAAAAAATACATATTATTAACCTTTTAAATTCACCTAACAATTGAAAGACATTTAGACTATGAAAAAGCAAATTATCCTATCACCAAATGTAGAATCAGCATTACAAAAACTTGGCAAAGGTATCAAGACTGCACGCATTAAGCGTGGCATTACCGCTACAGCAATGGCAGAGCTTATGGATACTACACGCGTAACCTTAGGTTCAATCGAAGATGGCGCTCCATCAGTATCTATGGGTCACTACTTGAAGGCATTATCCGTATTAGGTTTCGATACACGCATTTCTAGCCTTGTTCTTGATGATACTGTAAAGTTCTAGTTTAAATTGAAGAGTCACGTATAGTGACTCTTTATTTACCAATCCTTCCTCACATTCTTTCCTATATCACTTTTTTGACAAATATCCGTGTAATTTGTTTCTAAATTGTTAGTTTTCGTGATAAATTAGCCTTGTAAGCGTACATATATTTCTTTATAAAAATTAAGTAGAGCTAAAAAGTGGATGATATAAGCAACAACGGTAATCACGGCGACAAACGTGGCTACAAAAATAATTTCAGATCTGGTGGTTTTAGACCTCAGAATGGCTCTAACAGCCCACATAAACCATTTAACCGTACCCGTGACAGACAAAAGGGCATGGTAAGTGCTTTTATTCAGGGTAAAGGTCAGAACGCAGCTCTAAAGTGGTTAATGGAATCAAGAACTTCTGTATGCGTATTCTTAATTACAGGTGTTAAGTTTGAAGGCCTAATTAGTGCTTTTGATTCATTTACAATTAAGATCTCTGATGTAAAGCATAATCAGCAGATGATTTACAAAGACAAGATTTCAACTATTACTGTAAAGAAACCAGAGAATGGATTTCATGGCACTCGTCGCCCAATGGGAATGATGGGTGGTCAGGGCTCTTTCCCGGGCCAGCGTGGTGTTTCACGTCCTTTAGCAGGTGATCCTGAGGACACTGGTGATGATGGCGTAACTCTTCCAACACATCACGTTGAATATCAGGGTTAATTTATAATAAAGCTTGGCACTGCCAAGCTTTATATTTGATGCTACACTTATTTAGATAATACCTTTCCATCATTTAATGTATATTGCAAAAGAGATTTCTCTTTAGCCTGTATACATAAGAAAACCAGTCCCTTATCAAGAGCTTTGATTGCTCTTACTCCATCAGGTGTTACGCGAATAACAGAACCTTCTTTTAATTCGAAGCTGTTATTGTCTATGGTAAGCACCATGAGTGGGCATTAACCACACAGCTTTATGATTAAGAGCTTTTACCTCTACTTGAGAAATCTGATTTACTTGAGGCAAGAAAAGTCTACATTGATAAGATCTCTCCTAATGTTTCTAAGATAAGTTATGGAATTACCTTTATCATTGAGCAGAAAGTGGAGAATTTATCAAAGATTGCTGTGCGTATGCAGCATTTTTGTCCGGCCACCATTGTCTTTATGATAGCTATTATGGGAATTGCAGGTATATTTATTGTGATTTTCTCTATTTCAAGAGAACTTACTGTCTAAACACATATACCAGGCACTGCCCGGTATATACTTTTAACTAATCTCTTTTAATCTGATGGTAATGGACAATTCTGTCGTTGTTAACTTCAATACAATCAAAGCTACCGTTTCTGGCTGCTTCAATTCCGAGTTGACCATCTTCAAAAATAACGCACTCTTGTGGCGCAAGATTTAATCTTTTAGCTGCCTCTAAAAAGGTGGCAGGATCAGGCTTATGCTCTTTAACATCATCAGCTGTAACTAAAGCATCGATATATGTATCAAGACCTTTTGCCTTTAAAATGTAGGTTGCATTAGAAATTCTGGTACCGGTGCCAATTGCTATCTTCTGTCCGCGACTTTTTGCATTTTTTAGAATAGTTGCAATATGATTGAACAGTTCAACCTTATCAATATTTGCTGTATAGATTTCGATTTTTCTTTTAACAAAGGAATTTACATCACCTACAGGATTGCCTTTATCCTTATAAAAGTTTGCAATATCATAACTTGATGCGCCGCCCATAGCGTAGATCTGACTCTCGTCGATATCAAAACCATGCTCGTTTGCAACCTGTCTCCATGCTTTAGCATGGAATGGCATGGAATCGGTTAGTGTTCCATCAAGATCAAAAATTAATCCTTTGTATTTTTTTATTTCTTCTAAATTCATTGATAACTCCTAAAGGTTGCAGGTATTTTAGCAAAAAACTGGCGATTTTTTGAGGAATTAAGCTAGTGCAATTGATGATGTAAAATAGAGCTTAGCAAAATCGGCGATTATAAATGCTATACTCATAAAGTAGAAATTGATTTATTGATTAGGCTACGAATGGATATTAAAGAATTAACTTGTCATACCCTGGTTATAGGGGCTGGCTCTGCTGGTATTGAAGCTTATAAAAATGCAGATGCTCAGGGTAAAGAATGCATTATTGTAGATTCAGGTCCTTTAGGCACTACAGCGCAGCGTTCAGGTGAACTGCCGATATCCTTGCTGATGGAAGCTGGTATGGCTTTAAATTCTCTAAATCACTTATCAGAAAGTGGCATTACCTTTCCTTCAAAAATCGTAGCTGATACATCAAATGTTTTATCCTCAATGCGCGCTACAAGAGCAAGAGCGACAGCTGAAGTCCTTTCCTTTATGTACAAGATACCTGAGACTCACAGAATAAGAGGTGAGGCTAAGTTTCTCGATGAGCACAGCGTGCTTATTGATAACAGTATAAAGGTTAATTTTGAAACAGCGGTAATTGCAACTGGTTCATCTCCACTTGTTACCTATGAGCAGTCCTGCTTAAAGGACATCCTGACTACCAATGAATTTTTTGAGCTTGAAAAACTTCCAAAATCAGTAGCAATTTTCGGAAGCTCCAAGGTAGGTCTTGAGTTAGGTCAGGCATTATCCTATTTAGGACTTGATGTGGCTGTTTTCGGTCAGAGAAAGCTGTGGTCATTAACTGATGATTCGGTGCTTACAGTAGCTCATCAGCTGTTATCAGCAAAATTCAATCTCTATGTGGATACCTATATCACCTCAATGGAGAATGAAAAGGATAATACAGGCTATGCTATCTATTACATTGATGACAGAAGTTATGAAAATTATCTGCATATGCAGAGTGTGGTGGCTGCAACTGACAGAATTCCAAATGTAGGCGGCATGGATCTGCAGAAGATAGGCATGAAACTTACAAGAACAGGCTGCATTAAAGTTGATGATAAAACAGGACAGACTAGCATTCCTCATATCTTTGCTGCAGGTGATGTCTGCCATGACAATCAGCTTGCAACAGTAGCCATTGCCGAAGGCAAATATGTCGGTATCAATGCTGCAAATTATCCGGATTTAATTGAAAAGCCAAAACAGGTACGAGTAGACATCGTATATACTGATCCGGTTTTAGCAATTGTTGGTAATACACTTGACGAAATGCGTCAGTATGCAAAGACTACAGGCGACAACTTTATCATTACCGAAGTTCATCTAAAGCAGGGTAATTTCAGAGGACTTCGTGAGGATGGAGGCATGCTCAGCATGTACACCTCAATCAAAACTCACAAGGTTTTAGGTGCAGAGCTTTGTGCCTATAAGGGCGATAAGATTGCTCAGTTTTTAGCTCTTGCCATGGAGAATGAATTAACTGTTAAGGAGCTTTCTCAATACCCTTATTATCATCTGTCAGCTGAATCGATTATCGGTGTAGCTGCAGTAGAAGCTGGCAAAAAATTAAATAAATAAAAAAAAGGTTAAAAGCTAAATGGAAAAGACAATTGTATTAGCTTCAGGAAATGAAGGTAAAGCAAGGGAATTTC
This sequence comes from Aeromonadales bacterium, assembly GCA_012519775.1. GTDB lineage: Bacteria > Pseudomonadota > Gammaproteobacteria > Enterobacterales > Succinivibrionaceae > Succinivibrio. The sequence continues at coordinate 26,561 of JAAYPN010000072.1, read as the reverse complement.
GTGCAATTTTAGAACCTCTAGGCTTTAAAATCATTCTGCAAAAAGAGCTTGGAATCGACTCTCCTGAAGAGGATGGTAAAAGCTTTCTGGAAAACGCTATTATCAAGGCTCGCTATGCCTGCGAAAAAAGTGGCATGTGGGCAATTGCAGATGACTCTGGCTTAGCTGTAGATGCTTTAAACGGAGCTCCTGGCATTTATTCTGCCCGTTACAGCTGTGAGCATGGTGATGATAAAGCTAATAACAATAAATTATTAAAAGAATTAAAGGGCGTTCCTTTTGAAAAGCGCACTGCAAGATATTACTGCGCTTTATGCCTGGTTCGTCATAAGGACGATCCTGTTCCACTTACTGTGCTCTCTTCATGGGAAGGTTCAATCGGAGAAAAGGAGTTAGGCGCGGGTGGTTTTGGTTATGATCCGCTCTTTGTGGTAACAGGCCGTAACTGTACTGCTGCTCAATTGCCACCACAGATTAAAAATCTAATCTCTCACAGAGCAAGAGCTCTGCAGGCTTTAACCTACAAGTTAGAACATAATCTTTCATGATAGAAAAATTACCTCTAGGTTTATACGTCCACTACCCATGGTGCATCAGAAAATGCCCATACTGTGATTTCAATTCTCATCCTAAAAAGAGTAGTGGGTGTACTGATGAGGCTTATCTTGAGAGTCTGATAAGAGAGTTTGAAGACAACCTTCAGTATGTGGACGGAAGAGAGTTTCTGTCTGTATATTTTGGAGGTGGTACACCATCTTTATTTTCCCCAAATCTGATGAAGAAGCTTATAGACAGGATCTCTCCTTATCTTAATGCAGACACCGAGATCTCAATGGAGGCAAATCCCGGTACTGTAAGCTACGATCTTTTAAAAGCATATAAAGACATTGGCATTAACCGTATAAGCCTTGGGGTACAGAGTTTTAACGATAAGTCTTTAAAAGCATTAGGCAGAATCCATGACAGCCAGGCTGCCATAGAATCTTGTGAAAATGTAAAAAAAGCTGAATTTAACAATTTTAATATTGATATAATGCACGGGCTCCCGATGCAGGATAGTACTCTTGCATTAGATGATCTTAAAAGGGCAATTGATTTAGGTGCTAATCATTTATCGTGGTATGAACTTACCATCGAAGAGGATACCTATTTTGGTATTCACCCACCAAAACTTCCTGCTGAGGATGAGTTAGCTCAGATAGAGCAAGACGGGTTTTCACTATTAGAGCAGAATAACTTTAATCGTTATGAGGTGTCTGGCTATACCAGAGACATACGTTGTCTTCATAATCAGAATTACTGGTATTTCGGGGATTATTTAGGTATTGGAGCGGGCGCACACTCTAAAATTAAATTAGGGTCAAAAACTTATAGAAAGGCTAATGAACAGAAGCCTTCAGACTATATACAAGCAATTAGAGATAAAAAACTTTGTTTTAAGGAAGTAAGTGCAGAGAATTTACCTTTTGAGTTTATGCTCAACAGACTGAGAATATTTGACAGGGTAAATATCGATGAATTTTCAGTGACCACAGGCCTTGACTTTAGTGTTGTTAAAGACAGGTTAATTAAAGCTAAAGAATTAGGCTTACTCAATCTTGATGAAAGCTCATATGGCTTAACTGATCTTGGTCGCTGGATGTTAAATGATATCCTAGAGATGTTTTTAGACTAAAGTTAATATATTTAATGGTAAAGAAAAAACAATAACTTATACTTAGAACATAACTTTATATTAGCTATAAAAATCTGCATATAAAAGCAAAGAAAGAATAGTTAGGATGATTCGAGAATGAATGAGAATTTTCAGAAAAAGATAACTGCATTACTTAATCAGAAGAGTGCACCACAGGGAAAAATTGAAGGTGATTTTAGGGTTGCACTATATGTAGTGGCAGCATTATTCCAGATAGATTTTTCAAATATCTCAAACCTTGGCATGTGCTCAAACTTTCTTGGTAAGGTTGGTTTTAAAGGTGATATTTCACACTACAAGGCAAAGGATTATTTTGATACTGTAGATGATCTTGTGGCAAAAGGCGCTTTAGTAAAGCTCTTTGAGAGCAGTAAAGTATATGCCGCACCATGCGATGTAAAGATCATTGAATCAAAGGTAAAAGCTGTAGAAGACGTTAATTTACGTTTTGAAGAAGAGCGCTACTACAACTACGTTATTGAAGATGAAACAGGTAAAGAATACCGCTTAAATACCAAACTTGTGCTTTTACCAAATGATGAGGTGGAAGCAGTTTTAGCTGTTAACTGCGATGTGGCTTTCGTAAAGAGAATCACTAAAGTAAGACAGTGTGTTTTAGGCAGAATCATGCTCTTTGGTAAGAGCAAGGCTAACCTGATGCCAGATGAGCCTAACCTTAAGAGTCTTGATTTTACCTTTGCAAACAGTGCTGATTTAGGCGAGGCAAAATCAGGTGATATTGTTATTGCTGAGATTACACGTCGCAACAACAATTCCTCATTCTCTGTAAAGACAAGAGAAGTGGTAAAGGATATCGGTAATTTAAATAACATCATTGTCATGTCTGTTCTGCGTAACGACATTCCAAATGTATGGCCTGATAATCTTATTAAGTCCTTATCAAGAATACCTACAACTGTAAAGCCAGAAGAAGCAAAGGGCAGAGTTGATTTACGTCAGGTCCCTCTTGTAACCATTGACGGAGAGGACGCCCGCGACTTTGACGATGCAGTGTACTGTAAAAAGGAAGGCAAAGGTTGGAGACTGTTTGTATCTATTGCGGATGTTTCCTACTATGTAAAGACAAATACTCTTTTAGATAAGGAAGCTGTAAACCGTTGTAACAGCTGCTATTTCCCTAACTTTGTAATTCCAATGCTTCCAGAGAAACTGTCAAACGGCATCTGCTCTTTAAATCCTGATGAAGACAGATTGTGTATGACCTGTGAAATGGAAATTTCAAAGCAGGGTAAGATCGAAGGTTACAGATTCTATCCTGCCATCATGAGATCACATGCAAGACTTACCTATAACGAAGCCTGGAAAATGATCTGTGAGGGTAAATCTGAGTTTAAAGAGCATGATAATGTAATTGATGATGTAAAAGAGTTATTCAACTTGTATCAGGCTTTCAAGAAAGACAGAATCAATCGTGGTGGCATCAGCGTTGAATCAGAGGAATTACATTTTGTATTCAACGAGAACATGGAAATTGAAGGCGTAAAACCATTAGAGCGTAATGATGCACACAAGCTGATTGAAGAGTTCATGATTGCAGCTAACGTATGTGCTGCCAGTTTTGTAAACGACAACAAGTATCAGACTTTATATCGTGTACACGCAAAACCAATGGAGAAAAAACTTGGTCTTTTAATAACTCAGCTAGCACGTTTTGGTTTGAGTCTTAAAGGTGGTGAGTCACCAACTTCAAAAGACTATATGAATCTTGCAGATTCTATTGCCAACAGACAGGATGCAAAGATCATCAACGAGCTGATTTTACGCAGTATGTCAAAGGCTGAATACACACCTGACAACATTGGTCACTTTGGTCTTGCATTAGATAAGTACGCTCACTTTACCTCTCCTATCAGAAGATACGCTGACTTACAGTTACATCGTGTAATTAAGTATATTTTAGAGAAACAGGAAAAGCGTTCATGGGGTAAAATCGGTGCCCGTGCCTACACCAAAGCAGAGCTTGTTGCTTTAGGTGTTAAGTGTACAGCCCGTGAAATTGCAGCGGCAACAGCAGAGCGCGAGGTAGATGCAAGTTTAGCCTGCGTTTATATGGAAAAGTTTATTGGTGAGTCTGTTCAGGGTACAGTAACAGGCTGCACAAACTTTGGTGTTTTTGTCCGCTTAGATGATTATGGTGTTGATGGTATGATCTATGTAGGTGATTTTGATACCTATATGAACTTCAATGAAAAGGATCAGTCATTAACCTCTAATTATGGCGATGTATATACAATCGGTAAGAAGATAAAGGTAATAGTATCTGGTGTAAATCACGAAGAGCTCAAGATTAACCTGTTACCAGATGACAAGGCTCATGAGCGCGTTAAAAAGAGTTTAAAGACTGAGCGAGACAGCATCATAGCAAAGAGAGCTAAGATCAGTAAGAGCTCACCTAAAAAGGATAAAGAGAAGATCTTAAAAGATTTATCAGATATCTCCTCATCAAGAGTTGCAAAGGAAGAGGATAATGTGGATAGATCTTTTGCAAAAAAGAAGGTTAAATGCAGCGATTGGCAAAATGATCCATATGGAGCCGGATCAGCTGTGAATATGCCACAGATCTTCAAAGGAAAAAAGAGTAAGAAAAAATCTAGAAAAGGTAGATAGAAAATATGTTCGTAAGTCAGAAAAAAAGTCGTGCACGTGAAATCATTTATGGTATCAATGCTGCTGTAACTGCAATCCAGACTTCTCCTGAGAAGATCACTGCAGCCTGGGTGGTAAAAGGACGTGAAGATGATAGACGTATCAAGCAGATTGAAGCAATGCTAAATCAGATTGGCATTCGTCCACAGGTAGCTATGCGTCATAGCCTTGATGAAAAGACTGAAAATGGTGTTCATCAGGGTATCGTGCTAGAGGTTATTGCAACTCCACCAAAGGATGAGCGTTTCCTTGAGGATTTATTAGTTAAGTTAGAAGATGAGCGTCAGCTTTATCTGATTTTAGATGGTGTTACCGATCCTAGAAACCTAGGTGCAGCAATGCGTAGTGCATGGGCTGCAGGTGCCACAGCTGTGATTGTTCCAAAAGACAAGTCAGCATCATTAACACCAGTTGCAAGAAAGACAGCTGATGGTGCTGCAGAGCAGGTTCCATTTGTAGCTGTAACCAATCTGTCACGTACAATTGAAATGTTAAAAGAACATAATGTTGAAGTTGTAGGTATGGCAGGTGAAGCTACAGCAACCATCTATGACTATGATTTCCAGAAGGCAACCGCAATTGTAATGGGATCAGAAGAGGCTGGTATGCGTCATCTTACCCGTGAAAAGTGCGATGCTATCGTTAAGATCCCAATGGCAAAAGGTGTTGAATCATTAAATGTTTCAGTTGCAGCTGGTATTGCCATGTACGAAGTTGTACGTCAGTTCTTAAAGAAATAATCTTTAAATAAAGTGCCGGCATCTGCCGGCATTTCCTCCTCTGAAAAGATTATTCACTACAAAAGTAATCTTGAGTTTTCCTATAAAAAGTATATAATGTTTGCACTCAGTCATGTAGGCAAAAACCTACATTAGTCTCCTTGTCTGATAACAGACTGATTTATCAGACTTTTACCGTAAGGGGCATTTTAATGCGTAACTACGAAATCGTTTTCTTGGTTCACCCTGATCAGAATGATCAGGTTCCAGGAATGATCGAGCGCTATAAGGGCGAGATCGAGAAAGCTGGTGGTAAGATCCACCGTTTAGAGAACTGGGGCCGTCGTCAGTTGGCTTACCCAATTCAGAAAGTTCACAAGGCTACCTACGTTTTAATGAACGTTGAAGCTGAGCAAGAAGTAATCGATTCAATCGAGAACAACTTCCGTTTCAATGATGCTATTATTCGTAACCTTATCATCCGTACCAACGAAGCAATCACCGAGCAGTCACCAATGATGAAGGCACGTGATGAGCGTCGTACACGTGATGAAGATGTTGAGCGTCGCGTTAAGTCTGAAGAGGCAGCTGTTGAAGCTCCTGCAGAAAAAACTGATGCTGAATAAGGAGAAATAAAATGGCTCATTACTATCACCGCCGTAAGTTCTGCCGTTTCACTGCAGAAGGCGTTACAGAGATCGATTACAAAGATGTAGCTTTATTAAAGAACTATGTTACCGAGTCAGGTAAGATCGTTCCAAGCCGCATCACTGGCACAAGCGCTAAGTATCAGCGTCAATTAGCAACCGCTATCAAGCGTGCTCGCTTCTTGGCTCTTTTACCTTACACCGACCTACAAAGCCGCTAATTAGGAGCTTATAATGGAAGTTATTCTATTAGACAAAATTGGCCGTTTAGGCGGTCTAGGTGACAAGGTTAAAGTACGTAACGGTTATGCTCGTAACTACTTATTACCTTTAAAGAAAGCTGTTCTAGCTACTAAAGAAAACTTAGCTAAGTTCGAAGCTGAGCGTGCTCAGTTCGAGGCTAAGATTGCTGCTGAATTAAAGGCTGCTCAAGACCGTGCTGAGAAGTTAACTGCTCTTGGCAAGTTAGAAATCGCTGCTCAGGCTGGCGACGAAGGCAAGCTATTCGGTTCAGTTGGTACTCGTGATATCGCCTCTGCAGCTGCAAAGGCTGGCGTTGAGCTTCACAAGTCTGAAGTTCGTCTACCAGACGGCGTTCTACGTTCAGTTGGTGAGTACCAGATCGAAGTTCAGTTACACGCTGATGTAAAGACCGAGATCTTAGTAGCAATTGTTTCTGAAAAGTAATAATTCTCACGAACACTAAAAAAAGCGGGGATACCCGCTTTTTTTATAGGAAAAATTTGAACTTGCAGTCAAATCTATTACCGCTATTGAAATGGGCTGGCGGTAAACGTCAATTACTTCCACACTTAATTCAGGGATTGCCTAAATCCTTCGAGCGTTACTGCGAACCTTTCGTAGGTGGTGGTGCTTTGCTGTTTGCATTAGCTCCGCAAAAAGCACTCATCAATGATGTAAATGAAGAACTTGTTTCTTTCTATAAGGTGGTTAAGGACCATCCTGAAGATCTGATCTCCTGCCTTAAAGAATTTAAAAACGAGGAAGAGTTCTTTTATAAAGTAAGAAATATCGATCTTGATGTTAAGGCTTTTTCAAAGTTATCAGAAATCTATAAAGCTGCAAGAACCTATTACCTAAACAGAACCTGTTTTAATGGCCTATATCGCGTAAATCGTAAAGGACATTTCAATTCCCCATATGGACATCGCAAAGAGGTCTTTATCCCCGCAGTAGAGCGAATTTTAGCTATATCTGAGTATCTTAATAAAGCTGATATTACTATTTGCTCTGGAAGCTACCTAAATTTAGCAAATGTATTTAAGGAAGGCGATTTTGTATATCTTGATCCTCCATACGATGTAGAGAGCACATCAGGTTTTACAAACTACAGCAAGAATGGATTTTCAAGAGAAGATCAGAAGAGCCTGAAGCTTTTATGCGACTCACTTACAGAGAAGAACATCAACTTTATGCTCTCAAATTCAAGCACTGATTTTATCCTTGATTTATACAGAGATTACTCAATTCAAAAAGTCAATGCCGTCCGTCTTATCAATTCTAAGGTAAGCTGTCGTGGAGCTGTAAAGGAAGTAATAGTTACTAACTACTAATTTTCCTATAAATATCATACAAAAATGGTTAGCAATCCGATAAAATAAGGATAAAGGAGCGCTATTCCATGCAGAACTCAAATAATATTCCAAACTTAAAACCTTTTGTAAAATGGGTAGGTGGTAAAACCACATCAGTTAACAGGCTGCTTGAACTCATGCCTGACGAGATTGGAACCTATGTTGAGTTATTTGTAGGATCAGGCGCTTTATTCTTTTCATTAAACTTTAAAAAAGCCATTATCAACGACTCTAACAGTGAGCTTATCAACACTTACAAAGTGATTAAAGATCATGTAGGGGAGTTAAAGTTCTTTTTAAGCTCTTTAATCTATGACAAGGAGCTGTTCTTAAAAATCAGATCCTGGGATAGAGAGCCTGATTATTTAAAGCGTGACCCGATTGATAGGGCAGGGCGTTTTATCTACCTTATGAAGACCTGCTATAACGGCTTATACAGAGTATCTCAAAAGAATTATTTCAACACTCCTTTTGGTCAGTACACCGATCCTAATATCTGTGATTCACCTACATTAGATGCGTGCAGCAGTTATTTAAATTACAGAGATGTATCAATATTTAATCAGGATTATGAAGCCTTATTAGATAAGATTGATTCAGATTCTTTTGTATATCTTGATCCTCCTTATTTTCCGATTTCAAAGACTGCAAACTTTACATCCTATCAGAAGGATAAATTCAATGATAACGAGCAGTATCGTTTATTTAATTTCTGCAAAGCACTTCATCGTAAGGGCGTAAAGTTCATGCTCTCAAACTCAGATGTACCTGAGGTTAGAGATCTCTACAAAGAATTCAATATTCATGTAATTGAAGTACCTCGCCGCATTAATTCAAAATCCACAAAACGCTCAGCTGTAAATGAACTTGCTATTACAAACTACGATAAAGATACCTTTGAGCTGTTAAAATAGTTAATTGAAAAAGGCGCCAGAGGCGCCTTTCATTTGAAAATTAATCCCAAGGATCAGGAGCGTAGTTACGCTTCTTTACCACCTTCTTTTGGGTGGTAGTGGCAGGCTTATTTTTAACTAAAGCAGGATCAGAGCTAGGATCGATGTAGGTATTGTTATTACCTGCATTGAGGCTCTCTGATGCAGTTTCTGAAGCTTTTTCAAGGGCCTGTTCCTGCTGCTCATTGAGAAGCTCTTCAAGCTGATTGTTGCTTGCAGCTTCCTCTTCATCGCGCAAAGCTGCAAGTCTAGCAAGACGCTCCAGATTGCTCTTTAGAATAAAGGCATTATCAGATGGTTTCTTTGCTAAAGGCTCATTCTTAGCGATAAGCTGATTTTCTCTAACAATCTTAGCGTTATCTGTCAGGCGTTTGATAGCTGATGTCATACGCTTTGGCTTATTAGATAATTCCTTTGGCATTGATGATTTACCAATAGACTCTGGCTTACCTAAGAACTTTGGCTGAGTATCTAAAATATAAACATCAAAGACGCAGACGATTCGTGCAAAGAACTCGCGGATCCCTACACGGTTAAAAAAGCTTCTAGCTGGCTTTAAAGCATTAAAGCCCACTGCTTTTAAATCATTGTGGTCAGCAATAAACAGAGCTCTTTCGTTCTGGAAATCCTGAGAGATAAAGGTAACAGACTGCTGCAGGAAAACCTTTCTTGCGCGAACAACGCTGTCTAGTGTACGGATACCTGCAAAATCAAAAACTATTCTGTCAGATGGAACTCCAGCCTTTACTAAAGCCTTGCGCATAAAACGAGGCTCATTGTAGGAATGATGCTGATTGTCACCGGAGACTAAAATGTAGTCCACCTTGCCGGCTTTAAAAAGCTGAGATGCTGCCATGATACGATAATTAAAATAATCGTTAGGCTCTCCATTAGAGTCTAATGGTGATGTTCCAAAAAGCACACCTACATGGTTATAAGGGATCTTGTCGATACTCTCATAAGTTTTAAAAGCATAACTTGAGATCCTAAAGCATCCTAGGGTGATGAACAAAACGCCTACTAAAAGGAAAATAAAAAACAAATAACCTATCGCTTTTAAAAAGCGGGACAGGTCAGATGAGAATTTTAAGTCGTTTTGGTCCTGATATGACACTTTATTCTCCTAAAGAATGTGCTTAACGCAGGTAATAGCTCCAACCTTCTCGTAAATGAGCTTTAGATTGTGGGCACAGCTAACCTTTACAGGAATTGCATAGGATACATAATTGCCCTTAGCACTTTTTCTTGGAGGGGCGGTAATTTCTCGCATACCACCTTTTTCAATACCGTTGATTACCTCTTTTATCTGACCGATAGAATTACCCACATCAGCATCAACGATTACTCTAAACTCTACTACTGAAGGGTATTTAATTAGTTTTTGTAGCTTTTCGTATTGTGTATCCATGTCCTGCTCCTAATTACTTAGCCTCATCAGTATTAACTTCGTCATCAGAGCTGAACATCAGCATAACTTTATCCCATAGACAGCCAAAGAATCCGCCTTCACCGATGTCTTCTTTAGAAACTAAAGGAGTTGAGGCAATTACCTTATCCTCAAGTTTAACCTCAATAACACCTAGCTTTTCACCCTTTTTAATAGGAGCTTTGAAGGTGCTTCTAGAAAGTCTATAACCTACTTTGATATCGTTCTGTCTGCCGCGTGGGATCAGGGTATTCAGATTCTGTGCAATAGCAAGATCAACAGTATCCTTGTCACCTAGACGAACATCACGTGTAAGCAGAGTGGTGTTAGCTTTTACAGGTGTGTAAAGCTGGAAATATCTAAAGCCGTAGCTTAATAATGCTTTGTTGTAGTCACTACGTAATCTTTCTGACTTACAGCCGATAACTGAAGAAACTAATCTCATACCCTCAGAATTGGTTGCAGAAGCTACAAGGTTGTAGCCAACCTGTGATAAATGACCGGTCTTGATACCGTCAACATTCAGGGTCTTATCCCATAGAAGACGGTTACGGTTTAACTGCTTGATACCGTTGAATTTGAATTCCTTCTGAGAGTAGATAGGGTATTCATTTGGAAGATCACGAATAACAGCTCTTCCTAATAATGCCATATCATATGCAGTTGAGTAGTTTAACTCATCAAATAGACCATGCACGTTAGAAAAATGGGTATTCTTTAAACCTAACTGAGCTGCATAGTTGTTCATTACTGACACGAAACCTTCCTGAGTGCCGGCTAAGTGAATTGCCATAGCTACACAGGCATCGTTACCTGACTGAATGATAATACCGCGAACAAGATCGCCCACCTTAATGGTTTTACCAACCTCAATAAACATCTTTGAGGAGTCAGTGTATTTCTTTGACCAAGCTTCTTCAGTGATAACCACATCGTCATCCATATGTAGACGACCTGCTTTAAGCTCCATACCGATAACATATGCTGTCATCATCTTGGTTAATGATGCAGGCCAGATCTTCTCATGAGGATTCTGATCGCAGATCACACGACCTGTATAGTAATCCATAAGAACCCATGACTGAGCTTCAAATACTGGAGGAGCTGGAACTACGATAGGAGCAGGAGCACTGCCCTGAGCCTGTTGTGCATCAACAGGTGCACCCTGATTTGCTTTAGCCTGGGCAAATGGGTTTGGAATATCTTCACTGTAAGATGGTAAAGCAGCTGTAAGGCATAAAGCTGTCAGTGCAATATTTACTGATCTCTTAAGTAACATTTTTAGTCCTTAATACTTAATATCTCTTTGTATTATTTAATATATTTTAAAACCTTTTAACAAAACAGTCAGTATATCCTTTGTTTTTTAGGGTGTTTAGGGCACTTCTTGCGACATTCTCGCTTAAAGGACCTACAAGCACACGATTAACATAACCATCTTTTGCAATGATTACAGGATATTGAGTTTTTCCAGAAGCATCATTTTTAACTTTCATAGCAAGGGTATCTGAATTACATGCAACTAGCTGAATGTAGCTCTCGCCCTTGTGGCTGGCTCTAAAGATGGTGCTTGCATTGGAATTGTTAACCTTTGTAACAGCAGGTGTTGTAGCTTTTGCATAGTTAGAGCTTGGTGCGATGTTGTAGCCAGATGGCATACCCACTGCATTTGCATAAGTACCGTTACGATTTACCTTGATAAGCTCAATACGTACTTTTGAAGTACCTGTACCTATCATATCGATGGCACGGGCAGAGCCTTCTGACAAATCAATAATACGGGTACCCACAAAAGGACCACGATCGTTTACACGAACGATAACCGACTTTCCATTTCTAAGGTTTGTAACCTTTAGATATGAAGGTAATGGTAAATTCTTATGAGCTGCAGTAAAGCCTTTCTGATTATAAATCTCTCCATTGGATGTTTTTTTACCATTAAAGCCTGGACCGTACCATGAGGCTGTACCTTCTTCAATATAGGAATCAGTGCCGTTCCAGATCATATAGTCTTTACCTAAGAGATGATAATCCTTGTTGCAGCCACCTGTTCTCTGGTTTTCATAAACAGGCTTTGCTCCACCTATGCCAGATAGTGATACAGGGGCCGATTGTGGATAAGGTCTAGTCTTATTAGGACCTGTACCATAGGTATAGCCACCACCTGCGCTAGCACCATGAGTAGATGAGGAGGAACAACCTGTAAGAGTTAAAGCTGCAATGCTAATAATTCCCAGTAAAAAAACTAACTTTTTCATTAAGGCAATTTGCTCCTGTGAGGTACTTTAATACCGCGTTCCTTCTTAATTTTATCAACATTCATAGCAATGTACTCGGACAGTTCGTATACTGCGCGTGCATACAATGGAGAAGTGTTGTAACGCATAATTGTCTTGAAATTGTTTAAGCCAACAGCATAGCTCTTGCTGCCGTTTTCAAGATCGAAAGCAAAAAGGCGCACGTACTGATCTTTACTTAAATTAACCTTGGTGGTGGCACCGGATGCATAAAGCTCGTCAACGCTAAGCTCCCAGCCGCGATCCATTAAAGCCTTGGCATCGGCGTTGTGAATATGGACAGGGTATAAAATACCGCGATTTGTCGCCCAGCCGTGACCCAAAATATAGTTTGCTACAGAGCCAATGGCATCTGCTTTATTTGAAAACAGATTTACATGACCGTCATTGTCATAGTCTACAGCATAATCAAGATAAGCTGATGGCATAAACTGGCCTAAACCCATGGCACCGGCATAAGAGCCTTTGATGTCATCGTAGTTCCAGTTTTCACGCTCTGCTAAAGACACGAAACGGGCAAACTCTTTTGAGAAATAAGCTTCACGCTTAGGATAGTTAAAGCCTAGGGTATATAGAGCATCAATTACTCTAAATGAGCCCATATTCTTACCATAAAAGGTTTCAACACCAATGATTGCAAGAATAATCTCATAAGGCACGCCATATTCTTCCTGTGCCTTTAAAAGAGTTTTCTCGTTTTCAAAATAGAATTTTACAGCAGCCTGTACACGTGGCAGGGTAATAAAGATCTTACGGTACTGCCACCATGGCTTTGCTTCACCTGGACGGGTAATGGCATCGATGATCTTCTGCTGATAAACAGCATCTTCAATAGCGCTCTTAAGAGAAGCTGGAGATACCTTTGCATAGGAAGCCAATTCGTTAATGTTATTTGGAATTGGATTCTTTGCAAATGCACTTGCGCTAAATAGAGCAAGTGATAACACAATAGGAGTTAATTTACTTAATTTCATAGTTTAGTATTTATGCCTTAAGCCCTTTTATAATTTATCTTTAAATATACCTTAATCTTAGCATGTTACCACATAGGTAAGGCTTAGTCTTTTCTAAAGAAGTTTGTCTTTTTGTGAGTATGGATAGACATTATTATGCCAAAACATATAGTCAGGGTGATCATAGCGGTACCACCATAGCTGATAAGTGGCAGTGGCACACCTACTACAGGCAGAATGCCTGACACCATACCGATATTAACAAATACATAGAACATGAAAGTAAAGGTAAAGCTTCCGCATAGAATCCTCTCAAAGTTCTCTTTAGTATTTAAGGTAATATAAACGCAGCGACCGATGATAAAGCAGTATAAGCTCATCAGAATGATAAAGCCTATAAGACCTGTTTCCTCTGATAACACCGCGAAAATAAAATCTGTATGAGGCTCAGGTAAAAAATCAAGCTGAGACTGCGAGCCTTGCAGCCATCCTTTACCATACAAACCGCCAGAGCCAATGGCAATCTTTGACTGAATGATGTGATAGCCTGCACCTAATGGGTCAGAGCTAGGATCTAAAAGGGTAAAGACACGCTGTTTCTGATAATCGTGCAGCACAAAGTTCCATAAAAGAGGAAGTGCAGCGCCAGCGCATCCTGCACCAATTATAATCCACCACCAGGATAGACCTGCAATAAAAATACAGATAAAGCCAGCTACTGCAACTAATGATGCGGTACCGAGATCAGGCTGATGCAAAATAAGAATAGTAGGAATTCCTACAATAATAAAAGCGCCTATAGTGTTGATAAGTTTTGGTGGCAGGTTGCCGCGAGCTAAGAATGTAGCAACACATAAAGGCATTACAACTTTAAAAATCTCTGATGGCTGAATTCTGATGATACCTAAATTAAGCCAGCGCTGAGCACCTTTTGAAATATCACCAAAAAGCTCTACTAAAATTAAAAGCACTAGACCTATAAGATACAGATAGATAGATGATTTAGCAAAATAGCGAGGAGGGATCTGGGCTACAGCAATCATCAGAAGGAAAGCGCTTCCTGTTCTTGAAATCTGGCGCACTAGCATATCAGGCTCCTGACCTGATGCAGAATAAAGCACGAATAAAGAGAAGCACAAAGCCAAGAAAAGACCGAACATCAAAGGTAAATCCACATGATGTCTTGAAAAGAATGTGCCTTGTACTTTATTAGAATTTACTTGGCCTAAGGTAATTTTTTCTTGTGTATTCATATTATTGTAGTATTACCGTTCCGCCCATACCAAACTTAACAATCTGAGGCTCAGGATCGCCCATATAGCCGTTTGGATATAGATCTAACAAATATTTATCAATGATTGATCTTGCAACAGGAGCAGCCTTTGTAGAGCCACCGCCCTCATTCTCAAGAATAACAGCAACCAGAATTCTTGGTTTCTTAAATGGGGCATACGCTACGAAAAGAGCATTATCACGATGCTCAAGCTTTAGCTTTGAGGCATTGTATTTCTCACCTTGCTTGATTGATACCACCTGAGCAGTGCCTGATTTACCTGCTGCCTTGTATTTAGCGCCAAAGAAGGCACGTCTTCCGGTTCCTTCAGGACCGTTTACTACAAGGTACATACCGATACGGCAGGCTTCATAGTATTTAGGATCGGTAACCTTAAGGCTGTCAATAGGCTCTTTCTGCTCATAAGGGGTTCTATTCTGAGTCAGAGGGTCTGTAACATCCTTTAAAAGATGAGGAGTAGTAGTCACACCATAGTTTGCAAGGGTTGAATGTGCTTTAGCAAGCTGCATTAAAGTAGAGGTCCAATAACCTTGACCGATACCGATAGGCACAGTGTCACCTAGATGCCATGCCTGACGGAAGCGGCTGCGCTTCCATTCTCTGCTAGGATTGATGCCTAATGATTCTTCAGACAGGTCAATACCGGTTTTTTTACCGAAACCGAACCTGTCAAGATAATCGTGAATGCGGTTAATACCTGCTCTATAGGCTAAATCATAGAAATAGGTATCAGCTGAAATCTCAATTGCTCTGTATAAATCCATCCAGCCGTGGCCCCATGCTCTCCAGTCACGGAACTGGTGAGAAGAGCCAGGAAGCTTAAAGTATGGAGGACCAAAAAATGAGCCGTTTACAGTGATCAGTTTTTCATTTAAACCCATTACACACATCAGTGGTTTTACGGTGGATGCAGGAGCATAGCCACCTTGTGTTGCACGATTGATTAGAGGGTGATTTGGGTTATTTAAAAGTCTGTTGTATTCACTTGAGCGAATACCGCGAACAAATGGGTTAGGATCGTAACTTGGATTTGAGTACATAGCCAGGATCTCACCATTTGTAGGATCGATGGCAACTACTGCACCTTTCATTTTTCCAAGCACTTCCTGAACATGATACTGCAGGCGGATATCGATGGTTAGAGTTAAATCACGGCCTGGCTCTGGTGGAAGATAGCTTAGTGTTCTTACAACCTGACCATGGCTGTTTACCTCAACTTTTGAGGAGCCGGTTACACCGTGCAGATAATCCTCATAGTATTTTTCAATACCAAGCTTACCGATTTCGGTTGAGCCTTCGTAGTTATCAAGCTTACCCTGCTCTTCAAGAAGCTTTACGTCGTTCTGGTTGATTCTTGATACATAACCTGTAGCGTGGGTAGTTATATCAGCAAAAGGGTAATAGCGCTTTAGATTTGCCACTACCTGAGCATTAGGATATCTGTAGGAGTTAACAGCAAAGGTTGCAATCTGCTCTTCAGAGAGGAAGTTTGAGAGTTCAACACCTGTAAAGCGTTTTCTGGTGCGGGACTCAAACATGATGCGCTTGATATCCTTCTCACGTAAGGAGAGGGTTAACAGCTTGTTTAACTCACGAATAGACTGCTCGGTGTTAATCTGTTTGTTTGGGAATAACACCAGGTGATAAACAGGGGAGTTTTCTGCTAATACCACATGATTTCTATCATAAATAATGCCGCGAGGTGGTACTACAGGAACAACCTTGATTCTGTTCTGATTTGAGCGGGTCTGATAATCGTGATAGGAAATAATCTGCAAGTAATACAAATTACAAAAGAGGATAATCACCATTAAGATGGAGATACCCACACAAATTATGACTCTTGAATGAAAAACAGCGGTCTCAAGTTCTTCGTTTCTATTGTTGTCATTAGCTTTTGATTTTGAAGAACTATGCTTTGCGCTTTTCATGCTAAAAAGTAAGCGGTCTTTACGCTTTTTTTTGCGATTGAAAAACAACTTTAAAACTCTATATTTATAATTTTTGCAAAAATAATCTTAAGTTAATTATATTAACTAGAAAATTATTAAAAAACTAACCATTTATATGAATTTATGCAATTTTGTAGAATTCATCACTAAGCACGGTGATATGGCAGATTTGCATAAATGCTGTAACCTCGATAAATGGTTTCTGCAAGGAACACTCTCACTAAAGGATGAGGAAGTGTAAGCTTTGAAAGTGACCACAATTCACTTGCCTTGTTTCTTACTTCATCAGTAAGTCCGTTAGGACCACCGACAATCAGAACCACGTCCATACCTAAAGATTGCCAGCTACCTACTTTTTCAGAAAGTTCAAAAGAAGTGTACTGTTTGCCTCGTTCATCTAAAGCAATGATATAGCCTTTTTTAGGCAAGGCTTCAAGGATAAGCTTAGCTTCCTGCTCTTTAGCCTTGTTATCTGAGTTTTTACCGTTTCTTTTAACTGGGGAGATTTCCTGAAGTTCAAGCTTCATCTCTTGAGGAAAACGCTTCTGGTAATCCTCAAAAGCCTCAGTTACCCAGGAAGGCATTTTTGTCCCTACAGCCAAGATAATGATATTCATTATTCAATGCCGCCGGCAGCAATACAGCGATATAAATCGTCTAGTTCATAGCGATGACGAACTTCATCCTGCATGATGTGAACCATCACCTCACCGGTGTCTACAATCACCCATTCACCAACCTGCTCGCCGCTGGTTTTGATATTCTTTAAGCCATCCTTATAGAGGTTATCTACAAGCCTACCTGCAATTGCACTTACGTGGCGATTTGAAGTACCTGTACAGATTAGCATGTTGTCAGCTAAACTTGAGTTAGCACCTACTTCAATATTTACTAAATCATGGGCTTTAGCATCTTCTAAAGTCTTGATGCATTTTTCGATTAAATCTTGTTTATTCAAGGTTCATTCCTAAATACTATATAAATGGTGTTCTAAGATGTACTTAATAACATCACTGTTTAAATACTGTTTACATAAGGGATAACCATCATCAGCCATAAAAACATCATAGCTTTTATCACTTAGTTTATGGTTATCGTATAAAGCTTTAAATTCGTTACGAACTGCACTTGAGCTTATAGAGTTGAATTCTTTTTCTAAAAGAATGCAGTAATTTTTTTTCGCTGCAATTTTACTAGAAAAGTCAGGGTCATTCTTATAAAGAGCATGATTTTTTAGAAACTCTAAGACAGGAGGATTGGCATCAGATACTTTAAATCCAACACGCCCTGTAACCACAAGACTTGCATAATCGATTAAGGAAAAACCATGATGCCATTTATCTAAATAGTTTAATGAATCTAGTCCCATACAAAAGAAAAGATCATCATCCTTATAAAGCTCTTTTAGAACTTTTAAGGTATCAAGACTGTAGTGGTTTATACTCTCATCACTTTCAATAAGACTAATCTCAACATATGGAAGATTTTTAAAATCAGAAACTCTAATCATAGATAGTCTGTCATTAAAGCTTATATGACAGGAATTTTTATGAGGAGGCTGTCCGTTTGGAATTAAAAGCACTTTATCTAATTGAAGAGTGTTTTTTACGTACTCACATAAGGCTATGTGATCTGTATGGACAGGATTAAATGATCCTCCAAAAATACCGATACGCATTTAAAGCTCCACAAAATTTTGAATTGCAGAATACTGAACGCTAACGGCCATATTTTGAAGAGAGATTAGAGCCTTTGAATTATCAAACTGCTGCAGAGCGATACTTACTTTTGCAAGCTCACTTACAAGATAATCAAGAAACTGCTCTGGCATATTACGGGCAGCAAAAATGATGTAATCTATAGTGCTTGGAATTGCAATTTTATATGCCCTAAAATACTGAGCTTTAGTCTGGTAGCTGACTCTAGCGCCTAAAATCTCTTTATTTTTTCTTGTATCCTTAATTGCTTTTAATACATCATCAAAGGCAAAAGCGATGGACTGATATAAAGAGGTTTTATTAGACTCTGTGGTGCTAAGCGCATTTAAAACGTTAAGAGCGCGACTTGAGTTAGGAGCTAAAACAGCTTCAATAAACTCATAAGGAGAGTAGCGTGAGCTTTGAGTTAGGTATTCTTTTGCAAGATCTAATGTTACCTTATTCTCTTTTGTGCTCATTTTTACAATTTCAAAGAACTGATCAACTGCCACCAGGTTGCCATCACAGGATAGAGTTAAATAATCAAGAGCATCTCTTTCAAGCTGCAGCTGATATTTTGGCAGATTTGCCTGATTTACAATCCAGTTTGTAAATTCAGGACCTGATGGAGGATAAAGTACAGACACCTGGGCATTGATATTAGCTAAGTAGGAGAATACCTCTTTAGCCTTACCATCGGCGCCTTTTGCCTTTAACTCAGGCTTACATGGTTTTGGAGGCTGATTGATAAGAGACTTATTGATACGGGATAGCTCTACAACAACTACCACACCAGGTCTTGATCTGTAAGCTAAAAGATGAAGTACCTGCAAGGCGATAGCGTTTAGTTTATCAAGATAAATCTTAATGATCCTGTCACCGCCAAAAAGGCCAGGATCGATAAGTTCGCCTTCTAATCTTGATAGATTTGCTTTACCTGCAGTACCAAAATCGGCTGCAGTAAAGAGTAGAAATTCAGCTTGTGGCAGTTCCTGCTTAGCTTTAGCTAAAATGATGTCGCACTGTTCTTTTTTTAAGAATGGATCATCACTTGAAAAGATATATACAGGAGCTAGTGCCATGACGAAACCTTGTTTTTAATAAAAACTAATTGTTCTTAATGTTACCTTCTTCGTCGACCAAATCAGGAGCTGAGTGCTGTAATTTAGGCTCGACCTTAGGTAAATTATAAGTTCTGTTATTATTTAAAATTCTATTTCCGTTGTTTAATTCCTGCAAGGTCACGCTTTTTGCTGCGGCCTTTTGAGCAGAATCCTGAGCCTGAAGAGCATCAATTAAGGTCATTGACTGGGTATTGTCAATGTAGATGTCATTGTTGTCTTCATCCTTTGCAAGAAGAAGCTCAGCTGGTTTTACACTAGGTGAATCAGGATCGGTCTGTTTACCTAGGTAGTTAATACGCATTACCATCTGATTTGCCAGTTCCTCATAGCACTCGTTGAGCATAATCTGACGCTCGTTTTCAGATGCCAGGGAGTTTTCAGCTTTATTTAGGGTAGTGCGGGTTAAACCGTTTCTCATGACGATAGGACGGTTGTGGTTAGGAATAATTAGGGTAGCGGTGGTTTTTACAACCATATTATATTCAAGAGCACTTTCCTTTGAGTTAATAGATGCGATAGGCAAACTGTAGGAAGGTGATGAAATAACGAGGGAAGGAATACCATCTTTAGCCACGAAATTACGATTATCTTGGTTCTGATAGTATACCTTTACACCTCTAACCTGTAGCTTCTGAACTACCAGTCTGTAGAACTTAGAATGGTAGCTTCCTGAGACATTTATCTCGGTTAAACTAGCACCAAGCCTGTTCTGATTTGGAAAGTGAAAACCGCAGGAAGTAAGTCCGAGCAGTAACACACCAACAATAACAAGCTTGAGCTTCATAAAACCGTCCTTAAATATCCAATTAGATTGCTACGATGTTTACTAATCTACCCTTAACGTAGATGGTCTTCTTGATCTGCTTGCCTTCAGTAAACTTAGTTACCTCAGGAGCTGCAAGAGCCTTAGCGATTACGCTCTCTTCATCTAGCTTAGGGTCGATGTTCATACGAGCGCGAACCTTACCGTTGATCTGAACTACTACAGTGATTTCATCTTCTTGTAGAGCATCCTTATCAACTGCAGGCCAGGTCTCGGTATCAATCTTGGTATCATTGCCTAATACTGACCATAACTTGAAGCAGATGTGTGGAACGATAGGGTATAGCATTACAACAACAGCATTGTATACTTCATAACGAACAGCTAGAGACTGAGCATCGGTAGCATTGTACTTAGATGCAACGTTCAGTAATTCCATGATAGCGGCAATTGCTGTATTGAAAGTCTGACGACGACCGATATCATCGGTAACCTTCTCGATGGTGGTGTGTAACTCATGACGTAGTTTACGTAGTTCAGGAGTTAGAGCAGCCTTATCTAAAGCGCATGGCTTACCAGCTGCTACCAGATCCTGTACCTGTGACCATAACTTACGTAGGAAACGCTGTGAACCTTCAACACCAGACTGTCTCCACTCTAGGGTAAGTTCAGCAGGAGATGCGAACATCATGAACAGACGTACGGTATCAGCACCATACATCTTAACCATATCTTCAGGATCGATACCGTTAGCCTTTGACTTAGACATCTTAATCATGCCTGCGTGGTGAAGCTCATGACCGTCCTTATCAACAGCGCTGATGATGTTACCCTTATCGTCACGAGTAGGGAATACATCTAATGGGTTAACCCACTGCTTGGTACCGTTTTCGTCAAGGTAGTAGTAAGCATCAGCAAGTACCATGCCCTGGCATAGAAGACGCTTGAATGGCTCGTCATGTTTTACCATGCCAGCGTCACGTAGTAACTTGAAGAAGAAACGTGAGTATAGTAGGTGAAGAACAGCATGCTCAATACCGCCGATATACTGATCAACTGGTAACCAGTAGTTAGCAGCATCCTTATCAAACATTTCTTTCTCATCACGTGGAGAGCAGTAACGTGCAAAGTACCATGATGACTCCATGAAGGTATCAAAAGTATCAGTCTCACGAGTAGCACTCTTGCCTTCATAAGTGGTCTTGTACCAGCTTTCATCAGTCTTTAATGGAGATACAACACCGTCAATCTTAACATTTGATGGTAACTCAACTGGTAGATTCTCATCCTTCTCAGGAACTAGCTCACTGGTCTCATCGATGGTCAGCATAGGGATTGGAGCACCCCAGTAACGCTGACGTGAAATACACCAGTCACGTAGTCTGTAGTTTACCTTACGCTCAGCACAGCCCATCGCCTCTAACTTGTCTGCAATAGCTTTGAAGGCCTCTTCAAAGTTCATGCCGTCAAATTCACCTGAGTGGCATGCAATACCGTGCTCTGTGAAGGCCTGCTTTGAAAGGTCTGGATCACCTGATTCTTTTGACTCTTTGATTACAGGGATAATATCGATACCGTATTTCTTTGCAAACTCATAATCTCTCTGATCGTGACCTGGAACTGACATAACAGCACCGGTACCGTAATCCATGATTACGAAGTTAGCTGCATAAATAGGAACCTTGCGGCCATTGATAGGGTGGATAGCGTATAAGCCGGTTGCCATACCCTTCTTTTCCATGGTAGCAATATCAGCCTCAGCAAATTTCTGAGTACGGCATTCCTTGCAGAAAGCGTCTAGTTCAGGATTGGTTTCACAGCACTTCTTAACAAGTGGGTGATTTGCTGCAATTGAAATATAGGTAATACCCATGAAGGTATCAGGACGAGTGGTATATACAGTGAATGTATCGTTGCTGTCTGCTACTTTGAAAGTAATGTTCAGACCTTCAGAACGACCAATCCAGTTGCTCTGCATGGTGCGTACACGCTCTGGCCAGCCTTCAAGTAAATCGATATCCTTTAATAATTCCTCTGCATAAGCAGTGATCTTTAAGTACCACTGAGGAATTTCACGAAGTTCAACCTTTGTACCGCAGCGCCAGCAGCAGCTGTCTTCAACCTGCTCATTTGCAAGCACGGTGTGGTCAACAGGACACCAGTTAACGGTTGAAACCTTCTTGTAAACAAGACCTTTCTTGTATAACTCGCCAAAGAACTTTTGTTCCCACTTATAGTACTCAGGACGGCAGGTTGCAACCTCACGTGCCCAGTCATAAGAAAGTCCTAAAGACTTTAACTGATTCTTCATGTAACCGATATTTGAGTATGTCCAGTCGCCCGGCTGCTTGTTATTCTTAATAGCAGCATTTTCAGCAGGCATACCAAAAGCATCCCAACCAATAGGAGCTAAAACATTCTTACCTAATAAACGGTTGAAACGAGCAATTACGTCGCCGATAGTATAGTTACGAACGTGCCCCATGTGTAAACGTCCAGATGGGTATGGGAACATAACTAAGCAATAATATTTCTCTTTGTTCTTATCTTCTGTTGCATGGAAGGTTTGGTTGTCTTCCCAGTATTTTTGCACCTGAGGCTCAATTTCTTGGGGATTGTATGCAACTTTTTCTGCAGACATTGTCATTGCTCCGAAAAAAAACTTATAAAACTTGTACAACTTTATATCAAAAATAATCTTATTATTTTGCCACAAATATGCTAACTTTTGATAAGTAGTCTCTAAAAATAAATTTATAAAAGCACAATTCAATCAAATTGATAAAGCCTATACACGGGTATCTGCAAAATGAAGATACATGATATGAAAAGCACTAAAGAAAAATGCTCTTGTAACTGAAGATAAAAACTTAAAGCAAAACAGTAAGTTAAAAGAAAAGGAGAACTTTTATTTTCTTTTGACTTTAGTTAACTGAATTCTTGATTTTTACTATGCGAAAAAATGTATCTTTTTGTTTGTGCAAAGCAATCTTTTGCGCAAAGCGTTTATAAAAATAGTACAATATGGTAATTCAGAATTAAGAGTTAATCGTTTCATTTAAGTGAAGTTATAGTATGTTTAAAAAGCTAGCTTTTGTATTAGCACTTGCAGCCTCTGTACAAGTGGCACATTCAACTAACATCTATCCATTAAACGGCAACCGCGTAGTCGGTGAAGAACACGTTTACAAGGTCGACACACAAGGCACCACCACATTAGAATATGTGGCAGCAGAATATCATTTAGGTCTGTCTAATATGATTGAGGCAAATCCTGAGGTTGATCCTATCGTTCCTGTTAAGGGCGTAAGTTTGATTATTCCTACAAAACTGATTCTGCCAGATACCGTACATGAAGGTATTATTGTAAACTCAGCTGAAATGCGTCTGTACTACTATAACGGCGGAAATGTTGAAGTTTATCCAATCGGTATCGGTCAGTTAGGCAAGGGTACACCTATTGCCTGGGTAACCAAGGTTGAACGTAAAAGGGCAAATCCTACCTGGACTCCTACAGCTAGCACTAGAGCGGAGTATGCAGCAGCTGGCGAGTATCTACCAGCTGTGTTTCCTGCAGGCCCTGATAACCCAATGGGACTTTTTGCCTTGTACGTTGGTAGACTGTATGCAATTCATGGCACCAATGCAGACTTTGGTATCGGTCTTCGTGTAAGTCACGGTTGCGTGCGTTTACGTAACGATGACAACGAGCAGTTATTCTATAAGGTTCCTGTAGGCACCCGTGTTGAGTTTATCAATGTACCAATCAAGTACTGCGAAGAGCCAAATGGTGATTTATACATTGAGGTTCATCAGCCTCTTTCGAGAACTCAGTCAGAATTTGATAATTTTGATGAGAAAGTACCTTTTACCTTTACAAATGCTCAGCTAGAATTCTTTAAGGATCCACGTATCAATAAAGACATTTTAGAACGAGCTCTTCATGAGAGAAGCGGTCGTCCTGTATTATTAAACCCAGTAGAGTTTGATTAAGCGACTAATGAAGAAACTAACATTAGCAATTTGTTTGCAGGCCCTGTTTTTCACAGGGCAGGTATATGCAACTGAATCTATTGATTCGGCATATATTGATCCGCGTTTTGGCAGAGCCAAAGGTTCTTTATATGAATTGCTAAATGCAAGACCAGGTCCTGAGGTTCTGTTTTGGCTAAAAGATTCAATCTTTAATTTAAAGACCTTATCCGATCCAGATCAGGTTCAAAAAGCTTTTTTAAGCAATCACGCCAATCTTAAGGCACCAACTGATTTATCAAAACTAGGTCGTGATTCTTCTGAATATGTAGACATCAACACCTTATCTTTAATCTCATATCTTTTAAAAGACTATTATGCCGATGGAAAAACCTACAGCATATCTGTGGTTGTAGATACCGATAAAAAACGTACATCACATGGTTATGACAGGTTATATGAAAGCGGAACATGCAAAGGCTATGGCTATATTGAAGCTGCTATCAAAAAAAAGTGCCCGCTTCCTGAAGGAACAACCGACGGTCTTATTGAAATCAATTATGATAGGTTACTAGGTTTATCCCGCTCTAAATTCCAGTTAAAGCAGATACCAGAAATCGGCATCAACGAATCATATTCGGCAAAACTCCTAGGAGGCATTGCCAATATCCTAGGCTTCAGATCAAATCTTGTAAATGGAGAATTTAAAGCTCCATTATCAAATTTTGATAAGGCGTTATTCTCTGATAACAATATAAGCTACCTAAAGGAAGGCACAAAATTAGCTTCATTATCAAAAGAAGATAAGTGCTCAAAGCATAAAGATTTTAAAGACTGCAATTTATATTTTTTAGGTGCAAATACCCGTTCTTTATACAATAGCAGCGCTAATACATCCGAACTTGCCTATTCATCAGGTGTTGCCTCCGACTATTTTAAGCTTGGAGTCGTTTTCGATAATAATGGCAATCCATATCTTAAGCTTAGAAATACAGTTTTATCAGACAGCACATTTGTAAACTATGGCTTTTATACTTTAGCTGAGCTTAATGTCTTAAAGGATTTAGGCTATAACATCAATACTAAAGAGTTCATCGGTAATAGTGTTTACCAGAGCGGCTCAAAAGAAAAGCGTCGTGAATATCATTTTAACAAAGGTTTCTATGCCTGGTCAGATGTATTACATGACTACAAAAATGATCAGGTTTCAAAAGTACCTGCCTCAATCGGTACACATGTTTACGGAAGCTACAATGATGTTTATCAGGAAGATAACATCGCAAGCATCGGCTTTTCATCAGTCGGTATCAGAGTAGACGGTAGTGAAAATGAAATTACTATTCCAAAGAATGTAGCTATTATTGAGAATGGTATCAATTCAGCAGGTGTTGCCTTTACCTATGGTAGAGACAATATTTTGAATATTGCAGGACGTGTAGAAGCAAATTCAGATGATGGCGTGGCTTTGCGCTTTGACTTTGGATCAAATGCGCTATCTGATATGACTGAATATCAAGGATCATACAGGCGTGTCAGAACCTATGACTACTTTATGAAAGGTCTTCTTGATAAGAAGACAGCTCAAAGCGTAAATGCTCCAATGGAAATTCGCGGACCTCTTGTAAAAGAGGTGAATATCAAAGGTCGACTTGCCGGTAAAAAGTATGCAATCTTTATAGATGAGAGTGCTCATGTCCAGAAAATTAACTTCTACAACAAAGCTAAAGTAGAAGGAAACATAGTATCCTACTGGGAACCATATTTTGATAAAAAGACCAACTCTTTTTATGCTACAAGTCAGAATACAGCATTGCTAGATGGCAAGCTGCAGTTTGATTTAGCAGATGAGTTTGATGTTTACCGCCAGAGAAACAAACTATCTTCGACCCTGAAAACCAAAATCAATTTTGGCGTAAAGGAATTACTGTCAAAGAGTAAGGTTAAAGCTTTATCTCATGAATTTGATAATAAAGCCAACATCAATATTGAAGGAAATATTGTTGGTAAGAGTTTTGATTTATCATCCTTTGGCGGACATACCCATATTAAAGGCTATATTGATGTTAACAGACTCTATGTAGGCAACAGTGTGATTGACCTTACCACAACAGACGGTAACATAAACTACGTTAATGAGTTAACCTTAATTAAAGCAGGTCAGCTTGATTTCTCAAACGGCCACAAAGATAAGATTGTAGTCAGAAAGAAGGCTACCATCTCTGCAAACTCTGTTATCTGCTTGGATATAGATAAAGATGCAAATTTAATCGACAGCATTGAATTTGCAGGTAAACTAGATGCTAAAGATGGCGTGGTAAATTTAGAGCCAGGCTTATCTTATCCTGATATCAAAGCTTTCCAGTCCGATCCTAAGGCTCTATACAGGATCTTAAACACCTTTGTAAAGAATGCTAACGATGCATTAAGAGATTATGGTGTAACCACTAATTTCCCTAAGCACGTCTGGTATATGCAAGGTGATCTTGGAAGACAGGTAAAATGTACAGCTCGTGGATGTTACCTAACTGATTTTGTAAATAACTACGCCAAGTCACAAGAAGAGCTTCCATACTGGAGATATATCCTAAGCTTTGCAGGTTGTGCTCTAATGCTGCTTCTTTGCTTTATCTTTATGAGAAAATCAAGCGGTGGCCGATACGGCTAGACGAAAAAGCCATAATAGTATGGCCCCAGAAATTGATCACTTAAGTTTCTAGGTCATACTAACAGAATTTAAGGCTTGTTTCCTAAAATTAATTGGAGACAGGCCTTTTAACCTTTTACATACTCTGTGAGAGTTATACCA
>JAAYPN010000071.1 GCA_012519775.1 Aeromonadales bacterium | reverse complement strand
GTTGAGAACAATGAGAAATTCAAACCAGTGTCAACTGTATGCTGATCGCAGATATCTCTCATGTGTTTAATAATCTTATAGCCTAAGTCAAAAGCTTCTTTGCTCTCACCATGGTGCTTACCAATTAAAGCTACTAAGGTTTCAGCAAGACCAATGAAACCAACAGACATTGATCCATTCTTTATAATATCTTCAATGGTATCTTCTGGAGTTAATCTGTCAGAATCAACCCAAACGCCCTGTCCCATTAGGAATGGATAATTTAGAACCTGCTTCTTAGCGATAACATTAAAGCGATCCATTAACTGGACGAAAACCATGTACATTAACTTATCTAATGACTCAAAGAACTTACTTATTGAACCATGAGCTTCAATTGCCAGCCTTGGTAGGTTAATGGTTGTAAATGACAGGTTACCTCTGCCTGGAATAACTTCCTTGGTCTTATCGTAGTAGTTAGATACTACACGTGTACGACACCCCATTAATGCTACTTCAGTCTCAGGATGACCTGGCTTATAGTACATTGCATTATATGGAGCATCTAAGAAAGAGAAGTTAGGGAATAATCTCTTTGCTGATACCTTACATGCAAGCTCGAATAAGTCGAAGTTAGGATCACCCTTCTTAGTATTGATACCATCTTTAACTTTGAAAATTTGTACAGGGAAGATAGGGGTTTCACCACCACCTAAACCAGCATCAGTAGCTAATAGTACATTCTTCATAATCATTCTGTGCTCTGGCATTGTTCCAGTACCATAGTTAATTGATGAGAATGGAACCTGAGCACCAGCTCTTGACTGCATTGAGTTCAAGTTATGAATTAATGCTTCCATAGCCTGATAAGTTTCACGTTCTGTTAGCTTAATAGCTTCACTTAATACATAATCAACATCATTTGAAAGATCATTTGATGGATCCTGATCTTTAAATATCTGAGAAATCTTCTCTTTAATTAAAGACTGTACCTCACCTGATAGGCAGGTGTTGTACTTAGTATATAAATCTGAACAGTATTTTTTTAAATCTTCTAAATCGGCGTCATCATTTCTTAGGCAGATGCAAACTACCTTACATAGGTGCTTTGCATAAGATACAGCAACATATGGAGCTAAGTCATACTCAAATAAAGGAATTGACTGACCGCCATGCATATCATTCTGATTAGACTGAATAGCAATACAGCATAATGCAGCTGCTGACTGAATTGATTTAGGCTCTCTTAAGAAACCATGACCAGTGCTAAAACCACGCTGGAATAGGTCCTTTAAGCCGATCTGACAGCAGTTAATAGTTAACATATAGAAGTCTAAATCGTGAATATGAATATCACCTCTTGAATGAGCAATTGAATGCTCTGGTCTTAATACATATCTACGAACATAATCTTTTGAACCTTCTGAACCAAAACGCAACATCAATCCCATTGGAGCATTAGCATCAATATTCGCATTTTCACGCTTCAAATCCATGTCAGCGGTGCTCTTTGATGTTAAATCTCTATAGATCTTAGTCAAATCTGTAT
This sequence comes from Aeromonadales bacterium, assembly GCA_012519775.1. Lineage (GTDB taxonomy): Bacteria > Pseudomonadota > Gammaproteobacteria > Enterobacterales > Succinivibrionaceae > Succinivibrio. Next base: position 2,426 of record JAAYPN010000071.1, on the reverse strand, counting down.
TGTAAATTCTTACATTTGTTCTATTCTGTCTGTACAAAATGAAATTTTTAGCTTCCTGAGCCATCCCATTTTGGATAAGAATCTTTTCAATAATATCCTGAGTATTTTCTACAGTTGGTTCCTCTAAATTCTGCTTTTCAATCTCAGATACTACTTGTCTTGTTAACTTTTCAATTAATTGCTCTTCAGAAGAAGATGTTGACTTATCATCTGGGTGTGAAGATATAAGTGCTTTTCTTATTGCATTAGAAATTTTATCTTCGTTAAAAGATACCTTTCTTCCATCTCTTTTTACAATAAATCTAATCATTTTCTGTCCAGTATTTTTTCTTTTAAATATTATATACTTATGTTGTAATTCTATATAAATCAATAAGTTAAATTATCAACACATCAGCTATATTATGTAGTAAGACATACTCATAATCAAACATAAAAAATTGTTTTTTTCTTGAAAAAAGCTTGACATAGCAATTTTAAAAAAATGGATAATTATATATATTGACAGTGTGTAAAAGTGATTAATACCGTATAAATTAGGGAAATCTTGTGTTTAATATATTTTGCGACGTTATAGATAACTATGGTGATGCAGGAGTTTGTCTCAGACTTTGCAGAGATTTAACTAAAAAAAATTTTCATGTTAATTTTTTTTGTAACGATCTTATTGCATTACAAAAGATATTAAGCTTTCAGGATATTGATAACTCATTATTATCAATAAAAGACTGGCCTAATGAGGAAAACTACGAGTCTTCAACAGTAGTTATTCAGGCTTTTTCAGTAAGACTACCAAAATTTCTATACACAAAATTCAAAGAAGATAAATCACTTGTTATAAACCTTGAATACCTTACAGCAGAGCCATTTGCTGAAGATTGTCATAAATTAGCATCATATTCAAACAATATTGAGAGCTTTTTCTTTTTTCCAGGATTTACTAATAAAACAGGTGGCGTTGTAATAGAAGACTTCATTAAAAACCTCAAAAAAAATGAGAATAATAATGTAGATAGCATTACCCTGTTTAGTTATGAAAATCCTGAGGTAAAATTTATATTTAGTTTATTAAATGATTTAAATAAGCATTTTAAAATTCATGTATTCGAAGGTAAGCCTTTAGACAATTTTAATTTACAAACTTCTAATCATTTAAAAGTTGGGAAAAGCTTACAAATTGATAATCTCACTTTTATTGGAGAAAAAATGGTCTCACAAAATAAGTATGATGAATTTTTATCATCTTCATTTATAAACATGGTTAGAGGCGAGGATTCAATTGTAAGAGCCATGATAATAGGTAGACCTTTCTTATGGCATATATATCCACAGGAAGAAGATGCACATAAAGGCAAGATAAATGCTTTATTTGATGTTATGAAACTCTATTGCTCTGACAAAGATGCTGTTGAAAACTTAAGAATTCTTACCCTTAAATACAATGGATTTGAACAGAATATTTCAGATTTTAATTTCAACGAATTTATTGAAAAATGGATAAAGATCAGTAAAGAATGGTCAGATCACATACTGTCTTTAGGTTCTTTAACTGATAATTTATTGTCATTTGTTAATCAAAAAATATGCATTAATCATGAAAAAACACGCTAATGATCTGATAAAATAGATAAATTAAATTTACTTACTATCAATAGTAAATTATTGGATGTTATTAGTTTATTTTTATTGAATTTTCAATTTAATTAATCTTTCTAAGCAATAAATTAGCAAGGTTTGAAGTAAAAACACCAATAATCACATAGTTTTTTAAATGGTTAGAATCAAATCTAACCTTCATTTAATTTGTATCATTAAAGGGATTTATAATGAAATTAGCCCAAGAAATCCGTACTGGTAATGTAATTATGTTAAATGGCAACCCAATGGTTGTTCAAAAGGCAGAGTACAGCAAATCAGGCCGTAACGCAGCAGTTGTTAAGATGAAGTTAAAGAACCTACTTTCAAACGGTGGTACTGAGACTGTATTCCGCGCTGATGACCGTTTAGACGACGTTATCCTAGAGCACAAGGACTGCACATACTCATATTATGGCGATCCTCTATATGTATTCATGGATGAAGATTTCAACCAATACGAAATCGAGAAAGACAACATGGGTGACGTTCTAAACTACCTAATCGACGGTATGGAAGATGTATGCCAGGTTACTTTCTACAATGGTAAGGCAATTTCAGTTGAATTACCTATCTCTATCGTTCGTGAAGTAGAGTACACAGAGCCTGCAGTTAAGGGTGATACCTCAGGTAAGGTTGTTAAACCTGCACGTTTAGCTGGTACTGGTTATGAAATCTCAGTTCCTGATTTCGTAAACATCGGCGACAAGATTGAAATTGATACTCGTACTAACGAGTTCAAGAAGCGTGTTTAATTCTTTTAATTAAATATATTTATAAAAGCCCCCTAT
>JAAYPN010000070.1 GCA_012519775.1 Aeromonadales bacterium | reverse complement strand
ATTTTCTTTATTTAAAGGAATTCTTTTCTTATCTAAATAATGAGTAAATAATCAATAAAATTTAATAATTGAACTATTATTTTGTACAATATGAACTGTTGAAAAGATGTGGAAAACTATTGGGAAAATATGTGAAAAATGGTGTGGGAAAAATATTGATAAATTGATATAATTTTTATGCTGTTAAAAACCACCTTGTTTTCCACACTAATCCACAGGTAATCAACAAGTTATCAGTAAATTTAAACCTTAATAATTTATTGAATTATAAAAAGAAAATCACTTTTAAACAGATTTTTATCTACTAATAATAAACATAATAAGATATATATATTAATAAAATAGTATATTTATTAATGTTTATTAGTTCCTACTTCAAACTGTGGGAAATTGATCAACATAGATCAAAAATTACTTTTGATCTGAGGTTCTACTTACAAATGAATAGCTTTAGAAATTTTGATGTTATTGTTATTGGTGCAGGTCATGCAGGTATTGAAGCAGCTGCAGCAAGTGCAAGAATGAAATGTAAAACTCTTTTACTTACTCACAATCTTGAGACAGTTGGTGAAATGTCATGTAACCCTGCTTTTGGTGGTATTGGTAAAGGACATTTAATCAAAGAAATTGATGCTATGGGTGGTGTATGTCCAGAGGCAATCGATAAAGCTGGTATTCAATTTAGAACCTTAAATTCATCTAAAGGTCCTGCTGTACGTGCGACTAGAGCCCAAACTGACAGACACCTATATAAAGAGGTAATGAGAAAGACTCTTTGTAATTACGATAATTTAACTATTTTTCAGCAACCAGCTACTGAGATTATTTATAAAGATCAGACTATTAGCGGTGTTAAGACTGCAGCTGGTATTGAGTTTTACTGTAAAGCTGTAATTATTTGTGCAGGTACCTTCTTGAATGGTTTAATTCACATTGGTTTAGATCATTATTCAGGTGGTAGAGCAGGTGATCCTGCTTCTTTTAAGCTTGCAGAGAATTTAAAAGATCTTGGTTTAAAAGTAGGAAGACTAAAGACAGGCACTCCAGCTCGTATTGTTGCTAGTTCTATAGATTATTCCAAAATGACCAAGCAGGATCCGGAATATCCTCAACCTGCTTTCTCATTCTTAAATGAGGATAAGGTTCATCCAACTCAGGTACCTTGTTACATAACTCAGACAAATGAAAAAACACATGAAATCATTAGAGGTGGTTTGGATAGAAGTCCTCTATATTCTGGTGTTATTCATTCAGTAGGTCCTCGTTACTGCCCTTCTATTGAAGATAAAATTGTAAGATATCCTGATAGAAATTCTCATCATGTATTTATTGAGCCTGAAGGCCTAACTTCACCTCTAGTTTACCCAAATGGTATTTCTACATCTTTACCTTTTGATGTACAAGAAAATTTTATTAGGTCAATTGAAGGTCTAGAAAATGCTATTATTGCAAGACCAGGTTATGCAATTGAATACGACTTCTATGATCCAAGAGAATTGTCTGTATCTATGCAGTCTAAGAAAGTACCAGGTCTTTTCTTAGCAGGCCAGATTAACGGTACAACTGGTTATGAAGAAGCTGCAGCTCAAGGTTTGTTAGCAGGTATTAATGCTGGTTTATATGTAAAGGGACAAAAAGCATGGTTCCTTAGAAGAGATGAAGCTTATGTTGGAGTTCTAATGGATGACTTATGTACATTAGGAACAAAAGAACCATATAGAATGTTTACATCAAGAGCTGAATACAGATTAATCCTACGTGAGGATAATGCTGATATAAGATTAACTCCAAAGGCAAGAGAGTTTGGTATTATCTCAGATGAAAGATGGAAATCTTTTGAAGATAAGCTGAATCAGATTGAAAAAGAAAAGGCAAGATTAAGAGAAGTATCTGTAAAGCCTTCATCTGATTTAGGTAAGAAAATTAACACAGTTCTAAAGTCTCCTTTATCTCAAGAGCAGACTCTAGAAGAAATATTAAGAAGACCAGAAATTAAATTAAACGGCCTTATTGAAGCATCTGAATTAGAAAAGATAGCAAAGACTGAGCAGGCTGTAGAACAGGTTGAAATTCAAGTTAAGTATCAGGGTTACCTACAAAGAGAGCTTGAAGATATTAAAAAGAAGAAGGTAAATGAGCATACTTTGTTACCTTTGGATTTTGATTATAAAGAGATTAGATATTTATCTAACGAAGTTGCTCAAAAACTAAATGAATACAAGCCTGAAACTATTGGTATGGCTTCAAGAATTTCTGGTGTAACACCAGCTGCAATCTCAATTTTATTGGTTCATTTAAAGAAGATGAACTTATTAGGTAAAAATTAAGGTATTAAATGCACAAGCAAAATTTAGCCATAGATAAGCAAGCAATTTTAGATAAAATAAAAAAAAACTAATGAGTCAGACTCAAATTGTTTGTTCAGAGGAATAATTTGATAAATTAGATACATTAGTAGTGCTTTTATGTAAATGGAAAGCTGCGTTAAATCTGACTGCAATCAGAGATCCTAACGATATGGTTGTATTACATATTTTAGATAGTGCTGTTCTATCACCATTAGTTGAAAATAAGGAAAAAATATTGCTGATGTAGGAACAGGCGCAGGTTTTCCTGGATTAGTACTTGCTATACTGCATCCAGAAATTAATTTTACTTTAATTGATTTAATTGCCAAAAAGCTGTCATTTGTAAGAACGGCAATGGTTTCACTAAATTTAAAGAATGTAACTCTAATAAATGATCGTGCGAAAATATTCAAATAGATAATAAATTTGATTGCATTGTAAGCAGAGTATTTGCTCCTTTATGCAAGATTATTGAGTGGTGTCATGATTTTATAGCGGACAATGGCTTGTTTATAGCAATGAAGGCTAACTTAGATGCTGATGAACTTAATGATGTACCATGTAATGCAAAAATCCTAGAAAATATAGAATTACACGTACCTTCATTAGATGCAAAAAGACAGGCTATGATATTAAAACTACAAAAAACTTAAGGATGAAAAGTGAGTAAAGTAATTGCTATTGCCAATCAAAAAGGCGGAGTTGGAAAGACTACAACTTGTGTTAATTTAGCAGCTTCTTTAGCTGCTGTTCAAAAAAAAGTCTTAGTAGTAGATTGCGATCCTCAGGGAAACGCCACTATGGCTTCAGGCGTTTTAAAATTTGGTTTAGACAAATCAATTACTAATGTTCTAATTGACGGTTTGGATATTAAAGAAGCAATTATTAAAGAAACTGAAGGTGAATTTTATTTAATTCCTTCAAATGAAGATTTAACAGCTGCTGAAGTTAATTTATTAGATAAGTTTGGTCGTGAAAGCTTCTTAAAAAAAGCTTTAGATAAAATCAAGGATCAGTATGATTTTGTACTGATTGATTGCCCCCCATCTTTAAATATTTTAACTGTTAATGCTTTATGTGCAGCAGACTCAATCTTAGTACCACTTCAGTGTGAGTATTTTGCTCTTGAAGGTTTAACATTATTGATTGAGACTGTAGACCAGTTAGCTAGTGCAGTAAATTCAAAGTTAAAGATTGAAGGCATCTTACGTACTATGTACGATAACCGTAATAGATTATCTACAGATGTTTCCGATGAACTTAAGAAAAACTTTGGAGATCTTGTATACGAGACTATTATTCCAAGAAATGTAAGGTTAGCTGAGGCTCCAAGTTATGGAAAACCAGCTATGTATTACGATAAGTCTTCTGCTGGATCTAAAGCTTATTTAGCTTTAGCTGCTGAGCTAATTGAAAAAACTAAATAGGAAAATAAAAAATGGCTGGTTTAGGTAGAGGTTTAACTTCTTTATTAAGTGAATCTAAAAAAATTCAGGATGAGAAAAATAAAGAAGTTATTGAACAAACTACACCTAGTTTGAATCAAGAATCATCAGAAAATAGTAACTTAGTGGTTTTACTGCCAGTAGAGAAACTAAAGCCATCTATATATCAACCTAGAAAGAATTTTGATGAAGAAAGTTTAGAAGAACTCTCTTTATCAATTAAAGAACATGGCTTACTGGAACCTCTTTTAGTTAAAAAATCAGGTGATTTATATGAAATCATCTGTGGTGAAAGAAGATATAGAGCATGTAAATTAGCTAATGTAGAAAAGATCCCATGTTTAATAAGAGATGATCTTGAGCTAAATGGATATGCAATTGCGCTTGTTGAGAATATTCAGCGTGAAGATTTAAATCCTTTAGAAATGGCACAAGCTTTTGCTCTGGTTATTGATGAGTGCAAATTGAGCCAGGAAGAGTTAGCTAAAACCTTAGGTAAATCAAGAAGTACTATTACTAATATCTTAAGACTTAACAATCTTCAGGATGATGTTAAAAAGATGGTAGTAGCAAAGCAGATTGATTTAGGTCATGCAAAGGTATTGCTAGCTTTAGATGATGCTGATATTCAGTTAAAAGCAGCTTTATATGTAATAAAGAAAGCTTTATCTGTTAGACAGACTGAAGAATTAGTAAAAGGAATAAAAGAGAATGGATTTGAGACTGAAAAGCCAAAATCCACTTCAAAAGACAATTCAAACAAAGATTTATTTACTGAACTAGAGAATAAATTGTCTTCAAAATTTGATGGAATTAAATTCAAATTTAAAGCAACAGATGATAACAAAGGAAAGATTACCCTTTCCTACACTTCTAAAGATCAGCTAGATCAAATTCTAGATTTTCTTCAAAAGTAGGTTTAAACAGAGGATATTTTGTATAAATTTGCACAATATCCTTTGAAAAAGATTAATATTACATTATAAAAACATACCAAAAGATTTTCTTATTAATTATCAAATAGTTATAAGTTCTTAGGTATGATTTTTATACATTAAAAATGGAAAAAATGGTATTTTTTGACAAAAAAGCCTTGGTGTATTACTTCATAGTTTTTTGTCTTTTAGCTATTACATGTTTTTTATTCACATTTTTTGGTGATAAAAATTATCTTTTAAATGCTAGTTCTGTACTGGGCGGATTTACTATTTTTTCTATTATTAATATCCTCACTTTTTATTTAATGAATAGAAATAAGCGTAATAAGCACATCACTCCTTTTTTTGTTTTGTATGAAGCTGTATATGCCACTATCCTTAAGTATTCATTGCTAATTTTACTTTTTGGTGCAATCTTTAAATTTTTTGAATTAAATAACAAAATTGTAATTTTTACGTTTGTTGTGATGGTTATTTTTAAAATATTAAGCTATTTTACAAATAACAAAAATGGTAAAAATTTTTAATAATAAAATACCATACCCATGACCTTAAGTAATTTTAGCCGAAGGAGTTGGATGGTTAATGATCTGCAATACTAAGGTTGGCAGATCTTTTAGCTTAACAGCATCTCGATTAGATGGCTTTGTTCTTTGACAGAGCAGAGCTATGTCATCGAGAAGTTCTTTAAAAATTTGATATACAGTGGATAGCTTACGATAAAGTAAGGCTTCGAACAAAGTCTCAAAGCATTCATTCTGTTTATGCAGCTTTAGCATGGAAATCCATTCAAGACCGTTACCGATAACACATTTAAGACCGGTAAAGGTTTTGATTACAGATACAGCTAAAGACAGCAGTATGAAACTGAGAATGAT
>JAAYPN010000013.1 GCA_012519775.1 Aeromonadales bacterium | reverse complement strand
TTAGGTCTAATGTTATTAAATTGGCTTTTTCATCAATCCTATAGCATGTGACGTCATGTTCAGGATAGATTTCAGAGAAGAATTTGTAAAATATCCATGGGTTGTTCCTTTTGGTTTTTTGGTTATTACCATTTAAGTGAACACCCCTTTTATTTGCAATTTTTTTCTACAGAATTAATCTAGTTGATATAGACTAGCAACTGTTTTTTGGAAGACCCTATTTTATTAGCTACTTTGCACCGTCAGAGAACATGGTTGTTTATTAAGTGAACACATTTGACTATAATAGATACAATTTAGATCAAGTAGTAGCCTATTACTAAGGATAAAAAGTGAGCAAACTAATTAAAGCAGCAGGTTATAAGCCTCTGTTAGACAAGATGCAGACTGAGAAAGGAATTAAGTTAATTAAAGATTTCTTCCAGCAGAATTTAGCAACAGAACTTCGTTTACGCCGTGTTACCGCACCTTTATTCGTACTACAGGGTTTAGGTATTAACGATGATCTTAATGGCGTTGAAAGAGCTGTTACCTTCCCTATTAAGGATTTAGGCGATAAGAAAGCTGAAGTTGTACATTCACTTGCTAAATGGAAAAGATTAACTTTAGCTATGCTGAATGTTGAGCCTGGCTACGGCATTTATACAGATATGAATGCTATTCGTGCCGATGAAGAGCTTGATAACCTTCACTCATTATATGTTGACCAGTGGGACTGGGAAGCTGTAATCACTAAAGAACAGAGAAACCTTCAGTTCCTAAAAGACATCGTAAGTCGTATCTATTCAGCTATTTTACGTACTGAATATCTAGCTTGCGAAAGCTACCCACAGATTAAACCATTACTACCACAGAAGATCACATTCGTTCATGCTGAAGATTTACTTCAGATGTACCCAGATAAGACACCTAAAGAGCGTGAAGATCTGATTGCCAAGAAGTATGGCGCTGTATTTATCATGGGTATCGGTGGTAAGTTATCAAATGCTGAAAAACACGATGGCCGTGCACCTGACTATGATGACTGGTCTACCGTTAACGAGGACGGCAAGTTAGGTTTAAACGGCGATATCCTAATCTGGTATCCAATTTTAAACCGGGCTTTTGAATTATCATCAATGGGTATCCGCGTTGATATAGATGCTTTAAACCGTCAGTTAGAGCTTGAGGGTAAATTAGAGCGTAAAGAACTTTACTTCCACAAGAAGTTATTAAACGGCGAGCTACCATTATCAATCGGTGGCGGCATCGGTCAGAGCCGTCTGTGTATGGTTCTTTTACACAAAGCTCACATCGGCGAGATCCAGGCAAGTATCTGGCCTGAAGAGATGAGAGCTGAGTGCGAAAAAGAAAACATGCCTCTAATCTAATTAAGACACATCATCTATTCATCTGAGGAGTTATTCTCCTCAGATGACTTCTCCTCAGGATCACTATTAAAAAGCACTTCATATAGAATATCCAAAGATGCATTAGCAGGTAATGCAGTCTCCTCATCTTTATTTTTAGGAGCTCTCTTTGTATTCTCTGTCTTTAAATTAAAGTTCTCTTCAGACCATTCACTTAATTTTGATGAGTCATCCTCATTTAGCTTATCAAGATCAATTACAACTTTTTTCTTTTTTGATGGCTTTTTACTATCACTGTTATCATCTGCTGATGAATTATCATCAGCATCACCATCTTTAGCAGCTAAGGCTTCATCTGATATCAGAGCATCAGTATCATCTGTATTTACCTTTTTGCCTGCAACTTTTACATTCACATCACTAGTATCAGCGCTTTTTACTGCAGGATTTATTGAATCGTTTGCATCATCTAATAAGGTATTACCATTAGCTTTTGGCTTTTTATCATTAATGCTGTTTTCAGTATTGTTTTTATAATTATTGTTATTCTTTTTCTTTAAATATTCCTGCTGCTCTTTAACAAGCTCATCTTTAATTTGTTTTAACTGAGCTTTAGATAACTTGCCCTCTTTCTTACCTTTTAAATCTTTGTCATCTACAATCTGAATTTTATCAAAAGAGGCACTATCAGCTTTTTCTCCTGAATCAGCTGGACCTGTACCATTTACTTTTACACTTTTGACTTCATCATTTTTTGACTTGTCAGATTTCTTTACAGCACCACTCTTTTTTAACTGTTCTTTAAGTTTCTTCAAATCAATCTGCTGTGCTTTAGAGAGGTTTTTAGAGCCTTTAAACTCAAGATCAAGCTCTTCATCTGAGCCTTCTTCTTTATTTCGTTTAGCTCTTTCAATTAAGTCTTGGATTTCCTTATCCACATCTAAAGGTTTAGCTTCTTTATTTTTAACATTATCAAAGAAACTATTATCGTCATGAATCAGTAATGAAGATATAAAAAAGAAGAGAAGCATTAAAAAGCAGCCAACCAGAGGAAACAGAACTCTCTTCCTGGACAGAATAAATAAAATTTTTCGTTTATATGCTTTTTTCTCGGTCACTTTAAATGCCTTTAAATTAGAGTAATAATTTAACCTATATAGCAGATAATAGTGTAATTTTGGTATATAGACATAATGATTTGCAGTTTGTGCTTATTATTTTAAGCAAACTCTTACTTAAGTCACAATAAATTAAGTTACATGAATTATTTTAAAGGAAAAGGACTACTTTTTATCTTTTGATTCTAATTGAGATTTTGACCACTCAGATAAGGCACTAGCACGTGACTTATAAGCAGCATTCTGTTCTGTAGGGATCTTGTCGCCGTTTTCTGTTAGACCGTTAATTTTAGATCTTCATAAAAACATGTTGAAAAGAGAGCAAATATCAAAGCTCAAAAATTAGGATCAACACGTAATAAATGAATTGCTTTTAGGCTGAATATAAAGTAAAAAGGTTACTCAAGTTTTTAC
>JAAYPN010000012.1 GCA_012519775.1 Aeromonadales bacterium | reverse complement strand
TTGATCCTTGAATCGCAACTTTGAAATTAAATTAGTTTTAAAAGAGCACTCATTCAGGCTTGCTGATGTTTGATGTTCGACTTCTCATTTTATGTGATGAAGATCGACTTCTTTTTTTTATCGTAATCATTTATTCTACTTTTTTGCCCCATACTACGTGAATAATGCTCACACCTAAAAAAAACATGGTATATAATATTTAGTTCGACAAAAAATTAGGAGCTATCATGGCAAGCATCAGACCTCGTGAAAGATCTGCGATTATTCAATCTCTTCGTGCAGGTGTTACCCCAAGAGTAGGCCTTGAGTACATCCAAGTTGGAAGAGTTAATGAAGTTAAAGCACTAACTGAAGATCTTGATAACATTTCACAAGGTGGTAGCGCTTTTAGAATTATTGTAGGCGACTTTGGTGCCGGCAAATCCTTTTTCCTGCAGCTTATCCGCTATATTGCCCTTGAAAAGGGACTGGTGGTATTAAACGCTGATTTATCTCCTGACAGACGACTTTTTGCTTCAGGCGGTCAGGCTCGTAATCTATATAAGGAATTGACAAGAAACCTATCTACAAGAGCACACCCTGAAGGTAATGCAATGATCTCTATTATTGAGAAATTCATTACCGAGCAAAGACGTATTGCTGAAGCTGAAGGCAAAGACGTAGAGCGTGTTATTAAAGATAAATTAAACAGCTTATCTGAACTTGTTGACGGTTATGATTTCGCTCAGGTAGTAGCAGCCTACTGGAAAGCCTATAACGAGGATAATGAGGATCTTAAAAACAGCGTGATCCGCTATTTAAGAGGTGAGTACACTTCTAAAGCTGATGCCCGCAAAGATCTTGGTGTAAGAGCTATTGTTGATGACAGCAATGTTTATGACCACATCAAATTACTTGCCCGTTTTGTAACTCAGGCTGGCTATAAAGGCTTACTTGTAAATCTTGATGAAGTGGTAAATCTATATAAACTACCTTCTCAAAGAGCTCGTAGTGCCAACTATGAGCAGATCTTAAGAATTCTAAATGACTGTCTTCAGGGGTCTGCTGAGAGTTTAGGCTTCCTGTTTGGTGGTACTCCAGAATTTCTGATGGATCAGAGAAAGGGCTTATACTCATATGAAGCTCTTCACTCAAGACTTGCTGAAAACACCTATGCAAAAATTGCTAATGTTATCGATTATCACAGCCCTGTTTTAATGCTGAACAACCTCTCTCCTGAGGAGATCTATGTATTGCTGTGCAATATACGCAGTGTTTTTGCAAATGGAGATAAAGCTAAATATGCCCTGCCAGATGAGGCTCTTACCTCATTCTTAGAGCACTGCTCAAAGAATATTGGTGATGCTTACTTTAGAACTCCAAGAAACACCATCAAGGCTTTTGTAGATCTGTTATCAGTAGTAGAACAGAATCCTGAGGTTAATTGGATGAGTCTTATTGGCAGCATTAAGATCCACTCAGAGGATGATACAGCTCTTGTTACCATCCACGATGATGAAGATGAACCTAAATCCAACAGCACTGTTATTAAGGCATCCCAAGAAAAAGTTTCATTAGATAACAACGACGACGATGACGATTTAACCTCTTTTACACTATAAGGATTGTTTATGAGTGAAAACGTACTTTCCTTACTAGATAATGATTTACGTCGTTTCATGTTCAAAAAGAATTGGCAGTCGCTGCTGCCAATTCAAGAAAACTCTGTAAAGCCAATCCTTGAACGCAAAACAGACGTTATCATCTCAGCATCTACTGCAAGTGGTAAAACAGAAGCTGCATTTCTTCCTGCTCTTACAGCCATCAATCAGAGTAAAGATCTGCGTGGCATCAGAATCCTTTATATCAGTCCTCTAAAAGCTCTGATTAACGATCAGTATCGTCGTTTAGAGGAAATGACCGAGTTTTTAAAGATTAAGGTTACCCCTTGGCATGGCGATGTCAGCGCCAATAAAAAGAATAATCTTATGAACTCACCTTCAGGTGTAATTCTTACCACTCCTGAGTCATTAGAATCTTTACTGATTAACCACATGCAGTGGATTAAAGATTCAATGCAGAATCTATTCTATGTAGTCATCGATGAATTCCATGCTTTTATGGGATCACAACGTGGTTACCAGCTGCAGTCACAGTTACATAGAATTGAAAATCTAATAGGCAAAAGAGTCTACAGAATCGCCCTGTCTGCAACATTCTCTGATGCAAATGGAGTATTAGGTTATCTAAGACCAAACAGTAAAATTCCATGTAAAGTCATCACTAGTGAAGCAAGCAATAAAGATAAACTCTCTGTACAGATTAAAGGATATGACCATTTTGAAGCAGCTCCAGTCAGCGATGCAGAAAAAGAAACTGAAGTAGTAGAGTCTCTTCCTAAAGAATACGACGAGATTGCAAAGGATATCTTTAGACTGCTAAGAGGCAGTACCAATCTTGTGTTCTGCAATTCACGTTTTACCACAGAGACCTTAGCCTCAAAACTTGAAATGCTAAGTCAGAATTCTTTTGTTCCCAATGAGTTCTTCCCTCACCATGGCTCCTTATCTAAAGATTTAAGAGAGAGTCTTGAGTATCGTTTACAGGAAGGAAGATGGCCTACCACAGCAATTTGCACTGCAACCTTAGAGTTGGGTATCGATATCTCTGATGTGGGCTCTATTGCGCAGGTGGATGCTCCTATCAATGTAGCTTCCTTACGTCAGAGACTTGGAAGAGCAGGACGTCGCGATCATAATGCAATTTTGAGATTGTTCATTCCAGAGTGCCAGACTACAGCGCAGCATGTGGAGTTATTTGAAAACACAGTGCTTACAGTAGCTATGATCGATCTCCTGTTAGAGCGATGGTATGAGCCTCCTCTTGAGCATGAGTATTCATTTTCTACTCTTGCTCAGCAGACTTTATCTGTTATTGCTTCTTTTGGCAGCGTAAGCGCCAAATCACTGTATGATCTCTTATGTAAGACAGGTCCTTTTAACTTATGCACTCCGAAGCTTTATATGGCATTTTTAAAATGCCTTGGAGAAAAAGATCTGATTGTGCAGATAAATGACGGTACCTTAGCTTTAGGTCTTGATGGCGAGTATCTGCTCTCAAACTGGAGCTTCTACGCGGCTTTTGATACCCCTAAAGAATTTGCCATTGAGCATGATGGTCATACTATTGGTACTGTACCTTTAAACTATGATCTTGATATCGGTCAGACCTTCCTTTTTGCAGGTAGAGGATGGAAGGTAAACTTCTTCTCAGCTGAGAGAAAAATAATTGGAGTAAAACCATATCCATATGATGCTCAACCGCTGGTTGTTACAGGATCTACAGGACATATTCACGATGTAGTAAGAGCTCGTATGTTTGATATCTATAAATCAGGACATATTCCAAAATACCTCAATAAGGTAGCTGCAGAGCACCTGCGTTTAGGAATCGAGCTGTTCCATCAGCGTCATCTTGAAAGCAATCATATTTATGAAGGAACAAGTGGTATCTGCCTGTTCCCGTGGAAGGGCGATAGAGTCATCAGAACTATCGTTTATATGCTTAAAAAGGAAGCTATTAACGCTAGAGCTTATAAGTCACATATCGAACTTGAGTTTACTCCAAGAGACTCTCTAAAGGTCGCTGTATACAATATTGTTAATAATCCTAATATTGATGCTATAGAGCTTATCAAAAAGATCAACAATCTTGATAGAGACAAATATGACTCTTATATAAGTATGGATTTAAAGAGAATTGCGTTTGCTCATAGCGAGTTGGATATAGAAGGAGCTTTAGAGTTCTTTAAAGTTCTAAGAAAAGAGCTTTAAATATTAGATCTTCATAAAAACATGTTGAAAAGAGAGCAAATATCAAAGCTCAAAAATTAGGATCAACACGTAATAAATGAATTGCTTTTAGGCTGAATATAAAGTAAAAAGGTTACTCAAGTTTTTAC
>JAAYPN010000069.1 GCA_012519775.1 Aeromonadales bacterium | reverse complement strand
CATTTTGACTACATTTTGTACGGTTTTAATTCAGATTTTAATGTAAAATCTATTAAACGTTCAATAATAAAAAAATGTTTTTTTAAAGTCTACTAGGAGTTTCAAAATGCCAAAGAGAACGCATGAAGATTCACTAGAAACAAAGCGCAATATTCTTAGCAGCGCAAAGCGTTTGTTTTCCATTAGAGGTTATGAAAGAACAAGCCTTTCAGATATTGCCAAGTACTCTGGAGTGACCAGAGGTGCTATTTACTGGCATTTTGAAAGTAAAGAAGATTTGTTAATAGAGCTATTGGATAGTTTATCTAGAGAGCAGTTTGCAGAGAAAGATCTTGTTGATGCTTGTTCAGAAAGTGAGCCTGATCCACTAGGAAAGATAAAAAGCTTTTTATTTACTGCAATGCAAAAAGAGTCAGTAAAATTTTTTACATCAACTTTTGTAACAATGATTATTGCCATTATCAATGGAAAGTCAGGCAATCAAGAGCTACGTCAGCGAATGCTCGAGCAAAGACAATTACATAATCAAAAGATAGTGCAAGCTCTGAAAAATGCAATAAATAAAGGTCAATTGCCAAAAAATCTTCTTGTTGAAACTGTAGCTGAACATATTAGTATGTTTATGACAGGTTACATTCATTCCTGCAGAGTTGAGTCAAATAATTCAATAAGCGCAAATTCAAAGGCATTTATTGAATTGGAGTTTGAAACAATTAAAAAGATCACATCCGATCTTTATTTAGACTAGAAAATGCAGGATGACATCACTCATTTTCCTTATAGTCGCTTAATTGAGCCGTCCTTGTTTAAACCAACACTTGCCGCATCTATACCTTCTTTTGCCACAATAGGTGCAGTAGCAGGTAATTTTCTTGGTTTTCCCGCAGAGTTTACAGCAACATAAATGTAGTTAGCTTCGGTTACAAGATGTCTTTCCGCGTGCTCATTTGTTTCACTTTCGATTAGTTTTTTTACCCAGATCTCAAGGTGAACTTTCATTGAAGTATTGCCTACATGAATGCAGTTGCCGTAGCAGCAAACAACGTCACCAACATTTACCGGTTTTAAAAATGACATGCCTTCAACGGCTGCAGTTACAACTCTGCCATTAGCTATTTCTCTTGCAAGAATGGCTCCTGCTATATCCATTTGAGACATGATCCAGCCTCCGAAGATATCTCCTGCTGGATTTGTATCACCTGGCATTGCTAATGTTCGAAGTAGCAAATTACCTAGGGGTGTTCTTTTATTTTCATCCGTATTTGTTTGCATAATCTTCTCTTATTAAGTTATAGATTACGTGTATAATCTAGTTTTAGTTTATAGAATGTCAACAACATGTGCTTTTAATATGCAACTTACTCAAATAGATTTTAGCAAGCAGCAACAGCATCTACAAAAAGTATCAAGAACTTTTGCATTGACAATTCCACTTCTGCCAGAGGCACTAGTTGATTATATATCTAATGCATACTTACTTTGTAGAATAGCAGATACAATTGAAGATGAGCCAAATGTACCAACAAATCAAAAAGTTGCATGGCTTAATTCATTTTCGATGTTTTGTGCAAATGAATTTTCAGATGACATGCAGTTATTATCGTTGCATAAACAGGCTATAGAATTAGTAACAGATGGTACCTGTCTTCCAGAACGCGAGCTGTTAAATGATTTAGAAGGTGTTATCTCCAGAACCAGATCATTTCCCCACAAATATAAAATGGTCCTGGCTAGAGGTGTTTCAATATTAAGCAACGGCATGGCAAAGTCCTTGCAAGGGCTTAAAATTAACACATTAGATGATGTTGATTTTTACTGTTATTACGTAGCTGGCGTTGTAGGTGAATTACTTGCAGCTTTATTCTATGAATATGACAATACTATAGATAAGTACTCTCTAATGGCCTTATCTGTAAGCTTTGGAGAAGGATTGCAGCTTACAAATATCCTAAAGGACAGAGCAGAGGACAGTCAGAGAGATGTAAGCTTTTTACCTTGCGAAA
This sequence comes from Aeromonadales bacterium, assembly GCA_012519775.1. Classification (GTDB taxonomy): domain Bacteria; phylum Pseudomonadota; class Gammaproteobacteria; order Enterobacterales; family Succinivibrionaceae; genus Succinivibrio. The sequence continues at coordinate 1,828 of JAAYPN010000069.1, read as the reverse complement.
ATGGTATGAACGCTGAAGAGACAGCAAAATACTACGTAAAGCTGTGTCAGGGGCATTTATGCGATGCAGTTGATTTTATTTGTCAACTTCCACCCAATGAGAAAGGAATTCGAATATTCTGTTTACTAAATGTAGTAATGGCGACAAGTACATTAAAACTAATATCAAAAGAAGATTTGAGCGGAAATAAGAAATTAAAAATTTCTCGCAACATGGTAAAATTTTTATATCTGATATGTAGAATAGTTGCTAAAAATAATTTTCTTGTAAAAGGATTCTTTAACTTCTTAAGTTGCGGAGTGACTTGTAAGCGTCGTAATGCAAAAGAGTTAAGAGATAAAGTATCCTGTTGGGAAAAACAGGTTTATTAAATTAGGAAACAACAATGTCAAAAAATATTTTCAGAGCGATTGCTGTTACAACTTTAGTTGTTTTTTCAGTGTTTTCTCAGGCTCAGGCTAAAGATTATGTTGAAGGCAAAGATTACAAAGTAGTATCTCAAAACCGTCTGGTTGAGCCTGAAATTCGAGAGTTCTTCTCATTCTTTTGTTCTCATTGCGTTGCAATGGATAAGTTTTTTCAAGATCTTGCTACAGAGTATGCTCCACAGGCAAAATGGGTATATAACCCTGTTGGTGTAATAGGCGGTGAAATTGGCGTAGAGTCTCAAAAGGCCTATGCTGTTGCTTTAAATCATGGCTTACAAAGTGAGTTAAAGGCAGAACTTTTTGATTTAATTCATAAAAAGCAGAAGATGCCAGAAGATCATGAATTCTTTGTAAAAGTATTAAATGATATTGGAATTCCTTCAGAAACAGCCGAACAGGATTATGCTTCCTTTGTAACTCAAGCCAAGGTTGCAGAATATGACAAGAAATGCTCTGATTATGGTATAGAGGCTGTTCCAGAGATTGTTGTAAATGGTAAATACCTGGTAATTACCGATAATCTTGATTCTGCTGAGGATTACAAACATTTAATTGATTATTTATTAACTTTAAAATAACCAATAATAAAAGCCTGCATACTAGACCTGCAGGCTTTTTGCTTAGAACTTATTTGGATTTATATTCATCATGAAGCTTAGTTAAAAGCGCATCTTTTTCTTCCCATAAATCTCTAACATACATTGTAAAATCGTGCTTGAACTGCTTATCTTCAATGCAGTTGCCATCCATGGCTTCACTGTGAGGTAGGATCTGGACGTTTACATAAACATCCTTAATTCTGCCAAACATCATGTCAATAAAAGGCTTTTTTGAGCAATCAGGATAGTAGAAGGTAGTGTTAAAGATTTTATCTACTTTGTTTCCTATTTCTCCTAAAGCCACACCTAATGAAGCTGCCTTTGGAGGTAGCAGATAATTGTAAGGAGAATTTGTTTTTTTAGCTTTTTCTTTTGTAAATCTTGAGCCTTCAACGAAGTTAATTAAAGTTGCAGGGTACTTAATTAGTCGAGAACAGGCCTGCTTTGTTGTCTCAATATCCTTATTGCGAAGCTTTGGATTCTTTAAAAGTTTTGCTTTTGGATATCTTCTTAAGAATGGCATACCTAAAGCGTAACAGGCAAGACCTGCAAAAGGTATATAGATTAAAGAGTGTTTCATGAAAAATTTTGTTGTAGGAATTTTTCCTTTGTATACACAGCCTATGAACAGAATATCAAGCCAGCTGATGTGATTACTGATAACAATACAGGATTTTTTAGTTGTAGGAATTTCATCACCTGTGATATGCCAGTGGATATTGTTGGTTAGTGCAATAATGCATCTATTATCAAATACCCAAGTTTTATATAGGTAATAGTTAATCTTTTCGATGATTACAT
>JAAYPN010000068.1 GCA_012519775.1 Aeromonadales bacterium | reverse complement strand
TTATTATTTTTGTTTTTTTATTTGTTTCAATTAGTTATTGAAAACCTTAATTGAAGGTAAAACCTTACCTGTCTCATCAAATAAAGCCTGGTTTTCACGGGCATTACCTATCTTGCATTCGCTACCACAATTGATGTAGTCCATACCTGCTTTTGTTAACCAGGTTACGTTAGGACCAGTCTTCCAGGTTGGCTCCCAGTAGAAGAAACCTGTAGCACCTGCGTTATCTGAACCTTCAAGTAAGCTCTTTAAGTAGCTGTACTGTCCTTCAACAGTTGCTGGGTAACCTGAGTTTTTAGCATCATTTGCGTTAAAGTCATTTGGTAGAGAATCGGTATTCTCAAGAGTATAAGGATAGCCTCCTTCAACAATGATGATGTCTTTACCGTAAGTCTGTTTAACCCACTTGATATTGTCCTGAAGCTGTGAAACAGGACCATCCCACCAGGTGTACATAGACATACCGATGATATCGAAGTTTACGCCGTGAGCAGCAATTTCATCAAACCACCACTTGAAGGCACCGTTATCAGGACCTTTTGCAAGGTGTAACATAACTTTGCAGTCACTGTTCCCTTTGCCTTCATTAAAGCCTTCGATAGCTGATTTTAGAAGTTGTGATAATCTGTCAAACTCGTGACCGTCACTGCCCCAGCTCTTGCCGTCAGGCCATAACATACCGCTGTTAAGCTCATTACCGATTTGTACAATATCAGGCATTACACCTTCTTTTTTGAAGGTTTCAATTGTCTCTTTGGTGTAGTCTCTGATTGCTTTATTCAGATCATCAAAGCTTAAATTCTCCCATGCCTTAGGTTTAATCTGTTTGCCAGGATCGGTCCAGAAGTCTGAATAGTGGAAGTCTAGCAGGAACTTAAAGCCTAATGCCTTAGCTCTCTTTGCAATCTCAAGATCGGTTGCAAGATCATTGTTACCGCCACCGTATACATTTCCGTTTGCATCTTTTGGATCATTCCATAGACGTAGTCTTACATAGTTAAAGCCATTGTCTTTTAGAATTGCTAAAACGTCTTTTTCCTGGCTGTTTTCGTCGTAATACTTAAAGCCTGCCTTTTCCATATCAATGAGAGTTGATACGTCAGCACCCTTGATAAATGATGATGCAATATTAGCTTTCTCATAGTTTGTTACAGTAAGAGTCTGAGTTTCCTGATTACTTTCACATGCAGTTGATAGTGTTGCTGCCATTAGGGCAAAAGCAATCGCTGTTAATTGTTTTATCATTTTTATCTCCTAAAAGCCTTAATATAAAATAGTGTATAATTCTCGTGCTGCTAAGAAATAGCAGCATTTATTATTTAATGGTTTGTCAGCAAGATGAACTTAAGTTGGAGATTTAAATGCAACTAAAAGAACTGGGTGAAAAAATTATCAATGGTTATAAGATAACTCGTGAAGAGGCCATTGAACTTTATCACGCTCCACTTGAAGAACTAAAAGAAAGTGCAACTAAACTTACCAGACACTTTTTTAAGGACGATTTAGAATTCTGCTGTATCTCAAACGGCAAATGCGGCAGATGTACCGAGGATTGTAAATTCTGCTCTCAAAGCCGTTTTTATGATACACAAATCGATGAAGCTCCATTAAAGACAGCGCAAGAGTTTTACGAAGAAGCAAAAGATAGTGCCAAAAAGGGTATTCACAGATACTCAATTGTGACTGCAGGTGTAAGATTATCTCAAAAGGAAATTGATACCGTAGCTGAAGCTTTTGACAGAATACAAAAAGATAGCGATATTAAAATTGATTTATGTGGGTCATTAGGCTTACTTGATTTAGCTGATTTTAAAAAGTTAAAAGCAAGTGGCATGACAAGATATCACTGTAACATTGAGTCATCACCAAACTACTTCAAAAAGATCTGTACCACTCATACCATGGAGCAGAAAGAGAAGACCATTGCTATGGCAAAAGAAGCCGGTCTTGAGATTTGCTCTGGCTGTATTATCGGTATGGGCGAGAGTATTGAAGATAGAGTGGATATTGCTCTTGAGCTTAGAAAAATCGGTGTGGACAGCGCTCCTGTCAATGTGCTAAATCCAATTAAAGGCACTCCTCTTGAGGATCAGGCTCCAATAAGTGAAGAGGATATTGAAAGAACAATTGCTGTATTCAGACATGTTCTTCCAGATGTAGTGTTACGTCTTGCAGGTGGCAGATTGAAAATTCAGAGCTTCTTTACAAATCTTTACGATTTTGGCATCAATGCCCAGATCACAGGTGATATGCTGACTACAGCTGGACTTACAGTGAATGATGATATTCAGGCGGTAATTAAATCAAATAAGGTTATTTCCAAAATCGCCGCTAAATAATCTTTAATTATCAACGGAGGTATTATCTTCAATCAGGGTAATATCTTCGTTGATTACATTTCCATTTCTGTTTACTTCAAAGTTAAGTTTTGTGCCAGGTTTTGATTTGGAGATTAAATCAATCAGCTGCTTAACATCATGAATATTCTGATAGTTAACCCTAGTAATAACATCACCTAATTTGAGAACGCCAAAAGCAGGTCCCTGCGGATCGATATAACCTACTGTTACACCTTTCTCTCCGTTAAGACTCTTTTTAGATGAATCAGAAATACCTAAATATCCTCGCTCGACCTTTCCATGACGAATAATTTCATTCATAACCTGTTTTACAAGTTTTACAGGAACCGAAAAGCCGATACCGTATGATGATTCGCTTGTAAATGAAGCTGTATTGATACCGACAAGATTGCCCTTAGTATCAACTAGCGCACCACCTGAATTGCCCTGATTGATAGGTGCATCAGTCTGAATAAGTTCCTGAACGCCCTGACGGATATTCATCTGATCATGGGTAAGCAGCCCCGATCCTGAACGTGACAGAGCAGAGATAATACCGTGAGTGACAGTCTGACCTAAATTGTTAGGATTACCAATTGCCAGCACGATATCACCAATATGAGGTGTTTTTTTGGCAATGGAGATGCTAGGAAGATTGTTTGCCTCAACTTTTAAAACAGCAATATCTGTTCTTCTGTCGCAACCTACGATAAAAGCCTGATATAGCTTACCTTCACGAGTCTGTACCCAGATTGCTTTGTTTGGTTCATTGCCAAGCGGTACAACATGATAGTTTGTAACGATATAACCATTATCTGTCATTACCACACCGGAGGCAGAGGAGGTAATTGAGTTGGTATCAGGCTCTGTGTAGTCCTCATTGAGATTTGCAACATAGATGTTTACAACGCAGGGAGCTGCTTTATTTACTGCATAGGAGAAACCTTCTACGGAAACTCCGCTTGAATAGATAACATTGCCTATATTTTTACCAAGCTGAGGATTGATTAGAAGAAGCGCTCCTCCAATGAGCACACCTGCAACGATTGGAAATAAGAGAGTTGCTATTGTTTTATTGATTTTCATGGTTATACGCTAAATGAATATGTTCTTTTAAATAATATCAAAAGTTAAATAAAAAAATAGTGAGATTGTCTGAAAAGACAGATACAAATAAGAAATTCTGATATATAAATTTTACCAAAAAATAACTGTCAAGTTGTTTTAACTTTACATTATTCTGATTAGATAGAGATGTGAAACTTATTGATGTTAAATGTAGTTATTTGTTGTTAATTTTAGTTATCTGGTAATTTTTAGTTAATTGGGTAAATAAATAGCCTCAAAGTTTTGAATTTTGAGGCTATTTTCGCTTTACTTCAATAAAGGAACCTTATCTTAAGGTGATGTATAACGTACCACCGTTTCTGTTGATGCGAATTGCTGAAATCTGACCTTTAACCCTCTCAAGATTTTTCTTAAGATCGTTAATGTTCTTAACATCAGCACGGTTTACACCTGTGATAACGTCACCCTTGCGAAGACCAAAGCGGGCAGCCATAGAGCCTTTCGCAATATCAGTTACCTCAACACCGCCATCCTTTGCATTAGCGAGTGCGGCACCGGCAAATGCAGGAGAGATTTCCTTTGAGCTGTCAGCGGAGATTTTCTGAGCTGCAATGTTATCGCCAATCTTTACAGTAAAGTCTTTATAGGAACCGTCACGGAATACGGTTACCTTAACCTCAGAGCCTGCTCTTTGAGTTGCAATCTCAGCACGTAACTGAGCAAATGACTTGATTTTCTTGCCATTGATTGCAGTAATGATATCGCCTGATTTGATACCAGCCTTTTGAGCAGATGAATCTTTTAGAACTTCATTTACGAAAGCGCCTGTTGACTGGTCATAACCAAAGTTCTTTGCAAGATCAGCTGTAAGCTCTGTTCCTGCGACACCTAGCATACCGCGCTTTACTGCGCCGTATTTTAATAGCTGTTCGGTTACGGTTTTTACCATGTTAGATGGGATGGCAAAGCCAATACCGATGTTACCGCCGGATGGAGCCATAATAGCAGTGTTAATACCTATCAACTGACCGTTTAAGTTAATCAGAGCTCCACCTGAGTTACCTGAGTTAATAGCTGCATCGGTCTGAATGAAGTTTTCAATATTCTCGATGTTAAGTCCGCTTCTTCCTAAAGCAGATACGATACCGGAGGTAACAGTCTGACCAAGACCGTATGGATTACCGATGGCGATGGCAAAATCACCAACCTCAAGACTGTCTGAATCAAACAGTTCAACCTGTGTCAGGTTTGAAGCATCTTTTAGCTTTAATAAAGCCAAATCAGTGTGTTTATCAGTACCAACTAGTTTTGCAGTAAACTCTCTTCCGTCTTTTAGTTGAACTTTAATTTCGGTTGCATCGTCTACCACGTGGTTGTTAGTTACAACAAGACCATCTTTGGCATTGATAATTACGCCTGATCCTAAGGCCTGGAACTCACGCTGCTGTGGCTGAGCATTGTTGCCAAACATATCTCCCATACCTGGGAACATAAACTGGAATTTATCAGGGATAGCAAAGCCCTTAACATCCTTTTTGCCTTTTACAGAGATATTTACTACAGCAGGAAGCACCTGTTTTAGCATTGGCGCTAAAGAAGGTGTCTGACCGTTTGCTACCATGTCAGATAATATAGGAGCAGCAGCATTGGCATTGCTTATAGTTAATACTCCTACAGATAGTACAATTGCAGCAGTGGCTGTTTTAATTTTACTTAGCATGTAATTACTCCAAATAAATACACTAGATATGAACTTAAACCTTTAATTGAGGGGCAGGATCTTTGTTTTCATTGATGCCATCATCGGTCTGTGCCTGAGCCTCATGAAGATCCTCAAGGATGACTCCATCCTGAGGGGGTTCAGGAGACTTTAGAACGTTAGGAGGTGTAATTTCTCCTAACTGACCGTTTACAGGCTCATGTTTGCTTGGTTGTTTTTTAATTTTCTTTTCTGAATTCAATTCCTGATTTAGGAAGCTGTGTGAAGCACTTTCTAAAGGTGCGATTTTTTGTGCAGCTTCATTTAAAAAATCCACATATTGCTTGTGTGCTGAATCGAGCTCACCAAACAGATCTAAAGATGTCTTTAGGAATCTGTCTAAAGTGCGCTGAGCTTTAATAGCGGCTCTTTTTGATTTTAATAATTCGTCTTTTACACGTTTGTGTTTATAAATTTGTGCCATTATTAAAAAGCAAGCAAGGACACCTACTGCAAATCCTACAAAAAATAACGAAATAAGTTGTGCGTAAAAGTCCATATATACCTCAATCCAAATCAGCTTTTCAGCTTTATGGTGTACTTAGATTAGTGCTTTATTCTTAGTAATTACTTAGAACGAAAACTTCTCAAAAAAAATATATTTCTATTATTATACAAGTCCAAATAATTTACTCTTTGATTTTCATAAATATTTGAGCAAACGTAAACTATTTTTTTGATGTTATCGCTTTTTTAACCGATAATGGACTGTATAAATGGTCAGTTTTTGAGTGTGACTTAAATGATTATTAAAAATGCCAGAGTATACAAAAGCAGTTTTCATTTTGAACAAGGCGAGGTTTATATTGAAGACTCTCTTATAAAAAAAAGTACATCTGATAATGAGGTTCTTGATGCAGATGGTCTTATGGTTGTTCCTGGCTTTATAGATATCCATTTACATGGAGCAAATAAAGCAGACTTTATGGATGGATGTTATGAATCCTTAGATGCTATAACCTCCTATGAGGCATCAAAAGGAATAACCTCAATCTCTCCTGCTTCAATGACAATGGATAAGAGCGCCCTTGAAAAGGCTTTTATCTCAGCAAAAGATTTCAATTCTAAAAAGCATAATGCCTCAATTGAAGGTATTTATATGGAAGGCCCTTTTATCAGCAAAGATAAAATAGGTGCGCAAAATCCAAAGTATTTAAAAAATCCGGATGTGGAATTTTTCGACGACCTTTATCAGGCTTCAGGCTCGCTTATAAAGGTTGTGGTTTTAGCTCCAGAAGTATCAGGCGGTATCGATTTTATAAAGGCCGTAAAAGATAGAGTAAAAGTATCCATAGGACACACAAATACAGATTATGAGACTGCAAAAAACGCCTTTATACGGGGCGCTTCTGAGCTCACTCATACCTTTAATGCAATGCCTCCTATAAATCATAGAAATCCCGGACCTATAGTTGCTGCATTAGATAATGGAAAGGTTATGGCAGAACTTATTGCTGATGGAATTCATATTGATAAGGCAATAATAAATCTTGCGTTCAGATTATTTACAAAAGACAACCTTGTTTTAATCTCTGACTCAATGATGGCTACAGGTCTTGATGATGGTATTTATGCTTTAGGCGGACAGAAGGTAAATGTAAAAGGTAAAAGAGCAACCTTAGATGATGGCACCTTGGCAGGATCAGTTACAAACCTGTATGACTGTTTTGTAAATGTGGTAAAAAACGCAGGCATCAAGATTGAGGATGCTGTAAAAGCCTGTACATACAATCCGGCTTGCGTTTTAAATATTGTAAACAAAGTAGGCTCAATAGAATCTGGAAAGCGCGCCGATCTACTTTTAATTGATGATGACCTGAATTTAAAGGGTGTAATTTTAAGAGGTGAGGTCCTTTTCTTCAACAGGTAGGTAATCTGCAGTTATTTTTTTATCGCTGCAAAGGTAAATAAGCTTTTGCAGCACTCTGAATTTCAAAGCAATTAATTGAGTACTAATTAATAGAGAAAATAAGTGAAAATTTAATTGCTCACACCTTGTCTTTTAGTGTAAAATACCGCATTGCCCCTCTAATCGAGGAACCGGTTTCCCACCCGTGTTACTTGATGCAAGTAAGAAATTACTTGTTTGGAAAGAGAGCAGATAATTTTATCTGTATGTTTTAAAGGATATTTCCTTCAAAAAAGGGTTTTTTAATGAAAACTTATGTTGCAACACCATCAACAATTAAGCGTGATTGGTTAGTTATTGATGCTGAGGGTCAGACTTTAGGTCGCCTAGCTACTGAAATTGCTTTGCGTTTACGCGGTAAGCACAAGCCAGAGTACACTCCATTCTTAGATACTGGTGATTACATTATCGTAATCAACGCTTCTAAAGTTAAAGTTACTGGTAACAAGGCTACTGATAAGATGTATTATCACCACACTGGTTTCCCAGGCGGCATTAAGTCAGAGTCTTTCGAGAAACTTTTAGCACGTAAGCCTGAGGATGTTATTGAAAAAGCTGTTCGCGGCATGCTTCCAAAGGGACCATTAGGTCGTGCTATGTTCCGTAAGCTAAAGGTATATGCTGGTGAGTCACATAATCATGCTGCTCAACAGCCTCAGGTTATCAAGTTTTAAGGAGCATAACAAATGGCTGTAAATCAGTATTATGGTACCGGTCGTCGTAAGGACTCAACTGCACGTGTATTCTTAAAGCAGGGTACTGGTAAATTAGAGATCAATGGCAAGAGCCTAGAGCAATACTTTGGTCGTCCTACATCTCGTATGGTTGTAGCTCAACCTCTAGAGTTATTAGAAGTATCAGACAAGTTTGATCTTTACATAACTGTTTCAGGTGGTGGTATCACTGGTCAGGCTGGTGCAATCCGTCACGGTATTACTAGAGCTTTAATTCAGTATGACGAGTCATTCCGTTCAGCTTTACGTAAGGCTGGCTTCGTAACTCGTGATGCTCGTGCTGTAGAGCGTAAGAAGGTTGGTCTTCACAAAGCTCGTAAGCGTCCACAGTACTCAAAGCGTTAATACAGAAAACAATTCATTTTGTTTTTCTTATCAAAACCTCTGCTCCATGCAGGGGTTTTTTATGTGTGCTCAGCATGAGCATTATCTATAGGGTGTGAGTCCCGAAGTTGCCCGCTAACGGGAAGACTTAGCGAAACCGCAAGGTGGTCATGGTGACATGGTAGCCAAAAGAAGCGGATAGCAAAACTCTGGTCCGACGAACAGAAATCATCTTAGGCATAATATGTGGATAAGGCTGCTAAATAAGTCAAAGTCCAATAGTTAGACGGAACATACTTTGTAAAGATGGCGGATATATGGAGTGAAAGAAAATGCCCTTACCTGAGGAGTTCTTGTCAGCGGTAAAACCGTAGTAACAACGAATGGCAAGAAGTCAGCCGAGGTCGTAGTAGCGAAGACTAAGCGTGAAGGACCGAACGACACGTACGGTGTTGTCAGAGGAGTGAGAGTTAATCTTTCCCTATACTCGATTACCTGTGAACTCGTCATAATTAACTCCACATTTTTCTTTGCTATAATGAGCTAAGAGGAGAAAACCATGAAAGATAAATTATCCAGCACCAAGCCATTTTTATTTACTGCATACTATGATTGGATGGTAGACAATGAAATTACTCCACATATCCTGGTGGATGCTAATTTTCCTGGTGTAATTGTTCCTCAAGAATTCATAAAAGACGGCAGTATTATCCTAAGCTTAAAGCCTGCAGCAATCTTTGATTATAAGTGTCTTAAATCAGGTATTTCCTTTAAAGCAAGATTTAAAGGTGTAAGTCAGGACATTTATATTCCATATCTAGCAATGGAAGATCTAATCGCTTTAGAGACAGGAACTTCATTCCCAATTGGAAAGGCTCTAGAGCAGCTTGAACTTGCTCCTGCTGAAGATCTTATCGATGATATCAATGATGATTTCTCTCCAGAGTTTGAGGTTGAGGATAATTCCTCATCATCAGAACAATCTTCCGAGCAAAGCTCTCTTAAGACAGAAAAAGCTCCTGAGGTACCATCAGAGCCAGGCTTTGAATTTGTAAAAGATTAAGTTTAAAAAATTAAGATATAAAAAAGCTCCATTTAAATCAATAACTGGAGCTTTTTTGTAAGAAGATTGGATTATCTTAACTTACCTAATTTAACCCACATAGGTGAGGTTTCAATTAAACCGTTCTGACCTAATGAGATATCACCGGTTAAGCCGTGTAATACGTCATCGCGGTTTTGGGCTAGATGGTTAACAGAGAATGCAAAGTTAATTGCGTCATATGATGCTGCAAATACTCTTTGTACCTGGCTGTTTGCCTTTGGCAGTGACTTCATGAATGAATCCTTTAAAGCACTATCTGTAAGTAACCATGGCATATCACCTAATTTAGCACCCTTTAGAGCAAGCTCCTGAGAGGTGTTGTTAACGCCCATGTAGCTCTTGTCAGTCAGATATACTGCAACGTTTGCTGGTATCTTCTGTTTAATAACCACAGCATCAATGACTGAAGCGCTGATGTAGGCGCTGTCAGCCTGAGCAAGAGGGCAGTTTGCAATCTGGCTTTCAATCTTATTAGGATCGCTGTAATTGCAGATGATGGTATTCTTGTTTACCTTATCAAAGTTCTGCTTGAAGTTAATAGCTGATCTCTGAGAAGAGGTATCGGTGCTCTGAGCAATTACTACAGGCTTTTTAAATCCGTCAGCGTATACCTTTGAAGCTGCAAGTGCGCCTTCATAGTTAGGTCCTAAATCAAAGTACCACTGATTTACTGACTTGTTGTCAGCATCATTGAATACGATTGATGGGATCTTGGTATTAGCATTGTTTAGAGCTTTAACCTCAGGCTTTAGTACTGGGCCAATAATTAGCTTTGTACCGTCGTTTGAAATTTTAGCTACGATATCAGAGATGTTTAACTTGTTGGTATCATAGAAAACAACTTTTGAAGCGCTGTTTCTGTCTTTTAGCGCTGTAAGAATACCAAGTTTAGCAGGCTCTCCTACAACAGCTGCAAAACGGCCTGTAAGTGGTAATAAAACTGCAATTTTATCACCGTCGTTTAATGTAAATAAAGCCTGTGCCGGAACATCTGCGGCAACAGCGTTTGCATCAGTATTGTTATCATTGCCAGATGCAACTACAGTAGTTGTAGCTGTTTCTTCAGCATTAGCTTTTGCAATCAGTTCATTGATAGGGTGGCCTGGATATTTTACAGAGAAATCCTGTAATACCTTGTCTTTTAAATCATTTGAAGCTGAGCGTGATACGATAGAGTACTCATAGAAGCCTTTATCCAAATCTGTTTTAGCGTTTGACAGAGCAACTGCGATAGTATTTGAATCAAGCTCATTCAACAGGTCAATGCTCTGATTGATTACTGTTTCTCTATCTGACTTCTTGTCAATGTAATTGAGTAAAGTGGCCTTGTTCTTGTAAGCTACAATCTGGTAGCTAGGATTCTTGGTCTGCTTGAATAATCTTGCGTTCACATTTGAATTTAAGATCAGGTAGTAGGAGATGTCCTGCTTTGGAAGAGCATTGTACTTAACACTCTTTAGAAGGTCTGAAGCACCCTTGCAATGGTTTTCTCTTGATAAAATCATTGCTTTTAGGATGGTGCTTTCCTGCTGTTCAACCTGTGTAGAAGCTTTTGTCTCTAAAGTTGCAACATCCTGCTTTGCACCTTCAAGATCACCTGAAACAATTTTTGAACGGGCAAGTAAGATTAAAGCTTTATAACTTAGTTCTTCACTGGCATCGTTGTAGGCGTTCTGATATTCCTGAGTGGATAAAGTAAGTGGACCAAAGGCATTTGCAGATACAATCTTCTGAGTTGATGTAGATGTACAACCACCTAGTGTTAATGTTGCAGCAGTAAGCAGACTGCAGACATATAAATTTAATTTTGACCTTTTTGCTTTCACAATAGTGTTCCTACAAAGCTAAATTTCGTACAGATAACTGCACATTTTATCATATTGAACTTAATGTGTTGCTTTTATTTCAAATTCGAATATAAGTGCATACTTAAACTATTCATGTTAATAACGGCCTGCAATTGTATAAATTTATCAAAGTCTTAAATATAGTGTAGAATTGCTTCATTCAAAGTTTTGAGACGAGAGCTATGATTGAGAGCGCTTTATACATTGTTCCTACTCCTATAGGAAATCTTGATGACATCACCATTAGAGCAATTGACGTATTAAAGGCTGCGACCTTAATTGCAGCAGAGGATACCCGTCACTCTAAAATTCTTTTAGATAAGCTTGGAATCAGCGGTAAAAAGCTAATCAGCTGTCATGACCATAATGAGGAGCAAAGGGCTTCTATCATTATCGAAGAAGTATCAAATGGCGCTGTTGTAGCTTTAATCTCAGACGCTGGCTCTCCTTTAATTAACGATCCTGGCTACAGAGTTGTAACCTTGTGCTCAAAAGCAAATGTAAAGGTTGTGCCGCTTCCTGGTCCCTGCGCTTTAATTACCGCTCTTGAGGCAAGTGCACTTCCTACAGACAAGTTTATGTTCAACGGCTTTTTCCCTGTTAAGGAAAAAGAGCTTTTAGATACATTAGCAGCACTGACTAACGTTGATTACACTGCAGTATTCTATGAAACTCCACGCCGTATTCAGGCAACTGCTGAGGCTTTAGCAAAAGTGCTGCCAGAGCATGACATTACCTTATGCAGAGAAATGACCAAGACTTTTGAGTCTTTCTACAGATTAAAGGCAAAGGATGCTCCTGATTTTTTAAAGGCTGATGCAGACAGAACCAAAGGTGAGTTTGTAGTAGCAATTGGCGCTCTTAAGGATGAGGGCAACAATGCAATCGATCCTAAGATTAAAAAGGCATTAGAAGAGCTGATTAAAACAAGTCCTGTAAAGGCTGTTACAAATGTTTTAGCTGAGCTTACAGGCGTTAAAAAGAATGATTTGTACAATCTTGCTCTAGAACTTAAACAGCAGCAGGATTAAGTTTTATCGTAGTCTAAACAGATAAAACACAATCTTTTATCCATTCATAAACATAGGAGCTCTATAGCGATATAGAGCTTTTTTATCTCATAACAAAAACAAATAAATTTTTAATGTTATAATGTGCGCGAGTCGACCAGGCAACCGCTGCCGTGTACGCGTGTTTGAGCTTTTTAAGCATACGGTCACGGGGGAGGAAAGTCCGAGCTCCGCAGGACAAGGTGCCAGGTAACGCCTGGAGGGCGCAAGCCCATGACAAGTGCAACAGAAAGTAAACCGCCATTTATGGTAAGGGTGAAAAGGCGAGGTAAGAGCTCACCGCTTTTTTAGCAATAAAAAAGGCATGGTAAACTCCACCTGGAGCAAGATCAAATAGGCTCTTTATACTTTGGTCCGAAGTAAGAGCGGGTTGATTGCTGGAGCTAGCGAGCGATTGCTAGCCTAGAGGAATGGTTGCCACTGCATTGCAGAACAGAACTCGGCTTATAGGTCGGCTCACTTTGAAAACAAATTCTGCACGTTTGCGCACAGCGCAAAATGTGTTTTTTCTCACATCTTTATATTTTTTCTTCAAAATAAAAAATATTCCTGACTTATTCAAATTAATAACGCTCATTTTGTCTTTATTTTTTATAAAGATAGCAATCCTCCATTTAGAAAATAATTATCTTTATTTGCGATTTACTAAAAATATAACTATCTGAATTATAGGGATAATTTTATTTTATTCAGATATATAGTCCTTGAATTAATAAATTTGTTTGGTAAACTTATGGTAAAAAGTGGGAGATTGTGGAAGTAATTCCCTAAAATTATCATTAATGGACGGTATGGTATGTTTGATGGCTTACTGTTAAGCGGTACATCAGAAGTATCCCTTGATACAAAGGGACGCTTGCTTATACCTGCCCGTTATAGAGATAACCTGATGGATCAGAATGAAGGTGCATGTGTAGTAACAAGATCTTTATTCGAAAACTGCCTATGGCTATACCCTGTAGATGAATGGGATAGTGTAGTTGCAACCTTAGGTGCTCTTCCTACGCTTACCGATCCTCTATGCAGGACCATACAGCGTGTGATACTTGGTAGCGCTGTATTCTGCCAGCTTGACGTTCAGGGTAGAATTCTTCTGCCACAGGAACTTCGTGAGCTTGCAGGTCTTAAAAAATGCGCATATCTGATTGGATTTAATAATAAATTTGAGCTTTGGTCTGAAGATAGTTACAAGGCTCAGCGTGATGTTGATAATAAGGTTCTTCAGGAAGCTCTAAAGGATCTTTCTTCTCATTCCGTTTTACAAGGCTTAAAGCTATAAGTGAGTTTGTATGGCTTTCACTCATATTCCTGTATTGTTAAATGAAGTGCTAGAAGGACTGGCAATCAGGGAAGATGGAATTTATGTAGATGCGACCTTTGGTCGTGGTGGCCATTCAAGAAAGATTTTAGAAAGATTAGGACCTAACGGCAGATTATACGGTTTAGATAGAGATTTAACCGCTGTTGAGGCTGCTAAAAGCATTACAGATAACCGATTCAAAATTATTCACAGCGCTTTTTCAAACATCAAAGATGTCTGTGAGATGGAAGGTATTCTAGGTAAAGTTGATGGCATCCTTATGGATATTGGTGTGTCATCCCCTCAGATTGATGATCCGTCAAGAGGTTTCTCCTTTGAAAAGGATGGCCCTCTGGATATGAGAATGGATCAGAGCGCGAAACTTGATGCAAAGACCATCGTAAACACCTATTCCAAACAGGATCTTGCATATATCTTTAAGGTATACGGCGAGGAGAACTTTGCTTCAAAGGTTGCCTCAGCAATCGTTCGCGACAGAGAAAAGGAACCTTTTGAGACAACTTTACAGTTATCAGAATTCATTAAAAGAGTGATTGGTGGAAAACCTACACCAAAGCATAAGGCAACACGCTGTTTTCAGGCACTTAGAATTGCTGTAAACGGCGAGCTTGATGAACTACAGAACGCTCTGCAGGGCAGCCTGGACGTTCTAGCAAATCAGGGCAGATTGTGTGTAATCAGCTTCCATTCACTTGAAGACAGAATAGTAAAAACATTTATAAAAGATCAGTCGCAGGGTCAGAAAGTACCTAACGGATTACCTATTACTTTTGAGGAATCCGAAAAATTAAGACTGTCTACAGCAAAACTGGAGCCAATCGGAGGAGCTATAAAAGCTACCCCAGAGGAAATAGCGATGAACGTGAGATCGCGTAGTGCCACATTACGTGTATGCTCAAGGCTTAAGAGGCTTCCATAAATGCAACAATCAAACGCCCTACGAAAGGTAGAGGAAAACTACCCTTCAGTAGTACCTTCAACTCCGGCTGCAGTACCTGCAGACAATGAGCCTAAGTTTGGTCAGAGACCGAATCCAAAGGCAAGACCGGTGCAGAAAACTGTACCTATGGTTACCCAGATTGTTGAAGAAAGAATTATACGCCTGCAGACTCCTGAGGAAAAAGAAGAAGAGAAGTTTGCAAGCGCAACACCACAACCATTGCTTAGTCTGTATCATGCAGGAATAGAAACTGAAAAAAGAAAAGCTCTGGTTCCAACAATTTTCAACGACATCTTATCTAATTTCATGACCTATGGACTTATCCTGGTGTTAACCACACTTGCTGTATATAAGGTTCATCAGGTGCAAATGACAAGAGATATGACTGTGCAATATAATGAAGTGGCAAAACATAATGACCAGTTGCATAAACAATGGCTGTCACTTCTCTCTGAAAGAGAGGCTTTAACTGAGTATTCAATTATCAGACAGAATGCTCAGGAGCTTGGTATGGTACAGCCTAAAACAGAAGATGAAGTTGTAGTAGATTTAAGATAATATGGCTCTAATTCGTGATAAAAACGGTAGTGGGCGTTTACAGCTTAGCCTTACACGTATCAGTGTTCTCTGGTTTGTAGTTATAGTCTGTTTTGGATTTATCATTACCAGATTATTGTGGATTCAGATTCTCCATCCTGAAGCTCTGATTGCAGAGGGTAACGCCCGTGTAGTCCGCAATTATCATTATGAACCTCCTCGCGGCCTGATTACTGACAGAAACGGCAAGATCCTCGCAATTTCAGTACCTGTTAAAACAGTAGCAGCCGATCCCAAAGGACTGCATGAGGACGGCACTTATGACGATAAGAACAAGATGGCTAAGATTGCATCAATTTTAGAGATTGATGTATCCAAACTTTATAAAAGCGCTAAAGATCCGAAAAAACGCTATGTGCATTTAAAGAACTATTTATCTCCTGATAAAGCCCCTCTTTTAAAGAAGATCACCAAAAACGGCTTAGTATTTAACGATTCTTATCTTCGCCATTATCCAACAGGTGAGGTAAATGCAAATCTTGTAGGTCTTTTAAATGGTGAAGGTGTTGGTGTATATGGTGTAGAGCAGAGCTTTAACAGTTATCTGACATCTACCTCATCTACAATCCTGGCAAAAAAAGACAGATACGATCGCATTGTAGAAAACACAGGTACAGTTAAAAAAGGCTCTCTTGGCGGCAACATCATTTTAAGTATTGATAACAGGTTGCAGACCTATGCCTATCAGATGCTGAAAAAGGCTGTTGAAGAAAACAAAGCAGACAGCGGTACTGCTGTTTTAATGGACGTGAAAACAGGTGAGATTTTAGCATTGGCTAATGCACCTTCATTTGATCCAAATGACAGACGCCATTTTGACAGCGCCAATGCTAAAAACAGAGCCGCAACAGATATCTTTGAGCCTGGTTCAACCATGAAACCTATTGTGGCTCTTGCAGCTTTAGAGGCAAAATCAACAAACTGGTCTGAAGTATTTGATACAAGACCATTTATTGTAGATAGAAAAATGGTTCGAGACTCACACGCTATGTCACAGGGAACCTTGCTTGATATTATTCAGTATTCATCAAATACCGGTATGGCAAGGATCTCAATGCGTCTTGGCCCTCATAAGATTTTACAGGTACTGCAGCGTTTTGGCTTTGGTGCAAAGACTCGTTCAGGTCTTGTAGGCGAGAGCGAAGGCAGATTAAATGCCAACCGTTCTTTCTGGTCTGAAATTGATAAGGCAACACTAGGCTTTGGTTATGGTGTTGCTGTAACAAATCTGCAGCTGACCTCAGCTTATTCTACACTTGCAAACGGCGGTATGAAAGTACCAGTATCTATTTTAAGATTGTCAAAGGCTCCAAAAGCTGAGCTTGTAGCCGATCCTAAACAGGTTAGAAAGATGCTGGTTGCACTTGAAACTGTAGTATCAGAGGGTACCGGTGGCAAGGCTGCAATTGACAGATACCGTGTGGCAGGTAAAACAGGTACAGCGAAGATCGCATCAGTAGGCGGTTACGGTAAGTTTTACATGTCCACCTTTGCAGGATTTGCTCCGATTTCAAATCCAAGATTTGCACTTGTTGTAGTTATAAGTGCTCCTAAGGCTGGTAAGTTTCATGGTGGTGTGGTTTCAGGACCTGTATTCAGAGAGGTTATGGAACGTGCACTGCAGCAGTTTAATGTAAAGCCTGATAGAGAATTAGTAGAAAAAAAGTAGGTTGCCTATGAAAACCTTAAAAGAAGTTTATAAATTTTTGGGTATCCGCAGGAAAGTGGATGAAGTTAAGTTAACAGATTTAGAGGTTGATTCTCGCGCTGTTAAATCGGGCACCTTATTCGTAGCTTTAAAAGGCACAAGGGTAAACGGTCTTGATTATGCAAAGAAGGCTCAGGACTTAGGTGCAAGTGCAATTTTACATATGGCTGACAATGAGCCAACAGATGAGCAAAAAGACGGTATTACCATTCCATTTGTTAAGTTCTCAGATAAAAAGAACTTTGGTGAGTTCTGCAGCTGGTTTTATGATAATCAATCAACACAGCTAGGCCTTATTGGTATAACAGGTACCAATGGTAAAAGTACCATCACACAGCTTATTGCTCAGTACCTTTCAGATAGCCTCGATTCAAAATGTGCTGTTTTAGGAACTTTAGGTTTTGGTTTTTTACCAAATCTTGAGAAAAGCTCAAACACTACACTAGATTCAGTAAGACTTCATAAAACTCTGCACAACCTTGTAGAGCAGGGCGCAAGATACGCTGCTTTAGAGGTGTCTTCAATCGGTGTATGTGAAGGCAGAATAGATGGCTGTCAGTTTGTCTCAGGCGGTTTTACAAACTTAACACGTGACCACTTAGACTACCATAAGACCATGGAGGATTACGCCAAAGCTAAAGAGGATTTTTTAGCAAGAGTCCCTCAAAGCAAGCTTGCTATTAATGTCGATAACGAGCAGGGCTCTAAATTTGCAGAGAAATACGGAAACTGCATTGCCTACTCCTGCAAACCTAATTTTTTCAGCACAGTTTCAGCTCAATTTTTAACCCAGTATGTATGGATTAAAAAAGTAATCTACAAGCCTCATTCAATTGCACTTGAGGTTGAATCATCCTTTGGTACAGGCCGTTGTGAAATAGGCCTTTTAGGTGGCTTTAATGTTGAGAACTTTGCCTGTGCACTGACAGTGCTTCTAGGCCTTGGATTCTCCTTTGACAAGCTTATGGACGGGGCGTCAAAGCTAAAGCCAATTAAAGGACGTATGGAGTGCTTTATTAAAGAGGGCAAGCCTCATATCGTAGTTGATTATGCTCATACACCAGATGGTGTAGAGCAGGTGCTTCGCGGTGTACGCGAGCATCACAGTGACGGCAAGGTTTACTGTATTATCGGATGTGGCGGTGACAGAGATAAAGGTAAGAGACCTATTATGGCTATTAAGGCATCTGTTTATGCTGATGAAGCTATCTTTACCTCAGATAATCCACGCTCTGAAGAGCCAAAAGCAATTTTAGATGACATGGCTTTAGGCGTATCAGAGGCTAATAATGTCACTTTAATTGAAGACAGAGAAAAGGCAATTGAATACGCATTTTCAAAGGCAAAAGAGAATGACTGCATTGTTATTGCAGGAAAAGGTCATGAGGATTATCAGATCTTTAAAGACAAAACCATTCATTTTTCAGACAGAGAGATTGCCTGCAAGCTTTTAGGAGTTAAGTGTGATTAGTTTTAAATTAAGTGAGCTTGCTGTATACGGTAATTACAAATTAACAGGTGGCGATTTAGCAGTAAATAAAGTAAGTACAGACTCACGAGATTGTAAAGGTGCTGTATTTGTCGCTTTAAAAGGCGAGAAATTTGATGGTCACGATTACATTGAAAAAGCAATTGCAGGTGGTGCTGATGCAGTGGTGTCATCAAAGGTTTTAGATGACAAAATCACATCAAAAGTTCCTGTAGTTCTATGCGATGACACACAGAAGGCTTTAGGTTACTGCGGTTATCTTGTACGTCGTCAGTGCAAGGCAAAGATTGCAAGCTTAACCGGGTCCTGCGGTAAAACCACAGTTAAGGAATTTACGCATTCAATTTTATCTTTAAACGGTAACAGCATGTGTACAAACGGCAACTTCAATAACGATATTGGTGTGCCACTTACCTTATTACGTCTTGATAACACACTTGATTACGCTGTTATTGAACAGGGCGCAAGTCACCTTTTTGATATTTCACATACCTGCGAATTTGTAAAAGCAGACACTGCTTTAATCAACAATGTAGGTGGTGCACACATTGAAGGCTTTGGTTCATATGATGGCGTATACAAGGGTAAGACCGAGATTTTAGAGAATGTACTTTCAACTGGCGGTATAGGTGTTGTTCCATCCGAGAGTAAGTACATAACACGCTGGCAAAGTGATTTTAAGTCAGCATTCAATCAGGGTAAGCTCTTTACCTTTGGTCCAAATGCTACAGACTTTGTTCAGTATCGCAATGTAAAAGATGCTAAAGATGGCGTGTCATTTACAATCTGCACTCAGGGTAAATCCTTTGATATCAAGATGAATGTAATTGGTGCTCATAATGCATCAAATGCAGCAGCAGCCTGTGCTTTAGCTTTAATTACAGGAGCTAAGGTTGATACTCTTGAGCAGGGACTTAAAAACGCATCTTCAATGAAAGGTAGATTATATGTACACAATTTCAAGAATATGTGCCTGATTGACGATGCTTATAATGCAAGTTACAACGCTGTAATCGCTGCAATTGAAACTTTATCCTTATATGAAGGCTATAAGGTAATGATTTTTGGCGATATGGGTGAGTTAGGTGATGCTGCAATTGAGCTTCACGAAAAAGTAGGTGAGCTCGCAAAAGGTAAGGTTGATGAGATTTTATGTGTAGGTGAATTAACTAAATACACCTGTAAATCAGCCGGAAACAAAGCAAAGCATTTTAATTGTCAATCTGATCTCGTACAATGTGCACGCGAACTAATACAAAAGCATTCCTTTACAAGTTTCTTAGTTAAAGGATCTCATTCAATGCACATGGATAATATAAGTAAAGAACTAATCAGCGCAGGAGAGTAGCATGATTACCTTATTGTCAGACTATTTGAGTCAATATATACCATCACTTAGAGTGTTTGAGTACCTTACTTTCCGTGCTGTAATGTCTATGTTTACAGCTTTGGTTATATCGTTATTCTTAGGCCCATACGTAATTAAAAGACTGCAGCTTCTTCATTTTGGCCAGGTTGTTCGTGATGATGGCCCTCAGACTCATTTAAAGAAAACAGGTACTCCAACTATGGGCGGTGTACTGATTGTTTTTTCAATAGCAGTATCAATGCTTTTATGGTGCAAGCTAGATAACCCATATGTATGGTATACACTTGCAACTTTACTTGCATACGCTGCAATCGGTTTTGCTGATGATTTTCTAAAAGTAGTGCGTCACAACCCACAGGGATTGAGAGCAAAGTATAAGTACTTCTGGCAGTCAGCATGCGCAATTACACTTGCCTGCTGCATCTACGGCAATGCAAAGTCTGTTGCAGAGACAACCTTTGTAGTTCCATTCTTTAAAGACTTCATGCCTGATATTGGTTACCTTTTAATTCCACTTGCATATTTTGTGTTAACAGGTTCATCAAATGCTGTTAACCTGACTGACGGTCTTGATGGTCTTGCAATTATCACTACAATTACAGTAGCTGCAGGTTTAGGTATCGTAGCCTGGGCAACCTCAAATGCAAACTTTGCAAGTTACCTCTATATTCCATATGTTCCAAATGCAACTGAAATTACAATTGCATGTACTGCAATTGTAGGTTCAGGTTTAGGTTTTCTGTGGTTTAACACATATCCAGCTCAGGTATTCATGGGTGATGTAGGCTCATTATCATTAGGTGCAGTTTTAGGTGTGATTGCCATCCTGCTAAGAGAAGAGATTTTATTATTTATCATGGGCGGTATCTTTGTATTAGAGACTGTGAGTGTGATTTTACAGGTTGGCTCCTACAAGTGGAGAGGACGTCGTATCTTCAGAATGGCTCCAATCCACCACCATTTTGAAAAGGGCGGCTGGCCTGAGCCTAGAGTTATGGCTCGTTTCTGGATTATAACTTTAGTTCTGGTTCTATTTGGTTTAATTACCTTAAAACTAAGATAGGATTATAAAAATGAACGATAGTTTAAATGGAAAAAAGATTGCGGTAATTGGCCTTGGTGTATCGAACATCTCTGTTATCAGTTACCTTTTAAAGCATGATTTAAAGCAGCTTACAATTTTTGATACAAGATTAAACCCTCCATATACAGGTGATCTTCCTGTAGGTGTTGATTTACGTCTAGGCTCACTTGATGCAGCTGTGCTTGAAAAATACGACATGGTTGTAATAAGTCCTGGTATCAGTATTTATCAGGAAGAGATTACCAAGATCATAAAGGCTGGTGTTGAGGTTGTAGGCGATATCGAGCTTTTTGCCCGTGTAGCAAAAGCCCCTGTTATCGGTATTACAGGTTCAAACGGTAAATCTACAGTAACCTCTCTTATGGGCTTTATGACGGATGTTGCCAAGATGAAAGTTGCCATTGGCGCTAACATCGGTATCCCTGTATTTAATATTTTATCTGATGATGTTCAGCTGTACGTTCTTGAGTTATCAAGCTTTGAGCTTGAGACTACCAAGTCACTAAAGCTTGCTGCAGGCACCATCTTGAATGTATCAGAAGATCATTTAGACAGATATCATGGCTCTATGCTTGAGTATGCTGATGCTAAAAAGAGAATTTATGCTCACTGCAAGAATGCAGTTGTAAATCGTGAGGATAAGCTAACCTATCCTGATTCAGCAGAAGGCTTTGACTCTTTTGTAAGCTTTGGCTCTGATAACAGTGAATACGGTCTTGAAAAAGATTCTGAGACTACCTATCTGACTGTAAACAAAGAGCGCGTACTTGATGTTCGTGAACTTAGAATTTACGGTGCGCACAACTATCTGAATGCTTTAGCCTGCATGGCTCTTGCCGATGCTGTAGGTATCAGCAGAGAAAGTCAGATTTATGCACTACGTCACTTTGTAGGTTTACAGCATCGCTGTCAGCTTGTAAAGAAGCTAAAAGATGTAAGTTACTATAACGATTCTAAGGCAACTAATGTAGCATCTGCCGAGGCTGCAATTGACGGCCTTAAAGATCTTCACAAAGAAAAAATCATTTTACTTGCCGGCGGTTTAGGCAAGGGGCAGGACTTCAGCCCATTAAAGAAATACTTGGGCAAAGAGGTTTGTGCAGTATTCTGTTTTGGTAAGGATAAGCAGAAGTTGCTTGAGTTATCTGATAAATACTGCTTTGATGTTGAAACCATGGAAGAAGGCCTTAACAAGGCATATCAGATGGCAACAACAGGTCAGGCTGTATTGCTGTCTCCTGCATGTGCTTCTTTTGATCAGTTCAAAGGTTTCGAGCACCGCGGTCAGGTGTTTGTTGATCTTGTATCAAAGTTAGGTGAATAAAGTAATGAAGAATCAGGCACCAGAGACAATAGAAAAGCAAAAGGTAGGTTTTGACAGATTACTGCTTGTCGTGACCTTACTTCTTCTATGCATTGGTGTCATGATTATCAGCTCTGCATCAACCATGGAATCCATGGTCAAGTATGACGATTCTTTATATCAGACCAAAAAGCACCTTATGACTTTGGTAATTGCCGTTTTTACGAGCTTTATCTGCGCCATGGTTCCTACACAGGTGTGGAAAGAACATTCAATAAAAATCCTCTTTATCATTTTTTTTATGCTGATACTGGTGCTTTTTGTAGGCCGAAGTATCAACGGCGCGAAAAGATGGTTGAGTTTAGGTTTCATGAATTTACAGCCAGCCGAGCTTTTAAAGCTCTTCTGGGTTTTGTATTTTTCAAGCTACGTTTCAAGAAAGATTGAACAGGTAAGTAAAACCACAAAAGGTTTCGTAAAACCTTTTGTGCTGGTGTTTTTCTTTGCAGTTTTACTGTTATTCCAGCCTGACTTTGGTTCAACCTTTGTAGTCGGTATCATTACCTTTGGCTTTTTATGGATGGCAGGTGCAGGTTTCTTTAAATACATTATCTGCGGTGTGGTACTGCTCATTGCAGCCACTTGCGCTGTTTTCTTTTCACCGTATAGAGTTCAGCGTGTAACATCCTTTTTGCATCCATGGGATCAGGGTCAGGCTTTTGGGGCTAGTTATCAGCTGACTCAGTCTTTAATGGCCTATGGACGTGGTGGCTGGATTGGTCAGGGTATGGGGAACTCTTATCAGAAATTAGGCTATTTACCTGAGGCTCACACTGACTTTATTACCTCAATTATCGGTGAGGAATTTGGTTTTATCGGCATGATGGTTATAATTTTTCTTGAGGCCGTTATTATTTATAAAGCTCTTGCTTTATCTATTAAAATTCTAAAGAACGATGCTATTTATCAGGGATATGTTTCTTTTGGTATTGGTTTCTGGTTCTTACTGCAGACCACAATTAACATTGGAGCTGCATCTGGTGCTCTGCCAACTAAAGGTTTGACTCTGCCTCTTGTAAGTTATGGCGGTTCATCTTTAATGGTAAGCTGTGCTGCAATTGCAATTCTTCTTCGTATCGATTACGAATGGAGAAATAAAATTATTAGTGATAA
This sequence comes from Aeromonadales bacterium, assembly GCA_012519775.1. Taxonomy (GTDB): domain Bacteria; phylum Pseudomonadota; class Gammaproteobacteria; order Enterobacterales; family Succinivibrionaceae; genus Succinivibrio. The sequence goes on along the minus strand of JAAYPN010000068.1, from coordinate 26,320 downwards.
GCGTGAATGACAAAGTGTAAAAAAGTATTAGTAATGGCTGGTGGTACTGGTGGTCACGTCTTTCCAGCATTAGCTATAGCAAACGAATTAAAAAAATCTGGTGTTGAAATTCTATGGCTTGGAACCCGCGGTCGCATGGAAGAGATGCTTGTTCCAAAGTATGGTTTTGAGATTAAATACATTAAGGTTTCAGGCGTCAGAAGAAACGGCATTAAGACTCTTTTAAAGGCTCCATTCAAGATTGTAAAGGCAATTATGGATGCTAGAAAGATCATCAAGGAATTTAATCCTGATGTGGTTTTAGGTATGGGCGGTTATGCCTCAGGACCTGGCGGAGTTGCTGCAAAACTATTAGGTATTCCTCTGGTGTTACATGAGCAGAATGCAGCTGCAGGTCTTACAAACAAACTCTTATCAAGGATTGCAAGTAAGGTTATGTTAGGTTTTCCAGGTGCCTTTACTGGCGGTAAGGTGGAAGTTGTAGGAAATCCTGTAAGAGAGAGTATTATTGCTCTTCATAATCAGAAAAGAGATTTTAACCATAGCCCATTGAACATCGCCATCGTAGGCGGCTCATTAGGAGCTCGCGCCTTAAATGATGTTGTGCCACAGGCTCTGATGAACTTTAAGAATAACGAGATTAAAGTTACTCATCAGTGTGGTAAAGGCAATCACGAAAAAGTCGAAGTTTTGTATCAGGGTGCAAATTTTGAATATAAAGTTACAGATTTTATTGATGATATGGATAATTTATATAAAAATGCTGATTTAATTATCTGTAGGGCCGGTGCACTGACTGTAGCAGAAACATGCACAGCAGGACTTCCTGCCATTTTTGTTCCTCTTCCTACAGCAGTTGACGATCATCAGACAAAGAATGCACAGTCGTTAGTAAATGAAGGTGCTGCAATCTTATGCCCTCAGACTGCTATGAAAGCTGAAGATTTATATAAGTTAGTGGCTGATTTGGTAAACAATAAACAGAAGTTAGAAAACATGTCTTTACATGCTTTTGAATGCGCTCATGTTGATGCTACAGAAAAAGCTGTTAAGATCATTGAATCTTTAGTTAAAGAATAATAAAAAAAATAGTGACGACTATGATGAATGAGAATTTAATTTTAAATGTTCCTGTAATGCACAAGGTTAAGCGCATCCACTTTGTTGGTATTGGTGGCGCCGGTATGTGCGGTATTGCTGAAGTTTTAAGAAACGAAGGCTATGAAGTATCAGGTTCAGACATTGTCACATCAAAAGTTACACAGAGATTAGAATCTCTTGGTATTAAAGTATTTATTGGCCACGCTGAAGAAAACGTAAATGGCGCAAGCGTAGTTTTAGTATCCTCAGCAATTCATGAGGGTAACCCTGAGGTAAGCGCTGCCCGTACTCATCATATTCCTGTAGTTCGCCGTGCTGAAATGCTAGGTGAGTTAATGAGATACCGTTACGGTATTGCAGTATCTGGTACTCATGGTAAAACCACCACCACAAGTTTAATTGCATCTATCTATGCTCAGGCAAAACTAGATCCTACCTTTGTTATCGGTGGTCTATTAAACAGCGCTGGTACCAATGCTCGTTTAGGCACAGGTAAATATCTGATTGCAGAGGCTGATGAGTCTGATGCATCATTCCTGCATCTGCAGCCTATGATGACTGTTGTAACAAATATTGAGCCAGACCATCTTGATACCTATGGCGGTGACTTTAATAATTTAAAGAAGACCTTTGTGGAGTTTTTACACAATCTTCCTTTCTATGGTGTAGCTGTAGTCTGTGTTGATGATGAAAACGTAAAGGAAATCATACCTCAAATTGGTCGTGCCGTTGTTACTTATGGTACAAGTGAGGAAGCTGACTTTAGAGTAACAGATTTTAAAGGGCATGGTCCAAAGTGTGAATTCACCCTGGTACGTAAAGATTGCGCTCCTGTTCAGATTGAGCTTCCAATTCCTGGCCTTCATATGGCTAAGAATGCAGCTGCTGCATTTGCTGTAGCAAAAGAGGAAGGTATTTCAGACGATGTAATTATTGAGGCCTTAAAGGGATTTAAGGGCGTTGGTCGTCGTTTCCAGAATTATGGTGATTTTAAAACCAAGACTGGTAAGAACATTACTCTTGTAGATGATTATGGTCACCACCCAACTGAGGTTGAGGTAACCATCAAGGCTGCAAGACAGGCATATCCTGATAAGGAGCTTGTAATGGTATTCCAGCCTCACCGCTATACCAGAACAAGAGACTGCTACGAGGATTTCGTAAGAGTACTAGGTCTTGTGGACAAGCTGATTTTAGTTGATGTATACCCAGCAGGTGAAGAGCCAATCATTGGCGCTGACGGTAGACATCTTTGCATGTCAATAAGGCTTAAAGGCAAGGTAGAACCTCATTTTGCTCAGACAGTAAATGAGGTACCAGAGATTTTAGAGTCTATCGTAGACGATGGCGCTTTGGTGTTAACACAAGGTGCCGGCAACGTAGTTCAGGTTGCAAGAAACTTAAGTTCAATCTTTGAAAAGCTAAATTAAAGACCGGGTGATTCATGGCCAAGGGTAAACATAGCCGAGCATACGTTATCGGCGGTATCATATTTTTATTGATACTTACCTTTATTGTAGTTAAAGGAGATATGTTCATTAACTACACCATGTCTCGGAAAGATGCGCTACCTGTAAGGGCAGTTAAGATTGATGGTGCGTTCAAACAGCTCACCAAAAAGAGAATAGCCGATATTACAGGTCGTTTATGCGCCGGTCAGAACATTGCTACGCTTGATCTGAATGTTCTTAAGCAGGCCCTGCTTCAGGAACCTTGGGTAGCTCAAGTTGCAATTAAAAAGAAGATGCCGGATACTTTACTGTTATCTGTAATTGAGCACGTTCCTGCAGCATACTGGAATGATAATGGCCTGTATGATGCAAAAACTAAGAGCATTTTCTACCCAGATCTAACAATGTTCAATCAACCTTTAGTAAAATTAGGTGCTTTTAGAGATAATTTGTGTACAGAGGTGTACGATAGCGCAGTTTTGTTCATCCGCGCTATGAATAACAGCCCATATCAGATGATAGCTTTATATTTAGATAATGTACGCTGTTACACAATAACTTTAGATAATGGCACTCTGCTGATTTTAGGCAGAGGTCAGCAAAAAGCGTTAACAAGATTAAATCGCTTTATTCAGTCATTTGGCCACCTAGGTTTAAGCTTAAATGACGTGGCGTATGTGGATTTAAGGTATGATGTTGGCTTTGCTGTGGGAAAGAAGCAAGCACAGAGTACCAGTAAATAGGAGCCTTTTTTATGTCTATTATGAGAAAGAAAAAAAGCAGTACATTACCAGCTATGAATGATGACGAAAAGCTGCTTTATGCCTTAGACATAGGCGCTTCAAAGTTAAGACTGATTGCAGGTAGAGTAGATGAACCCGGCCATATCAAGATTGTAGGCTTTTTAGAGTCTAAAAGTGCCGGTATTGTTCAGTGCAGCATTACCTCAATGGAAATGCTTACAAAGAGCATTGCAAGCCTGATTTTAAATTATCAGAATACATTCAGAGTATCTATTACAGATATCGCTGTAGGTGTTCCTGGTTATTATATTCTTGCTGAAAACCACCATGGTACAGCAACTATCCAGACAGGTCAGATCACAGAAGACGATATTGCAAATGCAGTAACCAGCGCACGCGCCGGTGTAAAGAGCTCTACAGATGAAAACTATACAACAATCCATTTAATTCCTCAGAACTACTGGACAGAGTCATCTAATCTTGTGCAGAATCCGCTTAATATGTTTGCCAAGCGTTTAGACGTAAACGTACATATTATCGGTTGCAACTCCATGTACATGAAGAACATTGAAAGTGCCATCAAGATGACCAACAGTGAGATTGATACCACCAATGTAATCTATGAGGGTGTTGCAGCATCCTATGCTGTATTAACCGAACAGGAAAAGGACATTGGTGTAATTGAGCTTGATATCGGTGATGGCAGTGTTTGCGTTTCTGTATTTGAAAGCAATAGACAGCTTGTATCATTTGGTATTCCAGATGGCGGCTCTTATCTTACAAAGAACATCGCTAAGGCATTCTCAATTTCAATGGCAGAGGCAGAAAGATTAAAGTGCACCTACGGTATAGCCGAACCTAGTCGTTTAGATCCAAAAGAATACGAAGATGTTTTACCTCTGTCAGATGGCAGCGCTCCTGTTGATACATATATTACAAAGATTGCATTGTGTTCTCAGATTAGAAAATCACTTGATTCAATGTTATCTATTATTCTGCAGAAGATTGTAGAGGCATGCGGAGCTAGCCTTGATAAACTTAACATCGGAGCCGGTGTGGTTTTAACTGGCGGTACTGCAAAATTACCTTATATTGAGCAGGTTATTTCCGAGAGAATTTCAAGACTTGCCGAAGATCCAACCTGCAGATTCCTAACCATTTCATCAAAGGTAAGAATAGGTCATCCAAGAGATTTGAGTATCTTTGAAAATGCAGGTGACAGAAGAGCTGTTTCAGATACAGATAGTGCTGTTGCTGTCGGTTTATTACGCGCAGCAAGATTCAACGAGATGAATCAATTATCAAAGAATGATGCAGATGATGGTGATAGTAATAACCCGCTTAAGAAAGTACGCAACTTTTTTAAGCATTGGGCAGAGCGTGAGCTGTAACAAAAATTTTGCTTAATATTGTATAATATAGACAAAAAGTTGGTATTATTGACTGAAAGATTTTATCAGAGAGTAAAAAAATGAGCGATTTTCGTGTAGAAGAAACACCTGGTTCAGATGAAATTAGCACTACTGGCGATAATAAGTGCCAGAGCGTGATCCGTATTCTAGGTATCGGCGGTGGCGGTGGTAACTCACTGCAGCATATGATTAACGAGAGTTTATCTGGCGTTGAATTTATTGCAGTTAATACCGATTCACAGGCTTTAAAGAAATCTACATCACCTGTAAAAGTACAGATCGGTGTTAAGCTAACTAACGGTCTTGGCGCAGGTTGCGATCCAAACAAGGGCCGCAAAGCAGCAGAAGAAAGCCGTGACGACATCAAGAAGCTAATTCAGGGTTCTAACATGGTATTCATCACTGCCGGTATGGGCGGTGGTACCGGTACTGGTGCAGCTCCTATTATTGCTGAAATTGCTAAAGAGACTGGCGCACTAACAGTTGCTGTTGTAACTCGTCCATTCAAGTTCGAGGGTAAGCGTCATATGGTTAATGCCGAATCAGGTATTACCGAGTTATCAAAGCACGTTGATTCTTTAATCGTTATTGATAACGACAAGTTATTAAAGAACCTTGGTGCAAACATTTCTGTTGTAAATGCATTCAATGCTGCTAACGACGTTTTATTAAACGCTGTTAAGGGTATTACTGATGCAATTACTTGTCCTGGCTGGATTAACCTTGACTTTGCAGATATCGTTACTGTAATGCGTGGCCGTGGTCATGCAATGATCGGTACTGGTGTTGGTCAGGGCGCAAACTTTGTTCAGGACGCTGTGGATAGAGCTATTCACTCACCACTTATCGAGCAGGTTGACATTAAGTCAGCTGCAGGCTTACTTGCTAACATCCGAATTAACCCTAACTTCCCAATCACCAAGTGGGAAGACGTATGTAATGCTATTCAGTCATACGCTGATGAAGAGGCAGATTGCAAGTTCGGTATGATCTTCGATGATACTGTTGCAGAGGATCAGGTATCTGTAACAATCTTAATCACTGGTATTTCAGCTACTGATAACAATCTTGCAACCAAGCACAGAGCAAGTCAGCATTTTACAGAGTCTTCTGTAAACCGTCCTCAGGAAGGTAGCAGCTTCTTTAATGAAGTTTCCCGTTCAGCAGGTTACACTGCTCCTTCACAGGCACAGACTACAACTCAGTCAACAGCTTCAATTGCTCCACAGGACAATTTCCGTCAGCATGAAGAAGCTAACTATGGTTTTGGTTCTTTATCTCCAGTTAAGGAGCCTGCATATGGTGCACAGCATGAGCCTTCAGAGGTTCCTGTTGATTCATTTGCTCAGAGCCCTGCTGAGGACAAAGATGGACTATGGGATTTACCTCCAATCCTAAGATCAAAGTCTGAATAAAAGTATTTTTTAAAATGTAGAGGCCACTTTTTAGTGGCCTTTATTAAATGTGTACACCAAATTTGCCGATAACTCTTATAAGAGTGAAATATTAAAGAACCCCGATTGATTATAAGTTTTGACTAAGTAATTAGACTTACATTAAGTCTATAGGATTAGATACGAAGGAAAGCTATAAGCTTTCATTTGTAAAATTAATGCATGTAACATGTTTAAATTGCGATTATGATCGTAAATTTGGTATATAATTGCAAAAAATTGGTGTGAGGTATTAAATGATCAATCAACGTACAATTCAAAAAACTGTAGCAATGACTGGTATTGGTTTGCACTCTGGTGCTAAGGTTGAAGTAGCTTTCAGACCTGCTCCTGCAAATACCGGTATTATCTACACTCGTACCGATCTTAATCCTCCTGTTACCATGAAATGCGAAGCACAATGTGTTCGTGATACTCAGCTGTGTACAGCTCTTGTAAATGAGGCTGGCGTAAGAATTTCAACAGTTGAGCATTTGACAGCAGCATTAAGTGCTTTAGGTATTGATAATATGTATGTAGATGTAAATGCTCCTGAGATTCCTGTTATGGATGGTTCAGCACAGCCATTTATCTACCTGTTTGTATCTACCGGCATTAAAGAATTACCAGCACCAAAGAAATTCATCCGTGTAGTACGTAAAGTACGTGTTGAAAATGAAGGTAAGTGGGCAGAGCTTACTCCTAGCGAGAACGGTTTCCACTTAGACCTGCAGATTGACTTTGACCATCCTGCTATGGACAAGGACAAGCAGCATTATGCAATGGAGTTTACAGGTCAGGCTTTTGCTCATGATGTGTCACGTGCAAGAACCTTCTGTTTTATGAGAGATGTTGAGTTCATGCATGCTCATAACCTTGCATTAGGCGGCTCATTAGATAACGCTGTAGTACTAGACGACAGAAGAGTAATCAATCCAGAAGGTCTTCGTTACGAAGATGAGTTCGTAAAGCATAAGTTACTAGATGCAATCGGTGACTTATACATGGACAGCCACAGTATTTTAGGTAACTTCAAAGCCTATAAGACAGGTCATGATTTAAACAACCGTCTTTTAAGAGCTTTATTATCTGACAGTGCAAACTACGAAATCATTGAATTCAATAAGACTGAGGATAAGGTATCTGAGGTAATTGATTTCCTTGATACTAAAAACGCACTTCAGGCCTTTAGTTAACTGTAGGTACAGGTCGTGGAAATTAAGGCTGGCTGGCTCTCCGATGTAAGGCAGGTTCCGGTCAGTCGCTTTGGTAAAAGACCTGCTTCTACAGAAATCTCCCTAATTGTCATTCACTGTATCGCACTGCCACCACACAAGTATGGCGGTCATTTTGTGGATGATTTGTTTCTTGGCTGTTTAGACCCAAATGCGCATCCTTACTTTAAGGATGTAGCTCCTCTTGAAGTTTCTACACATCTTTTTATCAATAGACAGGGGAAGATAACTCAATATGTTTCCTTCCTTGACAGAGCATGGCATGCCGGTCGCTCCTCCTATAATGATCATAAAGAGTGCAATGACTATTCAATTGGCATTGAACTTGAGGGAAGCGATGATTCTGAATACACTATTGAGCAATATACAAGTTTAAAAGAGGTAGTGACTCTTTTAAAGAAAACATATCCTGCAATCGGCAATAACATTGCAGGTCATAATGAAGTTGCTCCAACAAGAAAGACTGATCCTGGTCGTTATTTTGATTGGAGTTGGATAAGATAAAACGAGGTTCATCTAGCTTATGGCTAACTTTCTTCAAAAATACTATGAACAAGCAGCACAACGTCAAGCTATTGGTGTTGAGCCATTAGCATTAAATGCTGAATTTACAAAGGAACTATGTGATCTTTTAAAGAATCCTCCAATTGACGCAAAAGATGAACTTTTGCACCTGTTAAAAGACAGAATTAACCCAGGTGTTGACGAGTCTTCAAAGGTAAAGGCTCAATTCCTGTATGAGATTGCAACAGGTGGCGCTGTAAGCCCAATCGTAGACAAGAAACTTGCAGTTAAGCTATTAGGCCAGATGAAGGGTGGTTTTAACGTAGGTTATCTTGTAAAGCTCTTAGAGAATGAAGAACTTTCACAGGATGCAATGGATGCATTAGAGAGCACTCTTTTAATCTACAATGCTTTTGATGATGTAGCAGCTCTTGCAGATAATGGCAACAAGGTTGCTTTAGAGTTAATCAAGAAATGGGCTGACGCTACCTGGTTTACTCAGAAAGACAAATTCCCATCAAAGCTTACTCTAACTGTATTTAAGGTTGCAGGCGAGACCAACACTGATGATTTTTCTCCAGCACCTGACGCATGGTCACGTCCTGATATTCCACTACATGCACTTGCTATGTTCAAAATCAGTCGTGATGATGTTAAAGCAGATGTAGAAGGTGTTAAAGGCCCAGTATCTACCATTGAGAAATTAAAGGCACAAGGCAATCCATTATTATTCGTAGGTGACGTTGTAGGTACCGGTTCATCACGTAAGTCAGCTGCCAACTCTTTAATCTGGCACATCGGTCATGATATTGAAGGTGTACCTAACAAGCGTGCCGGCGGTGTTGTAGTAGGTGGCAAGATTGCTCCTATTTTCTACAACACACTTGAGGATTCAGGCGCACTTCCAATCGAAGCTGACGTTGTAAATCTAAACAGCGGTGATGTTGTAGATTTAAACGTATACGATGGTACCATTACAGATCACAACACCGGTAAGGTATTAACAGAGTTTGCATTAAAGACCAGTACTCTTTTAGATGAGGTTCGTGCTGGCGGCCGTATTCCACTTATTATCGGTAAGGATTTAACTTCAAAGGCTCGTAAGTATCTAAAACTTGCAGAGTCAGATGTATTTGCAAAAGCTGCAACTGTTGAGGCTCAGGGCGGTTATACCAGAGCACAGAAGATTGTAGGTAAGGCATGTGGTTTAGAGGGCGTACGTCCTGGTCAGTACTGCCAGCCAATTATTTCAACTGTAGGCTCTCAGGATACAACAGGTCCAATGACTCGTGACGAGTTAGTTGATCTTGCTTGTTTAAAATTCTCAGCTCCAATGGTTATGCAGTCTTTCTGCCATACAGCAGCTTATCCAAAGCCAGTTGATGTTAAGACTCACCTCACCCTACCTAAGTTCATTCAGGACAGAGGTGGTGTTTCTCTAAATCCAGGTGATGGTGTTATTCACACATGGCTTAACAGAATGTGTCTTCCAGATACAGTAGGTACTGGTGGTGACTCTCACACCAGAATGCCTTTAGGTATTTCATTTGCAGCAGGTTCAGGCCTTGTTGCTTTTGCAGCAGCAACAGGCATTATGCCACTTGATATGCCTGAATCTGTATTAGTAAGATTCAAAGGCAAGAGAAAGCCTGGTATCACTCTACGTGATTTAGTACATGCAATCCCTTACTTTGCAATTGAGCAGGGGATGCTTACCGTTGAGAAGAAAGGTAAGAAGAACGTATTCTCAGGCAAGATCATTGAAATTGAAGGTCTTGAGGATCTAAGCGTTGAGCACGCATTCGAGCTTGCTGACGCATCAGCTGAGCGTTCAGCTGCTGCCTGTGCAATCAAGCTGTCAGAAGAGTCTGTAGCAAAATATCTAAAATCTAACATCGCTCTTTTAAAGAAGATGGCAGAAGATGCTTACGAGACAAAAGAGGCACTACTAGCTCGTGCCGAGCAGATGCAGAAGTGGCTTGATAACCCAAGCCTAATCGAGGCTGACAAGGATTGCAGCTATGCTGCCGTACTTGAGATTGACTGCGATAAGATTAACGAGCCAATTTTATGTGCACCTAACGATCCAGATGATGCACGTCTGCTTTCATCAGTTGCCAAGACTCACATTGATGAGGTTTTCGTAGGTTCATGTATGACTAATATCGGTCACTACAGAGCAGCAGCTGAAATCTTTAAGGATTTAAAGAGCGAGGCTAAAGTTCGTCTATGGATAGTCCCTCCTACAAGAATGGACAGACAGGAACTGTCAGATGAAGGTCTTTTAGCTGTTTTAGGCAAGGCCGGTGCCCGTGTTGAAACTCCAGGTTGCTCACTATGTATGGGTAACCAGGCACGTGTTGCTGACAATGCTACTGTGATTTCAACATCAACACGAAACTTCCCTAACAGACTAGGAAACGGTGCTAACGTATACTTAGGTAGTGCTGAGCTTGCAGCTGTTACTGCAAAGTTAGGTTATCTGCCAACTGTAGAAGAGTATTTTGAGAACACCAAGTGCCTAGAAGGTAAAGAAGAAACTATCTACTCATTATTAGATTTTACAAAGTAATATATTGAGTCAGATGCCATGGAGCATCGATTTGGGGCCTATCTGTGATCCAGATAGGCCCTTTTGCATCAATGAAGGTCAAATTCGTGAAAAAGCAATAAAAATTTCATCCGTTTATGATAATAAATGTCGCCTTTTTTATCTAAAGTCACATATTCAGTTTGTATACTAACAATAAAAGAGCAAGCAAATTAAAGGTTTGCTATAATAATGAATGGAAAAGAATTTTTTATTTCTTATACTTAGGAAAGTAGAATCATCTACACAATTGTTATTGTTAGGAGTAACACATGAAAGTTGCAGTTTTAGGTGCAGCAGGCGGTATTGGCCAGCCTTTATCAATGATTTTAAAGAATAATTTACCAGCTGGCTCTCAGCTTAACTTATTTGATGTTGCACCTTTTACACCTGGTGTAGCAAAAGATCTAAGCCATATCCCAACAGACGTCGCTGTTGATGGTTTCACTGGTGATGACCTACCAAAAGCTCTAGAGGGTGTAGATGTTGTTGTAATTCCTGCAGGTGTTGCACGTAAGCCAGGTATGACACGTGATGACCTATTCAATGTAAACGCAGGCATTATCGCAAATCTAGTTCGTAACTGTGCAAAAACCTGTCCAAAGGCATGTATCTGCATTATTACCAACCCAGTTAACTCAACAGTTCCATTAGCAGCCGAAGTATTAAAGGCAGAAGGTGTATACGATAAGCACCGTCTATTTGGTGTATCAGTTCTAGATGTACTACGTTCAGAGACCTTTATTGCAGCTGAGCTAGGTATTTCAAACCAGCGTATTCAGGTACCAGTAATTGGTGGTCACTCAGGTAATACAATTATTCCTCTAATTTCTCAGGTTATCGGTTCAGAGAAGATCTCTGAGACTCGTATCGCTGAGTTAACAACCCGTATCCAGAATGCTGGTACTGAAGTTGTTGAGGCAAAGGTAGGCGCAGGTTCAGCTACCTTATCAATGGCAACTGCTGGTGCTCGTTTTGCTCTTAAGGTTGTTCGTGGCTTAATGGGTGAGCCTGGTGTTAACGAGTACTGCTACATTGAGTCAGACAACAAGAACTCTAAGTTCTTTGCTCAGGCTGTAGTATTTGGTAAGAACGGTTGGGAGCGTGCTCTTGATATCGGTACTATTTCAGCTTTCGAGCAGAAGCAGATTGACGAGGCTATGCCAGCTCTTCAGGGCAACATCCAAAAGGGTGTTGAGTTTGCTCAGAAGTGGATTGCTGAGAACAAATAATCCTAGTTTAATTTATTAAACGAAAGAAAAGGCTCTATACTTGTTATAGGGCCTTAATTTATCTAAATGGGTATCTCTGGTCACACTATGATTTATATTCCGTAAAAAATCGCAATAATCATTAAATTATTATGGATTTTTACCGAAATATAAAATGAGTTAAAGAAATTATCATTCTTTGCAAGGATTTAAAGGAGGAGAGTAATGGGCAATGTCTTTAAGCTTAGTGCTATAGCTTTGGCAATATGCGCTATTAATCTATCTACTGATATATCTTATGCTGCAAAATATGATGTGATCACTAGTACTAAGGCTATGGTTGCTAAAGATACACTAGAAGGTATCGATATGAGTTCTATTGCTGTAGCCGATGGTGCAAGTCTGGAGATGTATTCTCCTGACCGAATGAATACAATCATCGAGAACAGTGATTTAGCCTCTGTTGTGAAAAAAAGAGATAAATGTCAGTTTATCTCTGATATCGAAGATCGTGCCCGTTTGGTAAAGTCACCTGTTTTTATGTATGCATGGGGCAGCTTATTATTAGATGGCACTTGTGTACGTAAAGATAAGGAATTAGGTTTAGGTTATATAAGAAAGGCTGCTGACGAGGGCTATGCTCCTGCAATGGTTAGGATGGCACAGTTTTTTGAAAGAGGGCTTTTCACCAGCAAGAATTTAACCTTATCTGAGCAGTATATGCACACAGCGGCAGCATTAGGTTCTAAGACAGCTCGTTTAAATTGGGCTGATATGCTAGTTCGCGGATATGGCGGTTCACCTGCCTTATACGAGGAAGCTTTTGGCTGGTTATATCATTCAAAGTTTTTTGATGATTACTCAAATGCCAAGAAGGCTTATCTTGAAGAAGAGCTTAAAAAGCATTTACCACCAAATGTCATAGCCAGAAATATGGCTTTTGAGCCTGATTATTAAAAAATTTTATCTATTCTATTCATTCTTAGAGCGACGTAAGTCGCTATTATCATATATTCGCTATTATCTGATATAATCTACACATTGTTGTCGTCATCATAATGATGACTAGATTTAACTATGAGCTTTAACAATGTTTGAAAATCTTACTCAAAGACTTAATCGCACTTTAAAAAATATTACTGGTAAAGGCAGAATTACCGAAGAGAACATCAAGGATACCTTACGTGAGGTTCGTACAGCATTACTTGAGGCTGATGTTGCCCTTCCAGTTGTTAAAGCCTTCACACAAAGAGTTAAAGAAAGAACTGTAGGTTTAGAGGTAAGTCAGAGCTTAACTCCTGGTCAGGAGTTCATTAAAGCTGTTCATGCTGAACTTGTTGCTACCATGGGTGGTGATACCTGTGAAATCAATTTAGCTCATCAGCCACCTGCTGTGATCTTGCTTGCAGGTCTTCAGGGTGCCGGTAAAACAACAACAGCTGCAAAGCTTGCTTTATATTTAAAAGAAAGATTAAACAAAAAAGTTTTATTAGTATCAGTTGATACCTATCGTCCTGCTGCTATGGAGCAGCTAAAGACTTTAGCTTCAGAAATTGGTGTGGACAACTATCCATCCGATCCATCTCGTACTCCTGAAGACCTGGCAAAGGCTGCTCTTCAGGAAGGTAAACTCAAGGCTTATGATGTAGTAATTGTTGATACTGCAGGTCGTCTTGCTGTTGATGAGGAGATGATGAATGAGGTGAAGAGACTTCACGACATTGTCGATCCTATCGAGACATTCTTTGTAGTTGATGCCATGACTGGTCAGGATGCTGCAAATACAGCAAAAGCCTTCAATGAAGCATTAGAACTTACCGGTGTAATTTTAACTAAGGCTGACGGTGATGCTCGTGGTGGTGCAGCCTTATCAGTAAAGGAAATTACCGGTAAACCAATTAAATTCATTGGTATGGGCGAAAAGATTGTAGCCTTAGAGCCATTCCATCCAGACAGAATCGCATCCCGTATTCTTGATATGGGTGATGTGCTTACTCTTATCGAGGATCTACAGAGAAATACCGATGTTGAGCAGGCTAAGAAGATGGCTCAGAAGTTAAAGTCCGGTCAGGGCTTTACATTTGAGGACTTTAGAGATCAGATTGCTCAGATGAAGAAGATGGGAGGTATGGCAGGTCTTTTAGATAAGTTACCTGGTATGGGCGGTTTAACCGATCAGATTAAAGATAAGGTAAACGACAAGTCCATTGCTCACATGGAAGCTATCATCAATTCCATGACCAAAAAAGAGCGCATTCACCCAGAAATTATTAAAGGTTCCCGTAAAAAGAGAATTGCAGCCGGTGCCGGCGTTGAAATCCACGAAGTTAATGTTCTGTTAAGACAGTTTGACATGACCCAGAAGATGATGAAGAAGATGGGTAAAGGTGGTGTTCGCAAGATGGCTGGTGCCATGAAAGGCATGATGGGCGCTATGGGTGGCATGGGCGGTATGGGTAATCTTTTCCGTCGTTAATCAACAGTTTTTTTCCGGTGAACAGTTGTGTTTAGTTAGAAAAATGATATTAATTTTTCTAAAACTTGATTTTTGTTGAAAATCATGTAAAATAACGCAACTGTTTTTGTATGTTGGTGAATTTTTACTTTTCACCATGATTTTTATTTTTATATAGGTACTAGCGAAATGGTAGTCATTCGTTTACGTCGTTTAGGCGCTAAAAAACGTCCTTTCTATCACGTTATTGTTGCAGACAAGCGCTTTGCAGCAACTGGCCGCTACATCGAGCTGGTTGGTATTTACAACCCAATCGCATGCGGTAAAGAAATACGTCTACGTTTAGATTTAGAGAGCATCAATGCATGGATTGCAAAGGGTGCACAACCTTCAGACCGTGTAAAGCGTCTTCTATGGGAAGCTGAGCAGGGTGAAGAAACTGTTTTAAAGGCAAAGGCTGACAAGCACGATGCTGCTTTAGCTGCTAAGAAAGCTGCTGCAGAGGCAAAGGCTGCTGCTGAAGCTGCTGAGGCTGCTGCTGCAGAAGCACCTGCTGAGGCTTAATACCTGCTTATGGCAGATACACCGCGTCAAATGGGAGCCTTAGGCTCTTCATTTGGAGTAAAAGGCTGGATGAAAGTCAGTTCTTTTACTAGCCAACCTGAGAACCTTTTTGACTACACGCCATGGTTTATACGTCAGCGCGGGGCAGAATGGCGCGAGGTTCAGGTTGAAGAATATAAGCCACATGGTAACGATTTCATCGTTAAGTTAAATGTGGCATCAACTCCTGAAGAGGCTAAGGCTTATGCAGGAGCTGAAATAGGGATCAGGCGCTCAAGCCTGCCACCTGTGCCTGAAGGTACAGTTTACCTTGTAGACTTAATTGGATGCACGGTAATTGGACTTGAAGGTGTAATGCTCGGTAAAGTATCGAGAATTAGGGATTATGGAGCAGCTCCTATTTTAGAAGTTTCTCCCTCTGACCACCTGGCAAAGGAAAGAGAAGAAGATTTACTTATTCCTTATGTCGAGGGCCCAATTGTTAAAGCAGTTGATCTCAAAGCTAAGACAATTGAGGTTGAGTGGGGTGTGGATTATTAACCATGTATTTTGGTGTAGTTACACTCTTTCCTGAGATGTTTGACGCTGTAACAAAATCAGGAGTAACAAGACGAGCTTGTGAAAACGGACTAATTAAAGTCGAGTATTTCAATCCTCGTGACTATACTCTTGATAAGTTTCACAACGTGGATGATAAGCCATATGGCGGTGGTCCAGGTATGTTGATGCAGGTACAGCCGCTACGTGATGCAATTCATGCAGCAAAAGCTCAAGCAACAAAGGGTACAAAAGTAGTTTGTTTATCTCCTCAAGGTAAACAGCTCGATCACTCTCTGGTCACTAAATTCCACAGCTGGGGTTCAATGATCTTGGTAGCAGGACGCTACGAAGGTATTGACGAGCGTGTCCTTCAGACTGAAGTCGATCTGGAGGTTTCAATCGGTGACTACGTCCTATCAGGGGGTGAACTTCCTGCTATGTGTATCATCGATGCAGTTTCAAGAATGGTGCCTGGTGTATTAGGCAACATTCAGAATGCGCAAGAGGATACTTTTGCTCAAGGTTTATTACACTTTCCTCAGTACACACGTCCTGAGGTGATTGATGGACTTAAAGTTCCGGATATCTTACTAAGTGGCAACCATCAGAATATCCGTAACTGGCGCTTAAAGCAGTGTCTTGGCCGTACATATGAAAGACGTCCAGATTTGCTTAAA
The DNA here is from genome assembly GCA_012519775.1 of Aeromonadales bacterium. Lineage (GTDB taxonomy): Bacteria > Pseudomonadota > Gammaproteobacteria > Enterobacterales > Succinivibrionaceae > Succinivibrio. Next base: position 10,404 of record JAAYPN010000068.1, on the reverse strand, counting down.
GATCGCGAACTTTCAAAGCTCGAGAAGAAACTTCTTGAGGAATATAAAAAAGAACGCGGTTGGAACTGATTTTTTTGTTTTTACTTAATGGTAGGTACTTCAAAATGGCTAGCAACCCAATTATTGATCAGCTAGAGAAAGAGCAGATTCGTAATGATATCCCAGATTTCAATCCTGGTGATACCGTACGTGTTGAGGTTAAGGTTGTAGAAGGTGAGAAGACCCGTCTACAGGCTTTCGAAGGCAACGTTATTGCTAAACGTAACCGTGGTCTAAATTCATCTTTCACCGTTCGTAAGATGTCATCTGGCGAAGGTGTTGAGCGTGTATTCCAGACTCACTCACCTCTAATTGCTTCAATTACCGTAACCCGTCGCGGTGACGTACGTCGTGCTAAGTTATACTACTTACGTGAGCGTACTGGTAAGTCAGCACGTATTCGTGAGAAGATCAACTAATCAGAGTATTAGTTTATTCTTAAAAATGCCCAGTCTGTCTAGTCTGGGCTTTTTCATTTCCTCTCTTCTTATAATCACCAACTTTCAAATCAGAATTGTTTATACAGATGCAGATATTCCTATGCTGCAATAAGCCATAATACTCACTTTAACTGAAGATAACTGATGATGGAGAGGTTGTATTGAGAGGTAGCCTAAGAGTAATCCCCCCAGTCTGAAACCAGGGAGATTTTGCATTTTTAAGGCTTCATGAAGTGTGAGCCTTTGGCAATTCCAAGAACACCTGAGCGAACTACTTCAACTACCTCAGCAAGTTTGCATAGAGTCTGAATGAAGTTGTCTGTCTCATCTGAATTACCAACATACTGAATAGTAAAGATCTCAGCATTAACATCAATGATCTTTGCTCCAAAGATATCGGCAAGACTCTTTACCTCATCACGAACGTTGCGGTTAGGTGTATTCACCTTTACTAATACCATCTCACGCTCTATGCCGCCTTCTGCTTCCTCACATAAAGCAGAGACTCTAAATACGCATACAAGTTTATGTAGCTGTTTGGTTATCTGCTCTGCCTCGTCCTTCTCACCTGTTGTAAGAATAGTACAACGTGATAGGGTAGGATCATCAGTAGGAGCGACAGTTAAGCTGTCGATGTTGTAACCACGCTGTGAGAATAAACCTACAACACGTGATAAGGCACCTGCCTCGTTCTCAATTAGAATTGAAATTACGTGTCTCATTTATTTCTCCTCGTTATTTAACATCATGTCAATCATAGAACCATTAGCTCTTAGCCATGGCATTACCCTTGTGTTGGTATCGGTAATGATATCAACCAGGGTGAAATTGTCTTTATCTAGTAATACCTGTCTTATGGTGTCTTCAAGTTTATCATCATCAGTGATTCTGATACCCTTAAATCCATAGGCATCGACTAATTTTACAAAGTCTGGATTACCATCAAGATTAGTAGCGCAGTAGCGCTGCTCATAGAATACGGTCTGGAACTGACGAACCATACCTAAAACAGAGTTATCTAGAATAAATACCTTAACAGGAAGATTATACTTTCTGCACACGGCAAGTTCCTGCATATTCATCTGGAAAGAGCCGTCACCTGAGATACAGATTACAAGATCTTTTGGTTTTGCAAACTGTGCGCCGATAGCGGCAGGGAAACCAAGTCCCATGGTACCAAGTCCACCTGAGGTAATAAAATGTCTTGGTTTCTCAAATTTGAAGTACTGCGCGGTAAACATCTGGTGCTGACCAACATCAGTAGTTACGATAGGATCGATATTGAGTTCATGACAAACCTTTGAAATGGCCTGAATAACTTCCTGAGGTCTTATCATGCCATCTTTTTTGGCAAACTTCAGGCAGTTTTTAGCCTTAAAGGTGTTGATTTTATCCCACCATGCACTGATGTTCTCTGATGCTTTAGCCTGAACCTCATCAAGGGCAACGCTAATCTGACTTAAAATAGTCTTGGCATCACCCACAATAGGAATGTCAGCCTGAACAGTCTTAGAGATTGAAGCAGGATCAACATCGATGTGAACGATAGTTGCATTAGGGCAGAACTTTGAAACCTTGTTGGTTGCTCTATCTGCAAAGCGAGTACCTACAGCAAAGATTAAATCTGAGTTGTGCATGGTCTCATTAGCTTCATAAAGACCGTGCATACCAAGCATGCCAAGATACTGAGGGTCGGATGCAGGGAAGGCTGAAATACCCATCAGAGTTGAGACTACAGGCAGATTCAGACGATGAGCTATCTTTGTGGCCTCTTCGCTTGCATCTCCCTGAACGACACCACCACCTAATAGCATAACAGGCTGTTTAGCTTTTAAAAGCTCACTTACTGCACGCTTAATCTGGCCTTTGTGACCGAATACGGTTGGGTTGTATGATCTTATACGAACATCAGGGTTCTCATCATAATCGAATGCGTAAGCTCTGTTCTGACAGTTCTTTGGAATATCTACCACAACAGGTCCTTTACGGCCTGTTGATGCAATATAGAATGCCTTTCGGATGTTTTTTGCAATATCCTCTGGCTTCTTGCATAAGAATGAGTACTTAACGACAGGTCTTGTGACACCCATGGTATCAACTTCCTGGAAAGCATCAGTGCCGATTAAATCTGTGCTTACCTGACCTGTAATTAAAACAAGAGGAATAGAATCGCCATAGGCTGTTGCAAGTGCTGTTACTGTATTAGTAGCACCAGGACCTGAGGTTACAATTGATACACCAACCTCACCTGTTGCTCTTGCATAGCCGTCAGCCATGTGTACAGCACCCTGCTCATGTCGTGCTAGAGTGTGAATAATCTTTTTAGAATCATATAGTTCATCGTAAATATCTGTTACAGCTGCTCCTGGATAACCAAAAATTCTGGTAACACCAAGATCTTCTAATACTCGAACTACCTGTTGTGCGCCGTTTAATTTTTCCATAATTTAATTTCTTTTACCAAATACACAGTAATTTTACACTAAAGCTTAATTATCTTTATATACACAATTAAGCAATTTCTAGAAAAGTTCAAATTAGTGGCACACTCGTACTTTGTTTTTCAGGAAAAAGTTGAAAGGAAGGTTTAGTCTCATACAGCCTCCTATATTAACTGCTAATGGTAATTAACTTATGGTGCGACATACGTCGTCACGTGTCTTTATAAACGGAGTCAGCATTATCTGCTGCTCTTTGAATAATTCTAGCAGTGCATTTGCAGAGTTATTCTTTCTGAAATTAAGTTCCATAGGACGTAATGGGATCATCTCTAAAAAGGAGATGGTCTTATCCCCTATGCTCATGCACTGAGCTTCTTTTTTATAATCTCCAAGACCGCAGAACATCACGCCGTTAAAAGCAGTGGTCTTTGAAAATGATCTGTCTTTTTCTAAATAATAGCCAAAACCTATAAAATCCTTCTGGCAGATAAGGTTTGTAACCACCTCTTCAAACATGGAAATCTCAAAAGGTACTTCTTTTGGATCAGATGTTGAAAAATCCTTTGGAAGGGCAAAACAGAGTTCAAAATCTTCAGATAGTCCATCTTTTGACTTCTGATTTTTACCGCTAAGACCTGTAGTTACAAGCATGTTGTAGTCATGATTGTCTGATGGCTTTATTACATACAGATTAACGCTGCCTACTTTTGAGTAACACATAGGCTCATTATTAAAGTGCTTTTTGTAATGGCTAAGAAGCAAAAGCTCTTCATCTTTGCTGCAACCATTAAATGAAGCTACTGTTTCAAGTGAGGTAGCCTTGTCTTTATAGATCTGTATATTGCAAAGCAGAGTAGGATCGGTTGCAGGAACAAACTTTAGTGCCTGCTCAAAGCGGATAATACTGTCAGCAATAAGACCTGAATTAAAGAGAATACATCCCTGATAGAACTGGTAGTAGGAATTATCATGGCCCTGCTTTGAGAAGTTATCTAAAAGCCTTTGAGCTTTTGAAAACAGGGTATATGGATCGCCTGACTGTCGTGCTACATTGATATAGGTACGTACAAGCTGAAGACATAAATCAAAGTCCAATTGGCAGTTCTCTAAAAGATCGATTACCTTAAACAGATCGCCGTCCTTATAAAGATCATTAATTTGTTTTAGGATCTGTTTTTTCTGCTCTGAATATTGCTGTTCCATAATGCTTCCATAACAAAAAAAAGCCTCCATACTATTGTAGGAGGCTTTATAGCATTCTTTAATCTTTATGAATGTAAAGAGTGTTCGCCTCTGAAAATACCACACACTCCTGAACGGACAGTCTCGATGACTTCTGCCTGCTCTGCGACAGCCTTTAAGAATCTGTCCACTTCAAAAGAAGTGTTCACAAACTGAAGAATGTATAACTCAGGGGTAATATCGACAATTTCTGCCTTGAAGATATCACATAAAGTCTTGATTTCTTCACGTTGTGTGTGGCCTACAGCCTGAACCTTAACGAATAGGATCTCACGCTCTACGATGCCGCAGGAATCGTCCTGCTGAGATGAAACCTTGATTACGTTAACAAGCTTGTGAAGCTGTTTAGTGATTCTTTCAACTATTGTGCCGTCACCCTCTGTAAGAATAGTGATTCTTGAAAGGGTCTTATCCTCAGTTGGAGCTGCGGTAATGTTTTCGATATTGTAACCTCGCTGAGAGAATAATCCAACTACGCGCGATAATGCACCAACTTCATTTTCAAGTAAGATTGAGATGATCTGACGCATGGTTAATCCTCGTTTAAGAACATATCTGACATGCTGCCACCAGCCTGCTGCATAGGTAGAACCTTAGCATCGGTGTTACATACGATGTCAACAACCACCAGCTTATCCTTCATGGATAATGCCTTTTCTACAGCACTGTCCAGATCTTTAGGATCGGTAACTCTCATACCCTCGTGACCATAGGCTTTAGCTAAAGCCACAAAGTCAGGGTTTGAGTTTAAGTTTGTAGAGCTGATGTGTCCTTTATAGAACATTCTCTGCCACTGACGAACCATACCTAAGGTGTGGTTATCTAAGATAAAGATTTTAACTGGCAGACCATACTCAAGACAGGTTGACAGCTCCTGAATATTCATCTGGAATGAACCGTCACCTGTAAACAAGCAAACGTCCTTGTCAGGATATGCAACAGCTGCACCTACAGCTGCAGGGAAACCGTAACCCATGGTACCTAAGCCACCGGATGTTAAAAGGTGTCTTGGTTCATCAAATTTGTAGTATAAAGCGGTAAACATCTGGTGCTGACCAACGTCAGTTGCGATGATAGCCTGACCCTTGGTTGCCTTATAAACAGCTTCAATAATTTCCTGGGGCTGAATTAGTTTGTCGTCTTTTGCGTAGTTTAGACAATCTAAGTGTCTCCACTTTGTAATCTCATCCCACCATGATGAGATGGTCTCGTTTGCCTTTAAATTAAACTCGTCAAAAGCTTCGATAAACTGATTTAATACAATCTTTGAATCACCAACAATAGGAATGTCAGCATTTACAGTCTTTGAGATTGAGGCAGGGTCGATATCGATGTGAATGATTTTTGCTGCAGGGCAGAACTTCTGAAGATTGTTAGTAACACGATCATCAAAGCGACAGCCGATAGCAAATACAACATCAGCCTTATCCATAGCATTGTTAGCTTCATAGGTGCCATGCATACCAAGCATACCCAGGAACTGTTTATCAGTTGATGGATAAACACCTAAACCCATTAGAGTTGAGGTTACAGGCAGATTAAAGCGCTTGGCAATTGCTCTTACCTCATCGGTTGCGCCACCTAACTGAGCTCCACCGCCAACAAGCATCACAGGGCGTAGAGATTCAGCGATAAGTTTTGCTGCTCTTTTTACCTGACCGCGGTGCCCCTGTTTTGTAGGATTGTATGAACGTAATTTTACAGGACCTTCCTGCTCTGGATATTCAAAGCGTAGAGATGGTCTTACGCAGTCTTTTGGAATATCAACCACAACAGGACCTGGTCTTCCTGATGCAGCAAGATAGAATGCCTGACGGATATACTTTGGAATATCCAGAGCACACTGGCATAAATATGAGTGTTTTACGATAGGTCTTGTAATACCTACAGTATCAACTTCCTGGAAAGCATCAGAGCCGATTAGTGGAGTGCCAACCTGACCTGTTAATACAACCATTGGAATTGAATCCATGTAAGCTGTTGCAATTGAAGTAACAGTGTTAGTTGCACCAGGGCCGGAGGTTACAAGGCATATGCCAACTTTACCGGTTGAACGAGCATAACCATCAGCGGCGTGTGCTACTCCCTGCTCATGACGGCCTAAAATGTGTTTAATCTTTTTAGATTCTAATAATGCATCATAAATATCTAAAACAGCACCACCTGGATAACCAAATAAATGCTCAACACCTAAGTCCTCAAGAGTACGCACTACCATTTGTGCGCCTGACATCATGGTCATGAAAATCTCCTTTCTAATTATCTGGCCTTTTTAGGTTTTGGCCAAAACCTTTGTGGAACTTCTTTAATCCACTCTTGATATTCTTCTGGAAAATCTTTTTTTAAACGAGGTTCATCCAAAAAGTACGCAAATAAGAATGAAAATATAAGCATACCAAAAGGAACGACTAATGTTAATATTGAATTTATGGCACAACAAAGACCTAAATAAAACAATATAATTCCCATATGCATCGGATTTCTGCATAAAGCATATGGTCCTGTAGTAACAAGTCTTACAGTCTCATTTGTAAGTTTTATTGGTCCTACAACAACAGCACCGCCTTTACCTTTGGTTATAAGTTCATAGTTTGACCATATCACAAAGAATAAACCTGCAGCTGAGCAGATGGCACCAAAGATATTTGATGCAACATTCTGAGGCATAAAATCATACGGGCAATACCAGGCTAAAACAATAATGATTGCAGGTCCTATCACAAAGAAAATAGTGCTACCAAAAAAGTAAGCCAGGATATTGCGAAGTGTCATTAGTCTTTGACCTCATTTAATAAGTCGTCAAGTACGAACAATGGATGAACAGCTTCCTTGTGTTCCATTCTGTATACCTGAGAACGGCAGCTAAAGCCTGTGATTAAACAGTGGTCAAAATCGCGTTTTGCAATCTCGCCTTTCCAGTTTTTCTCGTATACGGCATATGTCTCGTCATGGTTTTTAGCAATATGGCCGAATAAACCTGCCATACCGCAGCAGGCAACGTTAAGTGGGATCAGATCTAAACCGAATCTGTTTAGCAGAGTCTGCCACATTAAAGGAGCATTGGTAACTAAAGCTCTTTCTGTGCAGTGAGTAAACAGATAGTAAGGAGATGCGAATTTCTCACTCTTAGCTGCAGCTAATACCTTGTCTTTGATTTTATCAAAGTTCTCATTGAATTTTTGTGTGCCAAACTGCTCATTTAACCACTCCTCAGGAAGAAGTACGTTAAACTCACCGCGGTTGTCACCTAGCATCTGAGTGTACTCATCTCTATAGCAGATGGTAAGTGCAGGATCGTAACCTACTAAAGCCTTATTGGTTTTGGCAATTTTCTCTAATCTTGCAGACTGCTTTGCAGCAAAATGCAGGAAGCTTCTTCTCTGACCGCGAATAATTTTAATCTTGCCGTTTACGTATGGACGCAGGAAAGCCACCTTATAGCCTAAATTACGCATAAAGTTAGCCATCTTGATTAAGCCGTTTGACTCATAGCATACGGTAAACGGATCGGTCACGATGATGACCTCGTAGTCTGATTTCTCTGCCTTTTGCGCACTTAGAATTTCAAATTCATGTTCTTTACATGCACTAGCAAAGGTCTGTGTGCTAAATAGAGGAATATCCACAAAGCCAAATACCTTAGCCATAAACTTCTTAAAGAACTTATTGGATAAAACGGCATTTGAAAGCTTTGGAAGCTTAGACATTAAAGGTAGAGAAAATTCTGCATTTAAAATCAGGATATCCATTAAAGGACGTAAATAACGGCTGTAATACAAAGCCAGGAAGCGTGAGTTTAAATCAGCTGCATTTACGTGTGCAGGGCAGATACTCTTACATGACTTGCATGATAAGCATGTAGAGATGTGCTCAAGATATTCAGTAGAGTAGTCAGTACCTTTAGTTGCAATAGTGTTAAAGACACGACGGATAAAGTTAACAGGATTTGGCATTGAGGTGAACAGTGCTACTTCCTCAGATGCAATGTTATGACCTCTGTCGTTCATCAGGCGCATCCATTCACGCATCAGCTCGCTGTAGCCTTTAGGTGAGTTGATGTGGTTTTTGGTGTAACGGTAGCTAGGGCACATCAGTGCGCTCTTGTCATAGCTGAAGCACTGACCGTTACCGTTACAGCTTACTGCTCCCTTGAATGAATTTCTTACAGTTACAGGAATGGTTCTGTCTAAATCACCGCGCATAAGAGAGTTGATAGAAACAATCTTGTCATCGTTATTAGAGAATGGAACGCAGATTTTACCTGGATTTAAAATATTCTTAGGGTCAAAAAGCTCTTTTACCTTTCTTGCAACAGGATATAAGCTCTTAAAGAAAACCTCACCATAGCATGAGCGGTATCCTCTTCCATGCTCGCCCCACATCTGACCCTGATACTTATTAACAAGCTCTACAACCTTGTTGGAGATTGTTACTAATTTCTCTTTATCCTCGTCAGTGGTTAAATCAAGAGCAGGTCTTACATGCATCAGACCTGTATCAACGTGACCGAACATACCGTAGGTAACATTTAGAGAATCTAGTAATGCTCTAAACTCAAGAATATAGTCAGCAAGATTTCTTGGAGGAACTACAGTATCTTCTGTAAAGGCAACAAGCTTCTTGTCGCCAGCTGCTGCGCCTAAAAGACCTACAGATTTCTTTCTCATGCCGTAAATTGCAGCAACAGCCTTTGGTGTGCTTGCAATCTGAGCACCTAAGATACCATTTTCAAAGGTCTTTGCCTTTTCACATACAGCATCAAAAATTCTTGATAATTTCTCATGCTCGGCATCTTTATCATAACCGTTGAATTCAACAATATTGATACCTAAAATCTCATGACCTTCAACTTCCTGAATATAGTCTTTTACGCTATTCCATACAGTATCTTTTTTAGCAAGAGAGAGTACGCGTGAATCTACAGTTTCAACAGAGAATACACCTGCATCAATCAAATCTACGGCGTGGCGAAGAGCACTGTCAAAGTTCTCATACTTAACCACCATAAGCTCTCTGAAATCAGGAGTCTTAGTTAAATCTAATGTAGCACCACAGATAATTGCAAGGGTACCTTCAGCACCGCAGATGATTCTTGCAAGATTTAATGTATCAGTTTCAGGATCGTAACAGTTGTATAAGTCATAACCTGTCATGAAGCGGTTTAACTTAGGGAATACTTTTTCAATTTCCTCACGGTTGTCTTTTACTAAAGCATAGCAGCCGCGGTAAATGTCACCTTCAAGGCCGTCTTTTTTCAGACATTCATGAAGCTTCTCACCGCTTACAGAACCAAAGGTGGTAATAGTGCCATCTAAAAGAACAACAGTGACATCCTTAATGTGATTTGATGTTCTGCCGTATTTTAATGAACCCTGACCTGCAGCATCGTTACTAATCATACCGCCAAGACAAGCTCTGCTTGAGGTTGATAATTCTGGAGAGAAGAATAACTTATAAGGTTTTAGAAAATCGTTAAGCTCATCTTTGATTACGCCTGCCTGAGCGTAAATTGATCTGTCTTCTTCATTGAAGTTAGAAGTTGCTTTCATGTAGCGAGAGCAGTCGATGGTTACACCATCATTTAATGATTGACCGTTAGTACCGGTACCGCCACCACGAGGAGTGATAATCAGCTTTTCAAAAACAGGAGCATTTCTTACTTTAACTGCAATGCTGATATCTTCATTATCCTTAGGGAAGATCACACCCTGAGGCATTCTCTGATAAACAGAGTTGTCAGTTGCGCACAGTAGTCGTGAGGAGTGTGTAAATTCCACATCGCCTTTAAATCCATGATTTTTTAAGGTGTTAAGGTATTTTTCATAGAGTGGCTCTAACTTGGTTAGGTCGGATATCTGTGGGATCATTTATCAGTCCTCAATCAAAGAGAAATTATTTAACTTTAAGTATATCTCATTGTAGTAAAATTTTAGACAAATGACACATTTTTGTAAAAATTGTAAATATGTAATAAAAAGGTTCTTCCGGAAAACTGTTGCTAGTCTAAATCAACTAGGTTAATTCTTTAGAAAAAATTGCAAAAAAAAGGGTTGTTCACTTAAGTGGTAATAACCAAAAAAACAAAAGGAGCAACCCATGGACATTTTACAAATCCTTCTCTGAAATCTATCCTGAACATGACGTTACATGCTATAGGATTGATGAAAAAGCCAATTTAATAACATTAGACCTAAGTCCCAATACCCCTCCTGTTTGTCCACACTGTCATAGTCATAACGTAG